>CAURWB010000113.1:0-2525 GCA_963528245.1 uncultured Campylobacter sp. | reverse complement strand
AACCATCGACCACTACCATGTCAAGGTAGTGCTCTACCAACTGAGCTACGGGACCGAAAAATAGAAATTTACCCAAAATAATATTGAAATTAGCTTAAATTTTGCGATTTTTAGTAAAAAGCGAAATTTGAGCGCGATCGGATTTTGTCAAATTTGATCCTGCTCTACGATCTGAAAATAAAATTATATAAAAGATTATACCTTAATAGAAAAACCTTGATAAATATTAAAAATAAAATCTCATAAATTCATCTATTTAGAGTCAAATTTGCATTAAATCCCCTAAATTTAGGGATATTTATGATAGAGCAAATTTTTAATAAAACTCACAGCAAACTCACGATAATATAATTATAATGCCGTTATGATATTTCATCCAAAGGAGAATGTATGCAAGAGCAAATGTCAAGACGCGACTTGTTAAAGCTGGGTATGGCGGGCGCGGGCGCACTCGCGCTAGGTGCGGTAAATGCGCAAGCAAGCGCATTAAACGCAAAAGACGTCAAATTTGACGAAGAGTGGGACGTTATAATCATCGGCTCGGGCTTTGCGGGGCTTGCGGCGGGCTTAAAAGCGGCGCAAAAAGGCAGCAAGGTACTAATCCTGGAAAAAATGGGTCGCATCGGCGGTAACTCCGTAATCAACGGCGGCGGCATGGCGGTCGCAAATAATCCGGTGCAAGCAAAAACTAACATCAAAGATAGCAAAGAGCTATTTATCGCCGACTGTCTAAAAGCCGGCCTTGGTATCAACCACACCGAGCTTTTGGAGACCTTGGTTGATCGCGGTATGGACGCGTATAACTTCCTTCTTGAAAACGGCGTTCAGTTTAAAGAGCACTGCGCGCACTTTGGCGGTCACACCGTAGCTCGCTCGCTACTAACTACAAACGACTCGGGCTCTGGCTACATCCAACCTATGCTTGAGAAATTTGAGGCGCTAAAAGACAAAGGCTGCGAGCTTCGCCGCCGCGCCAAATTTGACGACTTTGTGCTAGACGATAGCGGCCGCGTTGTGGGTGTAACGATCAGAGAAGAGTATAGATTCGACGATAAGCTTTACAGCGACGATCTAGAAAATACTAGCGGCACAAAAAAAACGCTAAAAGCAAACAAAGGCGTCGTTTTAGCAGCCGGCGGATTTTGCCGCGACAAGGCGTTTAGAAAGCTTCAAGACCCGCGCATCCCCGACGACGTCGATAGCACGAACCACCCGGGAGCTACTGCGGGTGCGCTACTAAAAGCATTTGAGATCGGCGCATATCCGGTACAAGTCGACTGGATACAGTTTGGTCCGTGGGCGAGCCCGGACGAAAAGGGCTTCGGTACCGCTCCGATCCTAACTCAGCAAGGCACCTTTAAATACGGTATCGCGGTAGATATCCGCACCGGCAAACGCTTTATGAACGAGCTAGCCGACCGCAAAACCCGCGCGGACGCCGAGTTTAAAATTTTACGTGAAAAACCGGGCGCGTACCCGATAACTTTCGCCGACACCAAAATGGCGTTTAAAGACCTAAGCGAAGAGATCATCCAAAAAGGCATGGGTAGCGGCAAGATAGTTGGCGAGTGCGCTACGCTCGATGACATCGCTAAAAAATACGGCGTGCCTGCTGATGCGCTAAAAGAAACCGTCAAGAAATATAACGAAGGCGTCAAAGCTAAAAAAGACGAATTTGGTAAACAAGAAAGCGCGCTAAGCGAGATCAACGAGGCAGGACCGTTCTACGTCATCCGCCTATCGCCGAAGCCTCACCACACGATGGGCGGTCTAAAGATCAATGCCAAAGCCGAGGTCATCTCAAGCAAGACGAATAAGCCGATCCCAGGCCTCTTTGCCGCAGGCGAGATCACCGGCGGTACGCATGGCGCGAGCAGACTCGGCACGGTTGCGATAACCGATTGTATAGTGTTTGGGATGATAGCCGGAGAAAATCTAGCTTAAATTTGGTAAAACGGAGTTCTCGCGAGCGCTTTTAAATGATTTCGTAAATTTCGCCCTGCGACAGACTATATGTCTAGTCTTGGGACGAAATTTGCTTCAAAACATTTAAAATCATCTCGCGATAATTCGTTTTAATTTTGTATCACAGGCCAAATTCGGCTTGCGATATTTCGTTAAATCTGATGGTAAATTTAATCAAATTTGCTCTCGCCTAAACAAAACGTGCGGCGCGACAGCGCTACCGCACCCCGCTAACGTGCAGTGGGGATGGTGGGGGTTTGGGGGCGGAAGGGGCGACGCTTCGTAAGTAGAAACCCCTTCCGCCTCCCAAGAAAAAGAAAAAGTTCAAATTTGGCAAATTAAAATATAGGTCTAAGGTAGACCAATCCAAATTTGGCATTTTCAAGATGTAATCCTAGATAGGTAAAATTCGCTAAATTTAAAAGCGAATTTAAATCGCTAGGCCTTTTCAAATTTACCCCTCAAATTTAAAGACAAAGAGAACGTGTCTCTTTAAATCCTCATAGAAAGGAATTCGCATGAAACATAAAGCGTTTCTCGCCTTGTGCGCATCTATGCTG
>CAURWB010000112.1:0-2585 GCA_963528245.1 uncultured Campylobacter sp. | reverse complement strand
TTTAAACGAACAACAAAAAATCGCAGAGGTTTTAACGGCTTGCGATGATGAGATAAATTTGCTAAATTTAAAGCTAGAAAATTTGAAAAAACAAAAACAAGGCTTGATGCAAAAACTACTAAAAGGAGAAATAAGAACATGTCATACGAAAAAAACAATGCAATAATGGCGATTGCATATGATTTTGATGGAACACTAGCAAGAGGTAACATACAAGAAAATTCTTTTATACCAATAACATTAGGCATAAAAAAAGAAGATTTTTGGAAAAAAGTAAAAGAGCTATCAGAAGAAAACAACATGGATGAGATACTATCATATATGTATTTGATAGTAAAAAAAGCAGATGAGGCTGGTGCACAAATTACAAGAGAGAAGCTTAGCGAGCACGGTAAAACTGTTAAGTATTTTAACGGGGTGGAAGAGTTTTTTAAAAGGATTAACAATTATGCTGCACAAAAAGGGATATTGATTGAGCACTACATAGTATCGTCTGGCACTAAAGAAATGATAGATGGAACGACTATAGCGAATAATTTTAAAAATATTTATGCATCTTCTTTTATGTATGATGGATACGGTAAGCCTACTTGGCCAGCTCTGGCAATTAACTATACAACAAAAACTCAATATTTATATAGAATAAATAAGGGAATTCTTAATGCTTGGGATAATAAACTAATTAATAAATATATACCAGAGAATGAAAGACGTATTTTATTTGAGAATATGATATATATAGGTGACGGAGAAACCGATGTTCCGGCTATGAAGTTGTTAAAAACTAATGGCGGAACATCAATAGCCGTTTATGATGAGAAAAAAGATACTGCCAAAACGCTTTTGGAGCAAAATAGAGTTAATTATATTGCTAAAGCCGATTACGCTGATGGGTCAGAGATAGATACTATTATAAAATCTACTATAGATAGAATTAGCTTAAATTTAATAAATGGAAAATTACAGACATTTAATAAGGAAAATACTTCAAGTACAAACATAAAAAAACCTAATAATCAAGTAAAAGATAAACAATATTATTTAAGTGTACTTAAAACAACAGGATTTAAATTAAAAGATACCGATAAGACAAATAAAATATATTTAAAGAAATATTCATGGGATGACCATGGATATCAAACCTCGTTTTACATATGGAATAATGGAAATTATATTGGAGTAGCTAAAATAGCAAAACTAAGTCAAAATAAAAATGAGCATACCGCAGATTTAATGGAAGATAGTTTCGACAAGTTAGATGATAGTTTTATCTCTGTTATACGTTTTAAAAAGGATGAGATAGATGAAGATACTAAGGAAGCATTGAGGTTTTTGTTAAATGATATTGGTAGCACTAGTGAATATGACAATAAAGAAATTGTAAAAAAATCTTTAAAGAGAAATTAGCCAAAAGGACACCAAATGACCCCAGATACTTCAGAAAATAAGATCCAGCAAAACAGCATAAATTTACTTCAAAACTTGGGCCATAAATTTATAAGCAGAGAAGAAAATTTAAAGCTTCGCGGCGGTAAAACAAGCGAGGTTTTGTTTAGCAAAATTTTAATCCAAAAGCTTGGCGAGATAAACGGTTATGAGTATAAGGGCAAGCGATATAAATTTAGCCAAAGCAGTATATTAAAAGCAGTCGATGAGCTGGCGGGAGTTTCATTAAACGAAGGGCTAATGGTCGCAAATGAAAAGATCACGAATTTGCTCTTGCTTGGCACTAGTATCGAGGAAAATTTAGAGGACGGAACGAGAAGGAGTTTCTCTTTTAAATTTATAGATTTTGAAAATTTGCAAAACAACGACTTTTACGTAACGGAAGAATTTGAAGTAAGCAGGGCAAATCAAGGCGAGGCACAAAAACACAGAAGGCCCGATCTCGTGCTTTTTATAAACGGCATACCCATAGTCGTAATCGAGCTTAAAAAATCAAGCGTGAGCCTTGAAAACGGCATAAAACAGCTAGAAAAAGAGCAAGGCAAAGACGAAATAGCGCATCTTTTTAAATACATCCAACTAACTATCGCAGCAAACGGCAGCGAGGCAAGATACGGCACTACTGGAACGCCATTTAAATTTTATAGCGTATGGAAAGAGCAAAACGGTGTAAATGAGAGCCTAAAGGGCGCGATAAAGGATAGAAAGATAAGTGCGCTTGATACTACACTCTTTTCGCTGTTGTCTAAAGATAGGCTGCTAAGGCTAATTAGGCACTATATACTGTTTGATAAAAGGATGAAGAAAGTTTGCCGCTATCAGCAGTTTTTCGCTATCGAAGAGACGCTAAAGCGAGTATCGGCGAAAAAAGATGGCGCAAGAGCGGGCGGACTAATCTGGCACACGCAAGGAAGCGGCAAGTCGCTCACGATGGTAATGCTAACAAAGCTTTTAAAGCAAATTTATACAAACTCAAAGATCATCGTCGTAACCGATAGGATAGACCTAGATGAGCAGATACACGAAACTTTTAAAAACACGGATATAAAAGCAGGGCGAGCAAGTAGCGGAAGCGATCTGATAGAAAAGCTACAAAGCGGCGTTAGCGTGATAACTACGCTCGTGCATAAATTTGAAAA
>CAURWB010000111.1:0-2604 GCA_963528245.1 uncultured Campylobacter sp. | reverse complement strand
GTTCGTAATCTTTGAGACTGGCTTATAGCCGCATCCAACTAAGAGAAAGGTTGCCAAAAGTAGTAAAATTTTTATCTTCACGATTTAGCCTTTTATTACGAAATTTACGAGCTTTCCATTCACGTAAATTTGTTTAATTATTTCTTTTCCTTCTAGCCATTTAGCCGCGCTTTGTCTAGCTAGAGCCAAAACCTCGTCCTCATTTGCGCTACTCGGCGCTTCAAATTCGCCGCGCCTTTTGCCGTTAACGGTGATAGCCAAATTTAAGCTATCTTTTTCAAAAACCTCGTCTAAAATTTCTATTTTCGTAAAATTCGCCCTGACAAATAGCTGCTCGCTAAGTTCGTTTGCGATGTGCGGCACGATAGGCTCGAGCAAATTTAAGATAATAAAAAATGCTTCCGTCGTTACGTCCTGATTATCCTGCGCGTTTACCGCGTTTAAAGCTTCCATGCAGGCGGCGATCAGGGTGTTAAAGGTAAAATTTTCCTCGTAAACGTCGTTTGATTTTTTAAGCGCCTCGTAAACCTTCATACGCGCGTATTTTTCTTCTTTGCTTAAATTTGCGTGCGCTATCTGCGGGATTTGCGTACATTTTTTTACACCCGCGCTTCGTTCGTATAAGCGGTTTAAAAATCTAAAGGCGCCCTCGACCGCGCTATCGTTCCACTCAAGTTCTTTTTGCGGAGGCGCGGCAAAGAGGATAAAAAGCCTCGCCGTATCGGCGCCGTATTTGCTGATGATGTCGTCTGGATCGACCACGTTGCCCTTGCTTTTACTCATTTTTTTGCCGTCTTTTAGCACCATGCCTTGAGTAAGCAGTCGCTCAAACGGCTCGTCGTCTCTTAGGTAGCCCAGGTCTCGCAAGGCCTTTTGAAAAAACCTCGCGTAAAGCAGGTGTAAGATCGCATGCTCGATACCTCCGATATACTGATCCACGTTCATCCAATAATTCACGCTTTTTTCGTCAAACGCACGCTCCTGCCACGTTTTTTCGTCGCTGGCGTATCTAGCGAAATACCAGCTACTCTCGAAAAACGTATCCATCGTATCGGTCTCGCGGATAGCCTCGCCGCCGCATTTTGGGCACTTTACGTGCTTCCAGCTCTCGTGTTTATCTAGCGGATTTCCCTCGCCGGTTATCTGCACGTCGTCAGGTAGCGTCACAGGTAGATTTTTGATCTTTTCAGGCACGACGCCGCAGCACTTGCAGTGCACCATCGGTATCGGAGCGCCCCAGTAGCGCTGTCTAGAGATACCCCAGTCGCGGATTTTAAAATTTACGACGCGTTTGCCGATTTTATCCGCTTCAAATTTTTCTATTATTTTTAGTTTTGCTTCTTCACTGCCAAGACCGTTTATGAGCGGCGAATTTATAGATATTCCGTATTCAGTTAGCGCCTTGCCGCCCTCAAATTCGCCCTGTGCAGGTTTAACCACCCATTTTATAGGCAGGTCAAATTTGCTCGCAAACTCGTAGTCGCGCTCGTCATGAGCCGGCACCGCCATAACCGCGCCGCTACCGTAATCTGCTAGGACGAAATTCGCCACCCAAACCGGCACTTTTTCTCCGGTTAGCGGATGTAAGACGTTGATACCTAAAAATAGACCGTCTTTTTCGCTAGCTTGGCGTTCGCGCGGGCTTTGGTTTAAAATTTTTCTAATTCTCTCGGCTTTAGCCGCCTCAAGCTTACCGCCGTCAAGCAGCCTTTTTACGATCTTGTGCTCAGGCGCCAAGGCCGCGTAGCTAACGCCGTAAATCGTATCCGGGCGCGTAGTAAACACTTCAAAGCCCTCTATCTGCTCGCCGCCTTCTAAAATTTGCTTCGACTCCTCGTCAAGCTCAAATTTAAACTCCAAGCCAAAGCTCTTGCCGATCCAGTTTTCCTGCATCGTGAGCACTTGAGACGGCCATTTGCCCTCAAGGCGCTTTAGGTCGTCTAGTAGTTCTTGCGCGTAGTCGGTGATCTTTAGATAGTAGCCCGGCAACTCGCGCTGGATGACGGCGTTACCGCATCTCCAGCAGCACCCGTCCTCGACCTGCTCGTTTGCAAGCACGGTTTGGTCGTATTCGCACCAGTTTACGACCGCGCTTTTGCGGTAGACCAGCCCTTTTTCGTACATTTTGATGAAAAATTCTTGTTCAAATTTAGTATAAAGCGGATCAGACGTCGCAAATTCGCGCTTTTTAGAAAAGCTAAGTCCTAGCGTTTCAAGCTCGCCGCGCATATAATCTATATTTTCGTAAGTCCAAATTTTAGGATGGATTTTGTGCTTTATCGCCGCATTTTCCGCAGGCATGCCGAAGCTATCAAAGCCTATCGGATGAAGGACGTTGTAGCCGCGCTTGCGGTAGTAGCGAGCCAAGGCGTCGCCGATGGTGTAGTTTCTCACGTGCCCCATATGGATACGTCCGCTAGGATACGGAAACATGCTTAGGATGTATTTTTTAGGCAGGCTATAGTCGTCTTTGGGCTCAAATTCGCCGTTTTTACTCCAAATTTCTTGCCATTTTTTTTCTATTTTTGCCGGCTCGTATTTTAAAATTTCACTCATTTTTACTACTAAAATAATTCTAGCGTCTTGACGGAATCGACCAAAACA
>CAURWB010000110.1:0-2610 GCA_963528245.1 uncultured Campylobacter sp. | reverse complement strand
GAGGAATTTTATCAAAAATTCTACCGCACGAGCTATAAATGAAATTTTCCGCCCTGCTGCTGCTCTGGATCCTGCTATTTGCGGTATCGCTGGGTATCGGGCAGTATCCCGTGAGCCTAGAGGAGACGGGTAAAATTTTACTCGGCTTCGCGGCCGATGAAACAGCAAAGAGCGTTGTGCTTGATATCCGTATCCCGCGCGCCCTACTTTCGAGCCTTTGCGGCGGGATACTGGCGCTTAGCGGCCTCGCGCTTCAGGCGGTGTTTAAAAACCCGCTCGTAGGCCCGCACATCGTGGGCGTTAGCACCGCGGCGGCATTTGGCGGCGCGCTTTGCATCATGCTTGGCTTTGGCTCCTATTTTATCGTGGGCTTTGCCTTCTTTTTCGGGCTTGCGGCGCTTTTTATGCTCTATTTTATCGCCAAATTCGTCTCGCGCAGCGACGTCTTTTCGCTCATCCTAGCAGGCATCGTCATAAACGGCGTGTTTGCTGCGCTAACGAGCCTCGTGCAGTATCTAGCCGACAACGAAGACGTGCTACCAAACATCATCTACTGGCTGCTTGGCAGCTTCGTGCGCGCAGACTACGACAAACTCATCATGCTCGCCGCCGTTTCGGCGCCCTGCATCGCGGCGCTCATCGCGATGCGGTGGAGATTTAACCTACTCAGCCTCGAAGACGGCGATCTAAAGGTGCTCGGCGTAAACATCGTGCGGCTGCGCTCGGTCATCCTCGTCGTCTGCACCCTACTAGTCGCCGCGCAGGTCAGCGTCAGCGGAAACATCGGCTGGATCGGCCTGGTGGTACCACACGTCGCTAGGATGATATTTGGCAGCGACCACTTGCGCTCTATGCCCGCTTGCTTCGTCGCGGGAGCCGTTTTTATGCTCGCCATCGACGACGTATCGCGCTCGATAAGCTCTAGCGAAGTGCCGCTTAGCATCATCTCCGTACCCATCGGCAGCCCGATATTTGCCATCCTCTTAAAAAGGAGCGCCGATGCGAACAGAAGGTAGTTTGCTCGCGATCAAAGACGCTGGATTTTTCTACGAAGAGGGCAAATTTCTTTTTAGAAATTTAAGCTTTGAGATTGAGCGCGGTCAATTTTTAGCGATCCTAGGACTAAACGGTCAGGGCAAAAGCACGCTGATGTCGTGCATGATGGGCATTTTGGACCTCAAAGAGGGGCAGCTTTGCACGCAGGCGAAATTCGGCTTTTTACCGCAAAGCTTTAGCGTGGCGTTTGATTACAGCGTGCAAGACATCGTGGCGATGGGGCGCGTGCGCGATATTTCGCTATTTTCAAAGCCGAGCAAGCGCGACGTGCAGATCTGTCTGGACGCGCTTGAGAGCCTTGAAATTTCGCACCTGAAAAATAAGCGCTTCAACTCGCTCTCAGGCGGTCAGAAGCAGCTCGTGCTCTTTGCCAGGGCGATCGCGAGCAAGAGCAAAATTCTGTTTTTAGACGAGCCTGCCAGCGCGCTTGATATCAAAAACCAAGACCGCGTGCTAAGCCTCATCGTAAATTTAAAGCAAAAAAGTAGCGCCGGTATCGTTTTTACCACGCATCAGCCAAACCACGCCCTTGCGGTGGCGGATCGCACGCTCATTTTAAAGGATGATCTTAGCTACGTTTTCGGGCTCAGCGCCGAGGTTTTGAATGAGGAAAATTTAAACGCGCTTTACCGCGTGCGGATGAAAACGGCGGAATTCAACATAGATGACAAGCAGATACCGAGCATCACGCAGATTTTCAGCACTCAGGTGAGATAAATGCCCGCGCTATTTTGGTTTTAAATTTAACCACTGACGATAGATACGACGATAAATCTACAAAAAACGACGATTATCCAAAATTTAGCGTCAAAATTTGGATAATCAAATTTACCGCAAATTTAACTCCAAACATTGTCTGATTTTAAATTTAAGCCGCCAAATCTCGTAAAATCGTCGTAAATTTAAGCTCAAATTTCTTGCTAAAAAGTTAAATAATGATTTAACAATAAGCAAATTTAACTACGAAAATCAGCCAAATTCGACTCAAACAAATCAAAAATTTAAAAGGAAAAATTTAAAAATTTTAAACTCGGTTTCAAGCGCCTTTTCAAAAATGGCCGTAACGCCCACAGAGGCCAGAAGGCTCGGTATTTGGGCTTCTGCACTAACGGCGATATCTTTTATTCTTTTTGGCAGGACGGAAATCTCCTTTTTGTACATTTACTTTGATGTCAGAGTCCTTAAGCTTGCCTGCGAGGCGGCCGAGATAGCCACGATATACGCGGCTTTTAGGCTCATCGCCTTGCACGCGAGCGGCGTCAAAACCTGCAGATATTTTACACTATTTGCCGCGACTTACGGCGTTATTTTGCTTTTAAACTTCTTTGCGCTCTTTATAGTGACGATATTTGCGGATGATTTTGATGCAAGAGTCGGCAAATTTACAGAGTTTTTATTTTCTCTGGTTTTATTGATATCTAGTTTCACGAGCTGGACGCTTTGCATTCCCGCCATATTTCTAATTTTAGCTATGTTTAAATTTACAAAGGTAGCGAATAATCTATTTTGGGGATACTGCACCATATTTGCCCTCCAAGCAGCAATATTGATACT
>CAURWB010000109.1:0-2621 GCA_963528245.1 uncultured Campylobacter sp. | reverse complement strand
ATTTCTTGCTTCATCTTAAAGAGTGTGAATTTAGATACAATAACAGTAAAGATACGAAGGAGTTCTATCATATTCTACTAAAGATGATAATAGAGAATCCGCTTAAGTTCCGTTGAGCCAAATAAATTAAACTTCGGCAAAAATAGGCAAGGGAAAAAAGATGGATTATATTTAGGCGGTTATTATTTTATGCGTTGGAATGGCGGTTTTTTGGGTTTTAAAGAAAATTTCGATGTGATCGCGTTTTAAATTTGACGAATAAATTTAATGTTATTGCAGTGATTTTTTATTTTGGTTCTGAGTAAAATTTGACAAAGTTTTTAGAAGTATTTTTAACTAATTAAAAAGATGAAATTTTAAGTAAAAACGGCGGCGCAAATCGTCCGCCGCTATTAAATTAAAGATTATTTTCTTTTTTATACTCGGCTAAAAAGGCGTAAATTTCGTCTTTTAGTCTAAGTTTTTCGCGTTTTAGAGCATCCACTTCGGCATCGTTATAGACATTGCCTTTTTGCATCTCGGCGATCTTTTCGTCTAGGTCGTTGTGTTTGTCGAAAAGCGACGTAAATCTCGCATTCGTGCCTTTTAGCTTGGTTATAAGCTCTCTGTCTTCATGAAACATATTTGCTCCTTTGATGGATTAAATTTTAATTTAATTTTAGCGAATATTATTTTAAGAGCGGGTTAAAAACGCGCCGTATCTGGGCGATTTGGCAAATTTTACCCAACCTATGCCAAGTTTAAATTTATCAAATTTTATGGCACCGATGAATTGTTTTAGCGTTAAATTTACAGTGATCTTGCAACGTAAATTTACCGTGCAAAGCTCAAATTTAAACGTACTTTAGCTCTTCTGGCTTATGCTTGCTTTTTATGACGCGTTTGGTTAGGCGTATCGACTCGCCAGTACCGATAACAAGCAGCTTCGTGCCTGTGCCTATCAGCGTATCGCCCTTTGGCATCGGGATAAATTTGTTATTTACGTCTTTGATGCCAACGACGTCGGCGTTTGTTATGTTTCGCAGGTTAGTTTCTTTTAGGCGTTTAAAGCGCACCCACGAATAATCAGGCACCAATATCTCCTCGATGTCGATCGGCGAGTCTTGCTTATACAAAAACTGCTCAAGCAAATTTTCCATATCCGGGCGTACGCTCATCGCGCTAAGGCGCTGGGCGACGAGTTTTGACGGGCTCACGACGCTGTTTGCGCCGAGCTTTTTTAGACGCTCGGTATCGTCTTGGTTATCGGAGTTTGTCATTATAAAATACGGCTTTTTGCGCCCGATTTCTTTTTCAAACAGCCTCACTGTTGCGATGAGAGCGATGTTATCGGCGATGTTTGGACTTAGCGTGATCATGCCTTTTGCGCTTGAAAAATGCGTCTTTAAAAGCGCAGTTTGCGTGTGCGGCTGAGAGACGATATAGTATGGATACTTGTATTTTTCCGCGATTTCCGGCAGATCCTCGCGCGGATCGATAACGATAAATGGGATGTGATTTTCCCTAAATTCGCGGCTTAATTCCATTGTGTATTGGTTGTGATAGCAGATGACAAAGTGGTTTTTTAACCTTGCGATTTTATATAACATTCGTCTTTCCTTTATGATCGCTACGAGTGCGCCTTTTTTTAAAACTTCGAGCATCAAACCCGTAGAAAACGTAAAAACGGCAAAGCCTAGCAAAATAAAAGTGATAGTAAAAATCCGGCCGGCCGGAGAAATAGGTGCGACCTCGGTAAAACCGACGGTCGTAAAAGTCATACCGGCCTGATAAATCGCATCTATCAGACTAAAACCATCGATCGTGACATAGCCCATAGCCCCGACCATCATCATCAAAACGACTAAGATGAGCGGTAAGCGAAACGGGCGAAGTTGTTCGTAAAGTTCGGTATTTAGACTAATTTGAGGTTTGGCGGAACTTGACCAGTTGAGGAATTTTAAAATCTTTTTAAACAAAGACAACTCCTCAAATTTGCGGTAAATTTAGCGTGACTGTTTTCTCATTGTTCTTAGCGTAGAAGCAGCTACTTTGATCTTTCTCGTAGTGCCGTCCTCTAGCGTAACGCGGATGGTTCTTAGGTTTGGTAAAAACCTTCTTTTCGTTCTGTTTTTGGCGTGGCTGACGTTGTTGCCTACCATCGGACCTTTGCCTGTTATTGCACATACTCTTGACATATTTGTTTCCTTAAAAATAAAAATTTCTGCTGATTTTATCCAAAATAAACAAAATAAAAGCTTAAAGCCGCTTTTACAAACGCGTTAGTTTTTAAACTGAATTTATGGATAAAAAAGCTAAAATAACAAAATTTAAACACGGTTAAATTTTAAAAAATTACCGGCTCGATTTACGTAAAAAATATCATTTTTTTTAGGAAATTCTTTTATCTTATGAGATTAGATTTTAAAGACGACGTAGCTATATTTTATCCTTCCGGCTTTTTAGACGGCGATATCGATAAATACGAAATCAGCGACGCAAATATAAAATATCTACGCCAAAAAGCTCCGCGTCATATCTTAATATCGCTTAAAAATACCGTTTATTTTAACAAGGTAGGATTTAATCTAATCCTTGAATCCGTCTCAAGAATAACAAAGGAAAGCGACGCGGACATAGGC
>CAURWB010000108.1:0-2888 GCA_963528245.1 uncultured Campylobacter sp. | reverse complement strand
CGCGCCAAAGCGCCTCTATCATCGCGCCGCCCATATTTCCGCCGCCGATGAAGCCTATTTTTACGTTTTTCATTTCGCCGTCTTTTTTAGAGTGCCGATTTTGACCGCTTTGCCCACGATCGCCGTATTTACCGCCGCGCTATCCGCCCAGATCGCGCCCGTAACCTGCCCAGGCGCCAAGGTATAAACGCCGCCCGTTTGCGCCTCGTCGCTCGCCTTAAACTCGTTGCCCACGACCAGCTCATAAACGGCGTTCGTGTCGTTTTCAAATTTGATCGCCGCTTTTAGCGTCGGCTCCATTTTCTGTTTAGCCGCGCCCGCGTACTGCTCGAGTATGTTTTTGCTAAGCTTGCCGTAGAAGTCGCCGTCTTGGCTTAGATATATCCGCACGGCGCGCTTATCCGAGTTTTTGCCGCCTTTTTCGCCCTTGCCGACGCTAACGCTCATCTCATAGGCGGTTTCTCCGGTCGGGAAGTCCTTAAATTTAGCGTCCGGGACAAAAATGCGAACGTTGTCCGTTACCGTCTTCGTTTCGTACGTCTGCGGCGTTATATCCGTTAGCACGATCGTGGATTTCACGTCCGAGCTTTTATCCGAAATAAGCATGGAGATCGGCACGCGAGTAAGCAGCGTCGTCTCGTAGCAGCCGCTAAAAATAAACGCGGCGGCGAGAGTGAAGATAAATTTTAGTTTTTTCATCGGTTTCCTTTAAATTTTCGCCGATTCTAGCATAAACTAAGCATTTTTGTATTGATTACATTAAAAGCAAAAATAGAAAAGTAAGTATGGTATTTTAAAGCATAAATAGTTTTAAGGTTGATAAATTTTAATCGTCTTAAACAAAGCCAACTTAAATAAATAATGCAAAAAAGTATGAGAAATTTATGTAAATTTTTTGCTGTTTTTAGAGTTTAATTATTAGCCCCTTTACAAAGGGGCTAAATTTATAAAATTTGATTAGAGTTTTGCTTTTCTTTTGCGCTCTGTTGGGTCTAAATAGCGCTTGCGAACACGGATATTTATAGGCGTAACCTCGACTAGCTCGTCATCTTCTATCCACTCTAGTGCGCGCTCAAGGCTTAGCTTTCTAGGTGGCACAAGCTTGATCGCATCGTCACTACCGCTAGCACGCACGTTTGTTAGGTTTTTACCCTTGATAGGGTTTACATCAAGGTCGTTTGGACGGCTATGCTCGCCTATGATCATACCCACATAGACTTTTGCTTGCGGATCAAGGAAAAGCACACCACGATCTTGTAAGTTAAATAGCGAATAAGCAAGCGTTACGCCGTTTTCCATCGAAACTAAAGCGCCATTTGTTCTGTGCTCGACGGTGCCACTAAGTGGTCTAAACTCCAAAAAGCTGTGGTTCATAACGCCCTCGCCTTTTGTATCAGTCAAAAACTGACTTCTAAAGCCGATAAGTCCGCGTGCTGGGATCTCAAACTCGATCCTTGTTTGGCCGTCGCCTGTTGGGTTCATAGAGACCATTTCAGCCTTTCTTTTGCCAAGTTTTTCGATGACTGTGCCTGTAGTATCATCAGGTGCATCGATTACTAAAAGCTCGTATGGCTCGCATTTTACGCCGTTTATCTCTTTTACGATGACCTCAGGTCTACCAAGTAAAAATTCATAGCCCTCACGGCGCATATTTTCAGCCAAAATAGTAATCTGAAGCTCACCACGGCCACTTACTTTAAATTTGCCCTCGCCGATGTTTTCATACTTCATCGCGATATTTGTCTTCATCTCGTTTGCAAGGCGCTCATCGATCTTATTTGATGTGACGTGTTTGCCCTCAGTACCTGCTAATGGCCCATCATTTACAGAAAATACAACGCTAAGTGTTGGCTCTTCGATATGGAGCGGATCAAGCGGATGTGGGTTGTTTGGATCAACGACGCTATCGCCAACGTCAAGCGCATCAAAGCCAGCGATCGCTACGATGTCGCCAGTACCAGCTTCGTTGATATCGGTTCTTTCAAGACCCATAAAGCCAATTAACTTTGAAATTCTACCAGTTGTCTTTGTGCCATCAGCCTTTGCAAGCATAACATTTTGGTTTTTAGCTATCTTGCCGTTAAAAATCCTCGCAATGCCGATCTTGCCGACATAGTTGTCATAATCAAGCGTGAAAACTTGAAGCTGAAGTGGGTTCTCGTCGCTACCACTTGGAGCTGGTACGTGAGCTAAGATAGTCTCAAAAAGTGGCTGCATATCTTTGTTTTCATCGCTTAGTTTTAGCTTTGCATAGCCATTTTTAGCAGCGGCATAAACGACTGGAAATTCTAACTGCTCGTCATTTGCGTCAAGTGCGACAAAAAGGTCAAAAATTTCATTTATAACGCGGTCTGGATCGCCTGCTGGCTTATCTATCTTATTTACGACGACGATTGGGCGAAGTCCTAGTGAGAGCGCCTTTTTGACGACGAATTTAGTTTGCGGCATAACGCCCTCTTGCGCATCGACAAGTAGTAAAACGCCATCAACCATCTTAAGAACACGCTCTACCTCGCCACCAAAGTCGGCGTGGCCTGGGGTGTCGATGATGTTGATCTTTGTATCTTTGTAGCGAATGGCGGTGTTTTTAGAAAGGATCGTGATGCCACGCTCTCTTTCGATGTCGTTGCTATCCATTACACGCTCGCCAAGGTTTTGATGCTCATTAAATGTTCCTGACTGTTTCAAAAGCTCATCAACCATTGTTGTTTTACCGTGGTCGACGTGTGCGATAACGGCTATATTTCGTATCTTTTCCAAATTTTTCTCCGTTTATTAGTTTGCTATTTTTCGTTTGTCAGTTTTAAAATAGGGGCAGATTATAGCCAAATTTTTATAAATTTTAAGCTGATATCAAGAAATTAATTTTTGGAATAGATTTTGCATGT
>CAURWB010000107.1:0-3004 GCA_963528245.1 uncultured Campylobacter sp. | reverse complement strand
CGCGGCGGCGGCGGATACCTAGAGGCAGCTCGTGAGCCTCGTCGCAAGCCACCGCGCAACCGTTACAGTCGATACATCTGTCGTCGTCGCAGTAAAATTTAAGTCTATTATTATCGTTAAATTCGCTCATTTTACGCCTTTTCTATGCGGCATAGACCGCCTTTTGTTTCTGGGATTTGAGTGACTATATCGTAGCCGTAGTTGGTGACGGTATTTGCGCTCTCGCCTACCGCATAAGGCTTGGTGCCGTCAGGGAAATTACCCGTCATATCGACGCCCTGCATGTATCCGGCGAAGTGAAACGGCAAGAAAATCATATCGGGCTTGACCGACGGTACGACTCTAGCTCGTACTTTGATTTTCGTGCCTTCAGGCGAATGAATCCATACGAAATCCCAGTTTTTAATGCCGTGTTTAGCCGCAAGATCCGGGTGAATATCCGCAAACATCTCAGGCGTGATGCGGGATAGATACATACTAGCGCGCGTCTCCATACCCGCGCCGCTAAAGTTTACGAGACGAGCCGTGACTAGATTTATCGGGAATTCTTTCGAGAAGTCCTTACTTAGCTGCAAGCTCTTATATTTCGTAAATACGCGGTAGTGATTCGGCTTATCCTCAAAGCTTGGATACTTCTGCGCAAGGTCTTGGCGAGGCGTGTGTAGCGGCTCTCTGTGCTGCGGTATCTGATCTACGAAGGTCCAAACTACCGCTCTAGCTCTTGCGTTGCCGTACGGAGCTATGCCCTTTTCCATACATTTTTCTGCAATGATACCGCTAGCGTCGGTCGCCCACGTCGCGCCCATTTTTTCGCGCTCTTCATCAGTTAGCGTGATGCCTAGTATCTTTTCGATGTTATCTTTTTTGATCTCCGGATATCCGCCGCTTTGCGCTCCGCCTACAGGCGCGCTACCGTCGGCTGCTAGCTGATTTACGCCGTTATGCTCTAAGCCGAAGCGGTTTCTAAAGCCCATGCCGCCTTGCATTACCGGTCTACTTATATCGTATAAATTTGGACTACCCGGGTGTTTTTCCGTCCAGCAAGGCCACGGCAAGCCGTAGTATTCGCCAGCCACCTCGGTGCCCTCTTTGCCTATTAACGTTTTTTCGTCAAATTTATCCCAGTTAGCCTGATGGCGTTTTAGACGCTCTGGCGTCCAGCCGGTTAGGCCGATGCTTTTTACGATGCTAGCAATCTCGCGAGTGGCTGCTTCAGGCCACTCGATCTTGCCCTCAGAGTCTCTGATCGTGCGCGTTAGCTCGTCGTAAAAGCCTATTCTCTTTGCCAGCTCAAATAAAATTTCGTGATCGGGCATACTCTCAAACAGAGGCTCTACGACCTGGCTTCTCCACTGGCCGCTGCGGTTTGTAGCCACAACCGTGCCGCTACCCTCAAACTGCGTCGCCGCAGGTAGTAGATATACGTCGTCTTTTTTATTTGTTATAACGCCGGCGTCGTTTACAAAAGGATCAAGCAGTACCAAAAGCTCAAGCCCGTCAAGGCCCTCTTGTACTTTTGCTTGTTGCGCGGTCGAGGTGATGCCGTTACCGATGACGATTAGGGCTTTTAGGCTATCGCCTGCGTTTTCAACCTGGTCATTGCCGTTTTTGCCGTCAAGTACGCCAGCCCACCAGCGAGCTAGGGTAAATCCCGGCTTAAACATCCATTCAGGTTTTATAAAGTTACCTTGCAACCACTCGTAGTCTACTTTCCACATTTTGGCAAAATATTTCCACGTGGCTTCGTTTTTAGCGTAGTATCCGGGCAAGCTATCTGGCGCGTTTGCCATGTCGCTAGCGCCTTGAACGTTATCGTGACCGCGCAAGATGTTGCAGCCGCCGCCTGATACGCCCATATTTCCTAGTATTAGTTGCAAGATCGGAGCGATACGAGTATTTGAGCTACCTATGGTGTGCTGAGTTAGACCCATCGCCCAAACGACCGAACCAGGGCGGTTTTTCGCATAAACTTCGGTTATCTCTTTTAGCGTCGCAGCCGGTACTCCGGTTACGTCTTCTACCACTTCAGGAGTCCATTTTGCGGCCTCTTTGCGGATCTCGTCGATACCGTACGTGCGGTCTTCTATAAATTTCTTATCTTCCCAGCCGTTTTCAAAGATGAGATTCATCATACCGTACATGAAAGGTATATCCGTGCCTGGGCGAATTTGAGCGAAATAATCAGCCTTAGCCGTAGTTCTCGTGTATCTTGGATCGACCACGATCAGCTTCGCGCCGTTATTTTCTTTCGCTTTTAGAAAATGCCTAAATCCTACCGGGTGGTTTACAGCCGGATTTGCGCCGATTATAAAGATAGACTTCGCGTTTTGGATATCTCCAAGGTGATTAGTCATAGCTCCATAACCCCAAGTATTCGCCACACCGGCGACTGTTGCGCTATGTCAAATTCTTGCTTGGTGATCTAGGTTGTTTGTCCCAAACATCGCAGAGAATTTACTGATATAGTAGCTCTGCTCGTTGCTATCTTTTGCAGAGCCCAGAAACATAACTTGCTCCGGGTTTTTTTCGCGGTAAGCTTTTAGCTTTGCGCCGATCTCGTCAAGCGCGTCTTTATAGCTGATACGTTTCCATTTGCCGCCGACTTTTTTCATCGGATATTTCACGCGGCAGTGAGAGCGCACCATATCGATGACGTCGCTGCCCTTACAGCAGTGACCGCCAGCGCTTACCGGGTGATCTTGGGCCACCTCTTGGCGTACCCAAACGCCGTTTTCTACCTCGGCTAGCACTCCGCATCCAACGGAGCAAACCGAGCAAACGGTTTTTACGATTTTAGAGTTTGGAAACGGATTTGCCATCTCTTCTTTGGTCGCGCTTCTAGTTACGCCGCTAGCAGCCAGTCCGCTCATGCTGCCCGCAACGCCCGCTAGCGCGGCCATTTTTAAAAACGATCTTCGCCCGACTGCGTTTGAGTTGGGTATAAGACGCAAATTTGCCTCAGACATATTCATCCTTTCTTAAATTTTATTTATTTCGCTTGTTC
>CAURWB010000106.1:0-3184 GCA_963528245.1 uncultured Campylobacter sp. | reverse complement strand
AAATTTGCCTCAGACATATTCATCCTTTCTTAAATTTTATTTATTTCGCTTGTTCGTAGTATAGATCCCAGTTTTTGCTTCTTTTGTAGAGCACTTCGGTCTTTTTGCTTTTACCGTATTTTAGGTTTGACGCCGCTGCCGTCGCTACTCCGGCCGTAGCCGCTACCGCGCCGGCGATGCCTGCTTTTTTTAGAAATTCTCGCCTATTTTTTTGCATTTTCTTCCTCCATAGCTTTTAGCTTTCTCACTCGGTTTTTTTGTCTTCTTATGGCTTCGGATCTTGAAACTCCGTCCAAAGTCTTTTTGTTTTCGCCTTGATTTATAGGGCGCGGCGCACTTAAAACTACGCGCTCAAACTCTATAAATCCTTGCAAAAGCACTGCGATGTCTTTATAAATTTCGCTGCTTTCGTGATTAAAAAGATTCTCTATAAACTCGTCTATGTTTGGGTTTATGATCTCTTTAAAAAGCTGCTCCTCAAGCTCGCCGTATAGCTCCAGCTCGCCCTCGCGCGCGATAAATTCGCTCATCAACGCAAACACGAAGCCCACGTTGTCTTCGTTTTCTTTAAATTTAGCCTCGTCGCGCCTAAGGTCGGTGCGGGCTAAAATTTTACGCACTTTAGCGCAGACATGCCCGACCTCGTAGCCCTCGTCGTAGTACGACAGCGAGTTTCTAAGCGGACTTGGCGGAGCGTGGAAAATTTCATCGAATTCATCCGCTAAATTTTGCGGATTTTTCTCGTCGAATTTTGCCTGCATGCGCATTATCGCGGCGGCCGATTCTTCGTTTAGAGCGTGCGCCGAGGCAAGGCCTAGCATCGCATTTACGCCGCTAAATCTATCAGCGTCTTGGTTAAAAACGAAAAAACGCGAAAATAGCGAGTAGTAAAGCCCACGTCCCGCCGCAAATTCGCCCTTGCTAGTCATCGCCTTCCTTTATCATTTTTGTCTATTTTTTGAGATTTTTCTCGATTGTGAAACTATACTACTTTTTGGCTTATTTCTTATACTTAAAAAAAAATAAATTAAAAAAATTAATATACGCTTAAATATGCCTTGATTGCATATTATATACGGCGAATTTTAGGGGATAAAATAAATATGAAATTTACGCATATATATGGCATTTACGCTTCATTTTGATATTTACTTTTAACTCGGCTATTTTAACGGGCATTAAACAAGCCTAAATTTAAAATTAGGAGCGAAATTTGCAAAATTTGAGGCTCATTCAAGCCCCAAAAACGCTCCTTCGTCAAATTTAAAATAAATATTTTCGCCGATATTAAAATTTTGCGAATTAGGTGCCAGCGTTTTAATCAAAAAGTCGCCAATTTTGATTTTTACCAAAAGCTCTTTGCCAAGATAGAGCGAAACCGAGTGCAAGATGCCGCCCAAATACCCATCTATCGGCGTTTTGCTTAGCGTTATTTTGCTTGGATTTACGGCGATCTTTACGGCGTTACGTAAATTTTGCGGCAAATTTACGCTCGCATTTTCGTCAAATTTTAAAACCCCGCCCTGCGCGTCGAAAATATTTTTGTACTCAAATTCGCACACACGCCCCTTGTGCAAAAAGACGTTTTCTTCGGCGATTGCGGTTAGCCATTTATCGTCGTGGCTAGCGATCACAAAGCCGCAGCCGTATCTTTGCCGCATGTAAAGTACCGCCTTGCCAAAAAGCTTTGAAGTGCCCACGTCCACGCTATTTGTCGGCTCGTCAAGCAGATATAGCCGCGATCTGAGCGCCAAATTTAACGCAAAGCTAACGCGCTGCGTCTGCCCAGAGCTTAGCTCAAAGTGACGCTTGTTTAAAAAGCTCTCGTCAAGCCCGACCAAATTTAACGCCTCGCTCGCTCGCTCGTCAAATTCCGCTAGCACTCCGCGGCTTTTTAAAACAGCCCTAAAGTTTTCCCTCACGGAGCGTTTTAAAAGCCCGGGCTCGGGCAACAAAACGCTAATGTCGCGCAGTAAATTTAGACTCGGCGCGCTGCTCCCCCACAGCCGCACTTCGCCCGAGCTTGGTTTTTGTAAAAACGACATCACTCGCATCAGCGTGCTTTTGCCGCTACCGTTGCTGCCCGTTAGCGCGGTGATTTTGCTAACGTCGATATCGAGGCGCGGGATGTTTAAAATCTCGCTCGCGCCGTAGTTTAGGCGTAAATTTCTAACGTTTATCACTGCGCGCCTTTCTCGTTAAATTTGCACAAAGGCTCAAATTTGACGCGCCCAGGCCGCATTTTGCGAGCATAAAATTTCTAAATTTATCAAATTTCATTTATCCAGCCTTTTTAGCGCGTGTATCGTCAAATTTACGGCAAACGCGATAAAAATGAGCACCAAAGCCAGCGCTATACCCATCGCAAACTCGCCTTTGTTTGTCTCCAGCGATACCGCAGTCGTGATCGTGCGGGTGAAATATTTGATATTTCCGCCGATCATCATCGCCACGCCGACCTCAGCCACGATGCGCCCGTACGCCGTCGCCACGACCACCATCAGAGCATACCTCAGCTCGTAAAGCACACAGCCAACCAGCCTAGGCGCGCTCAGGCGTAAATTTAGTATCGTTAGATAGTGCTTTTTGTCCATATTTTCCACGACGCTAGCGCTTAGCGAGATGATGATAGGTAGTGCTAGCACGAACTGCCCCAGCATCACGGCCTTTAGCGTAAAAAGCAGTCCAAACTCGCCAAACGGGCCGTTTCGCGTGATAAATGCGTACAAAATAAGCCCGATCGCAACGGTGGGCATCGCAAGCGCCGTATCGCTGAGCAGTCTCAAAATCCTGCGCCCTTTAAAATCGTAAAATCCCAGCATAAAGCCTAGCGGAAACCCAACTAAAATCGCAAAAAATATCGAAACGCTTGAAGTGTAAAGCGTCGCCCTGATCGCCGAATACGTCTCCTCGTCGCCGCTAAAAAGTAGCCTAAATGCCTCCAAAAATCCGTTTAGTAGAAAATCCAAATATTCTTTCCTTGCATATTTCTTAAGTGTTAATTTAATGTGCTATAATAGCATACTTTTTAAAAAAGGAGAAAAATGAAAAAAGTAATATTAGGCTCGTTAATCGCGAGCGTTTTGGCGTTTGCGGGCGATAGCGAACTCATCATGGCAACTACAACCAGCACCGATAACACGGGGCTACTAGACGCGATCTATCCTGCGTATAAGGCAAAAAC
>CAURWB010000105.1:0-3517 GCA_963528245.1 uncultured Campylobacter sp. | reverse complement strand
TACTGCTATCAAAATGTAAATTATTTTTTTGTCGTTAGGATGCTTATTTACATGTTTTTGCTATTCGTTTTGTTTAATATCATAGACGGCAGTATCTTGTCTATGATTGTCATATCCGCCGTTTCAATTTTTCTATTTTACATTATGTATTGCGAGATATTAAATTATAAAAGACGATGCATATATATTACTAATAAAAATTTTATTACCGGAAATAATATAAAAACAAAAAAAGAGGAAATATCATATTTCTATACAATTTATGTATTCGGATATCGTCCCGTAATCGTCTTTTATAAAAATAAAAAATTTTTGTATTTTTTATTTGTCGAGGATGATGTAAATTTTAAAACTGCGATGAGCGCTATTTACGATATCTCGCTTAATGAGGATTTTAAATTTGATTTAGGTAGCGGAGCGTATGGATTCGCCAAGAGCTATGCGATAAGGAAACTAATAAAATAGTGCAAGTACGCAAAAGCATATTGATTAAGCACTGGTTCGGTGTGCCGCCGCGCTACATATTTTAAATTTGCAACGGGGCTAAATCTACAAATTTGATTCGGCCAAAATTTAAAAAGCCAGCGAAGTTCTACTTTAGCTTCACTGCGTTCGCTACCGCTTAAGGCAGCCTGCAAGCAAGAGGAGACTGCTACGCTTGCAACCGCCAAGCATGGCGCAGTTTAAACCCCTCAACATAAAAGCAAAATAACGTCAAATTTTAACAAACTAAATTTAGGGTCTTCAAGATGCAAGTCCGGGCGAGTAAAATTTTTCAAATTTAGCCTTAAATTCAGCTCGCATCGACATAAATTTTATACTTGCCGCAGCTGGCGCAACGAAACAGATAGCCTGCCATATCGCCGCCCGTGACGAGGTAGCCCTGCACGTCCTCTACCGCAAATTCCCCGCGTAGCGCGTAGTCTGCAAATACCTCCTCCGCTATGCCCAAATCCTGCAGCTCCTTCGTGCCCACGTCGCCCAAAAACTCGCAGTAATCATCGCAGCATGTAAGCCAGTGCTCCCCCTGCCAGCTAAAATATCCGGGCGTCCTTTTAAACAGCTCCTCGGTTTTGCTCTTCGCGTCTGCAACGCCCGGCGGCAGAGGGTCGGCGTCCTGGATGAAGCCGGCGTCAAATGTAGTCGCAGCTGCGCCGCTAGCGATGCAGTGCGGACAGAGGTAGTTCACGTCCTCCACGCTGTAAACGCTACCGCAATAATACACGTCCGTCGCTTGCTCGCAGCACTCGCAAACCACGCTCGCGTCGTCCTTAAACACGCCCGTTTTAAAGGAATCTGGATGATAGCGAAAATGGGGTAGGGCTTTTGGCTTTTTATTCGCTTGCGTCACTTTGCTTGTGGTTTTTGGGCGCTTTATCGCTCCCGCGTCGCCGTTTTGCGCATACTGCTTTAGATAGCCGAGCTTTTTAAGCTGCTTTCTTTCCTTCGGATCGCAAATTTTGGCTAAAAGCTCGCAAGCGCTCTTTTTCAGCCCCAGCAACTCATAAACGTCCACGAGTACGAGCTTTGCCTCTTTTTCATCGAATTTTTCGAGCTCGTCTTTGAACTCAAATAGCGCAAAATGCTTGCCGCTCCGCCGTCAGAATCCCAAAATGCCTTTTGAAGCGCGACATATCTTTGTCTAAGCTTATCCATATTCTCCCCTCAAATTTGCGGGCGATACTGTTTTTAAAATTTAAATTTTCCGAGCGCGCTTGCTGTTTTTAGGAGGCCCGTTTGGGTCAAATTTTACTCCGCGCAGATTGCTTTGAGCTTTGCTAAATCCAAAATCAAACTATGCGAAAATGCGTCTATCACGACACCTGCATATTTGCCTTCGGCGCTTTCTAGTATCGCGGCGTAGTCTTTTAGGCGCAGATTTATCGCCTCTTGCTCAGCGTCGTTTCGCCATCTCATCATCTCGGCCCTGCTAGAAAACGCCGGGAAATAGCTAAGCCCGCTCTCTTCGTCTTCAAGCAGGACAAATTTTATATTTGAGCCTTCTTCTTCATAAACTGCGCTACCGTCGGGCTTTGCTAGGGCTTGGTTTATGAGTACGGGCGCTAAAAACTCTGTTTTTTTTAGCGCCGCGATTAGTGCCTTTTCGCTCTGTTCGCCGCCGTCTAGTAAAAATGCGTCTATGAAATCGTTTAAATTTTCGTTCATCTTTTGCCTTGGATTAAATTTGGCGTATTATACATTTTTGTGTTTTTAAATCAAAATTTAGCAGTAAATAAGCTTTGCGTTGCTATAATCACAACCTCACTTCAGCTGGCGGGTTCATAGCTCAGTTGGTTAGAGCATCCGGCTCATAACCGGATGGTCCCAGGTTCGAGTCCTGGTGAACCCACCACTTCAATTCATCTTTGTCTTTATCAAATGCTTTAAAGTGCATCGTCTTATTATTTTGTAAGTTTATTCGGTACATATAAAGCGTTTGTAGGTATGTGCCTCTATGATCGGGGCAGGCTGTCAAAAAAACGTCGTTAATAAAATGACCCAACAACAAATGCGGTTAATATTTCAAAACTTCAAATTCTATTTGGGATTTTATTGAAAATTATTTCAATCAAAATTCACGTATGTATTTAGTAAAGTTTTTATGTTTAAATTTTAAATTTAACCAGCCTATACGTCGGATCAAACCTAAACGCGAGCAAATTTTGCAAAATCCCAAAAAGGCACATAAAAGTAACGAAGCTACTGCCGCCGTAACTGTAAAACGGCAGCGGAATGCCCACCACGGGCGCAAAACCGATCGTCATCATGATATTTATACTCACGTAAATAAAAATAAGCACCCCGATCCCCGACGCCATCGTCTGCGTAAAATAATCGTCCTTTAGCCCATAGTTTAGGCTGAGCAGATGAGCTATCAGCGCGCCGTAAAAGCTAAGTAGCGCAAGCCCTCCGTAAAATCCGTATCGCTCGATCGTGTACGCGAAAATAAAATCGCTAGTCGAAATCGGCAAAAATTTAAAGTGCGTCTGCGTCGCCTCGTCCTTTGGCTTGCCCTTTAGTCCGCCGCTACCGATAGCGATGATGCTTTGGCGCACGTGGTAGTTGGACTCTTCGCTTAAAAAATCGGTAATGCGCTTTTTTTGATAATCATGCAAATTTTCGTAGATCACGGGCGCAGAGAGTAAAATTCCCGCAAATATTACGACCCAAATTTTTTTATTTACCCCGATGATAAAAAGCACGGCGTAGCCCACGATGAGTAGTATTAAAGCAGTGCCAAGATCGGGCTCTTTTAAAATTAGCACGAAAGGCAAAAGGATATAAAAACTAAGGCGTAAAAAGTCCTTGAGACCGTAGCCGTTTTCCTCCGGCGGGCGCTGTTTGATGAGGTAGCCTAACATCAAAAGAAGCGCCGGCTTCATGATCTCTGAGGGCTGAAGCGTAAAGTGGATAAAAGGAAACTCGAGCCATCTTTTTGCGCCCAGTTTACTTGCACCAAAAAGGTCGACGCAAATGAGCAACACGACGCAAATCCAGTAAAACAGCGGTATGAGCC
>CAURWB010000104.1:0-3593 GCA_963528245.1 uncultured Campylobacter sp. | reverse complement strand
ACGCTGAAAAAGCGCAAATTCCAAGCACTTTTGCCAGCAGAGTGGATAAATTTTGGGCGGAATTTAGCGGCGTGATAGATGAGATCAAGGCTGATTTGGCAGCAAAAGAGTTTGAAAAGGCGATGCAAAAGACGGACGATAAGCTTCGTATCTGCCTTGCAGAGCCATATTTTATGACTGGGCTCGTGGGCGATAAGCTCGATCTGGTGCTAACTCCCGAAGGCATGAGACACCGCCTATTTTGGCTAAGCTTCATCAAAAACGCTATGCCAAAGCAGCTTGAGGAGAGAATGCTCTGTACGCTCGGAAAGCCGCGTGCGCCGCGAGGTATCGGCGGGATCGAGATGTATGACACGACCGTAAACGCCGAGGAGTCAATGATCTACGCGCAGTTTAACGAAAGCGACGTGGATATCAAAATTTACAATGCAAATTTAGCCACTCTGCTCGCGCAGGACGAGAGCAAGGCCTACAATCTTAGCTTTATCCTGCTTGACAATATGATCGGCGAAACGGCGATCATAAATACCTTAGGCGAGCTTGAGGTGCTAGCCCAGCCCGAAGAAAATGGCGTGCCGCTAAGCGAATTCGCCGATCTGATTGATGAGAAATTCGGCGAAAAAGCCGCGCGCGAACCTCTAAAGAATTTTTTCAGCTACGAGATGGAGCCGCGCGGAAGCGAGGTGCGCGAGGACGTGATCGTAGGCACCACCTGCCTGACTAACATCGTAAATCAGTATCTAAATGGCGAGCGCGACATCTACAATGAAGCCTTCGAGCTTGGCATCAAATTTTGCTTTCTTAGCATAGGTAACGGCGGCGACGTGCAGGCAGGCTTTGATCTGCGAAATAAAATCGAGGACGAGGAGCTAGAGAGCTGTGGCTCGTTTTTGGAGATAATCGGCGGCGCAACCGGGCAGAGGCGCGCATACATCGATCTCATCTGCTATGACGAGGAAAGGCTAAAAGAAAAAGTAAGCGAGCTTTGCAAAAAATATGGCGCAAATATACAAATCCACGACTTTAAGCGGTAAATTTAGCTACGGGTGTCAAATTTATTTTGGATTTGCGCGCCCACGCTATTTTTATTTTGGCACTAAATTTTGCTTTTGATGCTGGTTGCGGCGGATTATTCCGACTATTTCTGCTAACTCAAAAGCAAAATTTAACAAACATCTCAGTACAAATAGCTCTAGCCCCCTTGTGCCCTAGCTATATTTTGAAATTTACAGCAGCAAGGCTTATTTACCCACTCGCCTCAACGCAAATTTTTTAGATACTGGCACGCGTTAAATTCTCCAAGTTTGCAGCCCCGATCGTAAAGTTCTTTGGCGGCGTTTTTATTCTTTTCTACGCCCATGCCCTTTTCGTACGCAAAGCCCAAATTTGTGCAGGCTAGCGCGCTAGCACCCGAGCAAGCGTTAGTAAAAAGCACAACGGCTCTTTCGTAGTCTTTTTCTACGCCCTCGCCCTTAAAATAGCAAACCCCAAGATCAGCGCAAGAGTCCACGTGTCCGCGCTCGCAAGAGGCCGCAAATATCTGCGCCGCCTTTGCCGCGTCCTTTTCGACTCCGTCGCCCATCGCGTAGCTTAAGCCAAGATTGTAGCACGCCGTTTCCTCGCCCAGTTCGCAGGCTTTGCTAAACAACTCATTCGTCTTTTTGCCGTCGGGATATACGCCAAGCCCCTTGCCGTAGCTATACGCCAGGCTCGCGCACCCCTCGGCCACGTCCTTTTCACAAGCTTTAGTAAACAGCTCGTTTGCCTTTTTGTGATCTTGCGCCGCACCCTGCCCGTTTTGATAAAGCAGTCCAAGATACACGCAGGCTTTGTCCGCGCCCAGCTCACAAGCCTTGTCGTAGCGCGCGACGGCTTTGGTAAATTCTTTTTCAAATTCGTAAAAATAGCCAAGTCCAGCGCACGCCATCGCGTTTTCCTCACCGCCTTTCTCGCAGGCGAGTTCTAAATTTTTAATCGCGTTTGACAAACTCTTACAAACCTCCTTGTTTCCTTTCTCGCACTCATCGCGCAGATCGGCTAGCTCGCCGCCAAAAGCTAGCGCCGCAAAAAATATGAGCGAAATAAAACGTTTCATAAGCTCAAATTTCCTTTCAAATTCTATAAATTTACCGCCGTAAAGCACCGAAACCGAAATGTCCGAAGTATAAATTTAAAAATATTAAAATTCAAATTTAGCTAAAATCGCTATCAAAAAGGAGCGTAAAATGATTTTTGAAGACGAGCTGATTTTCGTCGAGCGCGAAACTAGCGAGATACCATGGGTAAAAATTTTTACAAAAACGCCGTTTAAGGAGCTCACAGACTGCGACGAAGCGACGCAAAAAAAGGTATTTGAAGCGGTTTTAACGACCGAAAAAGTAATGAGAAAATTTTATAATCCCACGAAAATAAACATCGCAAGCTTTGCAAACTACGTGCCGCGCGTACATTTTCACGTGATGGCGAGGTTTGAGAGCGATAGCTTTTTCCCGGAGTCCATGTGGGGCAAAAAGCAGCGCGAGGGCGAGCTAAATTTGCCCGATTTTGCAGAATTTTCTCAAATTTTAGCGTGCGAGCTAGGCAAAACACGTGAATAAAAAAATACTTCTAACGCTCGCGATCATCGTAGTAGCAGGTGTTTTGGCGGTTTATAAGGCGCGCTGGGACGAGCAGACGCAGACGGAAAATATCAAAAAATTTCTCGACTTCCAAACGCAAATTTTAAATAAAAATATCGAAGAAGAAAAGCTCTCCGCGATGACGGTGGCGGCGTTACTGGCGCAAAACGAACACGTAAAAAAATGCATGAGCCAAAACGACCGACGGATGTGCCTAGAGACGCTTGGCGAATTTACCAAAACGCTAAGCAAGGTGCCGATTTACGAAAATGCCAAATTTCACATCCATACGCCCGAAATGAGGAGCTTTGCTAGGAGCTGGATACCGATGTATA
This sequence comes from uncultured Campylobacter sp., assembly GCA_963528245.1. Lineage (GTDB taxonomy): Bacteria > Campylobacterota > Campylobacteria > Campylobacterales > Campylobacteraceae > Campylobacter_A. Next base: position 640 of record CAURWB010000104.1, on the reverse strand, counting down.
ACGACGATCTAACGAACTTTCGCCACCTGCTAGCCGAGGCCAAAAACGGCGTAGCCGCAGGCATCGAGGTCGGTCGAGCGGGTGTTTTTATAAGATCGGTCGCGCCGATATTTGAGGATAAAAAGATGCTGGGCAGCATAGAGGTACTGCTTGATTTTAAGCATTTGAGCGACTTTTTCGCGCAGCAAGGGCTCGGACTTTTCGTCCTGCTCGACGCCGGCGGCGATCTGCCCTATCAAAACAGCAGCGACGAGGGTATCATAGAAGGCTTTCATTTCGTAAATAAGAGCTACGCAAATTTAAACGTCCTGCCAATGCTAAAGGATATAAAATTTAAAAGCGGCGGATTTTATCAGACGGATTCGCATGCCTTTACCATCCAGCCTATGAACGACGCAAAGGGCGAGCGCGTAGGATACTTCGTGATTTATTTTAACTCCGACTCAAAAGAGCGAAATTTAGCAAAACTCGGCGTTTGGTTTGACTAGTCAAGCAAGCTTTTTGAGTATGGCGAAAATTTGTAGGTAAAGACGCTGCCTTTGCCCAGTTCGCTTTTAACGCCGTGCTCTACGCCGTTTTTCACGCAGATACTTTGCACGATATTTAGCCCTAGTCCAAAGCCGCCCTGCACGCCCTCGTC
>CAURWB010000103.1:0-3613 GCA_963528245.1 uncultured Campylobacter sp. | reverse complement strand
ACCCTTACGTCACAGCAAAATATCTCTTTTCAAATTTAAGCCCAAGAAAATTTGCACTTACCGATCGTTCAGTCGCATTTGTCGTCTTTCCAGGTGGCTTTGGCACTCTTGATGAACTTTTTGAAATTTTAGTACTTGCTCAAGTTGGTAGTAAAAAAGTAAAAATTTTTCTTTTTGGGAGTGAATTTTGGCAAGGGCTTGATGAGTTTATAAAAAATACGCTAGTTAGCCAAAAAACAATAAAAAAAGAAGATATAAATTTATACAAAATCACCGATGATTTAGAGCTTATTGTGAATGAAATTTTGGCTATTTAAAAATAAGATATAAAATATCCCCTTTTAAATTTCAAAGAGGTAAAAAATATGAAAATAATGGTCGCAATGAGCGGTGGTGTAGATAGCACTATGACGGCTAAATTTCTGCAAGAAGCTGGTCATGAAGTGCAAGGTTGCTATATGATGCTACATCAAAAGCCAGGATATCACGAAGAAAATATCAGAAAAGTGAAAAAAGTGGGCGAGTATCTTGGCATAAAGGTACATATTTTGGATCTGCAAGATAAATTTAACGAGTTTGTCTATGATCCTTTTGTGAAGCTCTATAAAGAGGGCAAGACGCCAAACCCTTGTGCTTTGTGCAATAAATTTATAAAGCTTGGTGCGTTGCTTGATTTTGCAAAGGCAAATGGCTGTGAGAAGCTTGCTACTGGGCATTATGTGCAAGTTATTGATGGATTTATCACATGTGCAAAAGATCCTAGCAAGGATCAAAGCTACTTTTTAGCCCAAGTGCCAAAAGGGATATTAAAAGATGTTATTTTCCCGCTTGGGGATAAATTTAAAAAAGATATAAAAGAGCTTGCAAGAAGTGTAAAAGTACTTGAAGAATTTGCTACGCAGGCAGAAAGTAGTGAAATTTGCTTTGTGGAAGATACCTATATCGAAGTTTTAAATAAGCATTACAATACAAATTTGCCAGGAAATGTAGTTGATAAAGATGGCAAAATAATCGGCCGCCACCAAGGCTATATGCACTATACTATCGGCAAGCGCCGTGGTTTTGAGGTTTTTGGCGCCCATGAGCCACATTTTGTTATAAAGATAAATGCCGATAAAAACGAGATCGTTGTAGGAACAAAAGATGACTTGGCTCAAAAGGTAGTCGAGCTTGAAAACGTAAATTTGTTTATAGATAAAGATAAATTTGAGTGCGAAACCAAGATAAGATATAGAAGCCCTAAACTTGATGCTTTTGTTGAGGTTGATAAAGAGAATAAAACAGCGAAACTAACGCTAAATCAAAATGCACTTGGTGTGGCGCAAGGTCAGCTTTGTGTGATGTATGATGGCGATAAGGTTATTGCAAGTGGATTTATAAAAGGCTAGTTTTAGTCTTTTATAAAAATTTATCGGGCTCTGTGCGATTTTTTCTAAATTAAGCTAAAATTTATTGACAAAACATATCTTTTCGTCTATAATACGAGCTCTTTTCAAGTGTTCCGGATTAGCTCAGCGGTAGAGTAGGTGACTGTTAATCACTTGGTCGCTGGTTCGAACCCAGCATCCGGAGCCATTTATCTTCAAAAATCCTTTTAAAACCCCGATTTTAACGATGTTTTAAGAACTTTAAGCTTTATTGGTTTATTAAATTGGTTCCTTATTTGTTCCCGAAATTTTTTAATATTCCAATTTCTTACCAAGCTTTCTAAGTTAATCTAAGATACTTTATTTTTGTTTTTAAAAATACGAAAATAATTTTTTACTCTCAATTACTCTAAAATACCCTAAGGAACCATAGGGTATTAAAAATTTTTCGAAAATTACTTAAAAATCATTCAAAAATGCAAAAGTAAACGAAAAGTTGCTGTAATTAGTTATGTAAGAACTAAGCAGAAGGAGAAAAATAATATGCTTAATGATATATATAACGACGTAGGGTACAAAACGCTTCTTGAGCACATATCTAGCCAATATAAAGGAAAAGTGGTTTTAGACAGAAAGCAAACCGCAGGGGTTCTTGACATCGGTGTATCTACTCTTGATCTTCGTATATCGCAGAGCAGATATATTCCACGTTATATCAAAATGGGAGATGCAAAGAATTCTCGCATGGCGTTTGCGATAACCGATATTGCAGCTTATATTTTTCAAAAAAGGGTTAAAACATGCTCTTAATTTCTATAGTAGATAATAAAGAAAAGGATCAAAAATGAGTAATGCCCTTCAAATAGGCAGACACAACATGGTTCTTTGTGTAAGAAGCGAGTTTTTAACCTTCAAGAAGGCTACAACAAGATATGAGCACAATGTTAGAGAGGCTCAGCATGCCTCTAAATCGGATATCTTAGAGGTGACAGCCGAAATAATAGATACATAGTGCTTATCGAATATAACGATAACGGCAATATGCGAGAGATCGCAGCCTGAGATAAAGAATTTAACGATAAGAAATACATAAAAGCGTTTTTGAGAGAATATCACGAAAAAATAAAAGCCGACTACGAAGTCCAAACTAAAATTTATAAAAACGGCAAGGCGGTAAAGAATTATTGGCGTGAAAATATGGTCGGATTTTCCGAAATAGTCATCAGTTTTGGTACCGATCGGAATAAAGAGCCCAAAGAAGGTTTAAGCCAAACCGAGACAAATTTTATCAACGCCCAAGTTTCGCTTGACAGAGTCCTTAAATTTGCGAGATCATACTGTGCAAAATACGGCGTAAAGTGTTTATTGATTAGCGAGCACAACGACGAAAAGACTAAATACTATCAACTGATTTTTACGAATTGTCTCTTTAAAGAACATAGAAATTTAAGATTCGACGGAAAAGGAAATACGAGTAAATTCGGCAGAAGCATGCAAGAAATGGGCGGTATAGCATTTGGCGGCATCGCTCTAAGAGGCGAAATAGGCAGCAAGGCAAGACATAAAAATTTAAAACAAATGCACCAAGACGAAAAAGAGTTTAACGACAAGCAAGAGCTAAAAAATTAAAGGCTCAATTAAACTTAAGCGGATTCTCTCTTATCAATTTTAATAGTTTTTGATAAGTTTTCCTGTGTAGTTTTAGTATTATATCTAAATTCGCACTCTTTAAGACGAAGCAAGAAATTCTCTTTCTTAATGCCTTTAAATTTAGATAATCTATGTTTGGCATATCCCCAAAAGTTTTCTATACCGTTGATATGATTTTTACCATTTGCTAATTCATTTTTAGAGTGCTTCACTCTATAATGCGCTTTGGCTCCGTAATCAACCAAGCCATCATAAGCCTTCCAACAATCAGAGTAAATAATGCTCTCGTCCAGATCGCTAAACTCCGATAATATCGATATCAGTTCATTAGCAGAATAGTTTTTAACTATTTGGGTATAGACCTTACCGTCACGCTTTAACATTTCGAACACCGGTGTTTTATTTGCCGCGTTTCTGCCTCTTTTCTCAAAGAGAGCGCAAGCGCAAGACCTCTTACTCCCTTAGCTCCAAAGTAGCTTTCGTCAATCTCTATCTCGCCTGAAAACTTAGATATCTTCTCACGCTCTTTAGACATAAGAATTCTTATTTCTCTAAAGATTTTACATAGGGTTGCTTCTGAAATTTTAGTTAAATTT
>CAURWB010000102.1:0-4184 GCA_963528245.1 uncultured Campylobacter sp. | reverse complement strand
GCACCGATAACACGGGGCTACTAGACGCGATCTATCCTGCGTATAAGGCAAAAACCGGCGTCGATATCAAATGGACTGCTGTAGGCACGGGAGCGGCTTTAAAACTAGGCGAAAACTGCGATGCGGACATACTTTTCGTGCATTCGCCAAAAGTTGAAAAAGAATTCGTAGAAAAAGGCTTTGGCGTCGAGAGAAAACCCGTAATGTACAATGACTTCGTCGTTATCGCGGACAAATCTATCGCCGATAAATTTAAAGGCAAAGACATAAAAGAGAGCTTTGAGCTGATCAAAAAAGAGAATATCAAATTTTTCTCTCGCGGCGATAAATCAGGTACCGACAACAAAGAAAAAGGTATCTGGAAAAAAATCGTCGGCGAAGTGCCTGAAAAAGACGGCTGGTACATGCAAACAGGCCAAGGCATGCTAGCTACTATCAATGCGGCAGCCGAGCAAAAGGGCGTGACGTTCACCGATCGCGGCACCTACATCAAATACGAGGACACCAAAAAAGGCGCGCCTGAGATGGTCATCATCAACGAGGGCGACAACGACCTAAAGAACTTCTACTCGCTAATCGCGGTAAATCCGAAGCACTGCGCTAAGGCCGACATCGAAAACGCGAATAAATTTATCGAGTGGGCAACGAGCGAAGAGGGTCAGAAGTTTATCGGCGACTTTAAGCTGCTAGATAAGCCGCTTTTCACGCCTGACGCGAATACTCGCAAGAACTAATTTTATTTACGCGCAAATTTGAGCCGAATTTACGGCTTAAATTTGCGTGATACGGGCGCGCTTTGCGCCCTTTTTCTCTCTTAAATTTACTCTTTTTATTTTTTAAATTTAATCAAATTTGACCGCCCAAACCCGTATCTTTACGGCGTAAAATTTCAAATTTGACCGTGAATTTTTGATTTGCTCAAATTTGACCTTTTTACGAGCCAAATTTAACCCGCTTAAATTTAAATTTTCCCGCCAAACATCTCATACATCGCCTTTTCCTCACCCCAAAGCTCGCGGTGTTTTTTGATGCAGGATTTTATCGCGTCCACTAGATAGAGCACATCTTGCTCGGTGTGCGTGTAGTGCAGGCTCACGCGCACGAAGCCAGGCTTACTTTCTGGCATGCGCCCCTCCTTGATACCCAGCAGATCGTGAGCATACGGCCCCGCGCACATCACGCCCGCGCGCGTCTGGATACCGAAGTCGTTGCTAAGGCTCGCGGCAAAATCATACGCCGAGACGCCGCGCACATTAAATGAAAAAATCGGTAGCCGCGGCGCGCCCTTTGGAGCGTAGTTTATGATCTCGTCAATGCCCGCTAGCTCGCTCTCAAAAAGCCGTGCAAGCTCGTCCTCGGCACTTTTTATCCTCTCAAAGCCGACTTCGTTTCGCAGCGCGTATGCCAAATTTGCTCGCATGAGCCCGGTGATAGGCGGCGTACCGCCCTCCTCTAGCTGCTCGGGATTTTTCAAAAACACGTGCCCTTCGCGGCTGGCGTAGGCGACCGTCCCGCCCGCGGCAAATGTCGGCACATCGCTACTGAGCAGCTCTTTTTTGATCGCCAAAAGCCCGCAGCTAGCAGGCCCTCCGAGTAGCTTATGCGGCGAGAGGAAAATCGCGTCGAAATAATCACAGTCTAAATTTGCATGCGAGCTCAGCGCCGCGCAGTCAAAGGCGACGATGCCGCCTGCGGCTCTGATTAGCTCGCTGATTTTTTTGTAGTCGCTAACGACACCCGTGACGTTTGAGGCGGCGCTAAACGAGCCGATGATGCGGCGTGCTGCGTTTAGTTTCAGTATGCGCTCGAGTGCGAGCAGATCGATCTCGCCGGACTCGCTAAGCGGCACGCGCATGTAGTCGCAAAGCCCCTCGCGAAAGCTAAGTTCGTTTGAGTGGTGTTCGTAGGGCGAAACGAGCACGAGCGGAAGCTGCACGGCGCGTAAATTTGCCTCGCCGATCGCGCTTCTGGTCGCAGGCGGCAGGTAGATGCCGAGCAGCTCCTGAAATTTCTTGATCGAGGCCGTCGCGCCCTGCCCGCAGGCGATGAGATAAAACCGCTCGTCAAGTCCCAGCAGCTTTTTTAGGCTCTCGCGTGCGCCCTCGTAGCGCCTCTGCGTGATGATCGCGCTCAAGCTACTATCAGAGTGTGTGTTGGCGTAGGTTTTGAGGGCGTCTGCTATCTCGCGCTCTACGGGCTCGTAGGCAAGCCCCGAAGCCGCGAAATCAAAATAGTGCACGCCTTGTTTTAGGATGATATTTTTTTGAATTTCGTCTAAATTTAGCATTTTTTACTCTTTAAATTTGATGCGGTAATTATAGTAAATTTTCGCAAATTTGGGGCTTTTGCGGTGGAAATGATTTAGTAAATTTGGAGGTTAAATTTGAGCAAGCTAAATTTGACCGCCGGGCGGCAAATTTAACCAGGTAAAGCAAAGAGACGCTAGCCGCAGAGGCTCGCGACCCTTTGCGAGAGGCGGGAATTTTTATTTATTTATAAAATTTTTCTCTAGCCACTCGATAGCTTTTGCCTCAGTTTCGAAGCGTCCGCTTTTAGCGACCTGATTTTGCCCCTCGTAGAAACGAATCCTGATACCGTCTTGGACGCTATCTACCTTTACTCTGGTGATCTTATCTTTGTTTAGATAGACCCTATCGTTTAGTTTTACGTACATTTTTTCTCCCTTAAATTTGATGTGGTTTTATTTCTTTTTATCTTTTGCGTCGTCTTTGGTCGAGTCCTTTTTCTCGCCGTCTTTTTTCAAAAATAGCTCCTTAAAGCGCTTATCCGCAAAATCCTCGATGTCGTTTTGAAGCTGCCTATAGGCGTTTATGAGCTCATGCGCGCGCTCGTTTAGCGTCGTGCCTGCGTTTTCTCCGCCGCCTTGTTTGGTGGTAAAGAGCTCCTCTTTTAGATTTTTTTGCAAAATTTGCAGATGATTCCAGCATTTTTTATAGTTCATACCTAGGATTTCGGCGGCCTTTGAGATCGAGCCGACCTCGGCGATGACGTCTAGGACTTCGGTTTTACCCTTGCCGAAGATCAGCTCGCCCTCGTCGTTTTCTATCCAGGTTTTGGTTTTTACTCTCATCTTTTTTCCTTTCTTCTCCTTAAAACACCCCAGCTGGCAGTATTTTACGTCGATTTTATAGTCTTTTAGCGTCGAGCGGATCGTCTTTAGCCCCACGCCCGCAGCCGCGTCTCTAGCGTCTTTGCATAGGATTCTGTCTTTTTCGTCGGTCATCTGCTTTAGCTGTGTCATAACGGTGTATTTGCCGCGTCCGTTTTCCAGCCCGCCAAACTGCCCTAACTCGCAGTTATCGATCTTTATGCCCATTTTTTCGGCCTCGTCGCTAACCTCGCCGATCTCTACGCCTAGCTTTGAGGCGATCTTAAACGCCGCGCCGCAGTCTAGCCTGCCTTTTGGATTTAGCAGTTTTGCGATCAGTTCGCGGATTTGCTCACTCATAGATTCTCTCCGCGCCGCTATATACGTTTATGTTTTCGCCGCGAGCAAAGCCGCATAGCGTGAGGTTAAATTTACGCGCTATCACGACGCCAAGGCTAGTCGGAGCCGTGCGCGAGACGAGCACGGGGATGTCGTGCATGACGGCCTTTGCGACCATCTCGGAGCTCAGCCTTCCGCTCACCATCAAAAACGAATTTTGTAGCTTCGCGCCGGCTAGTACCGCTTTGCCGACGGCTTTATCTATCGTATTGTGCTGGGCAATATCCTCGCCGATATAAAACTGTTCGCCGCTAACAAAAAGCTTAGCCGTGTGCACGCAGCCAGTCATCTCGTAAAGCTCGCACTGCGTGTAAAACTGCCCCATCTGGCGCAAAATTTCGTCTTTGTGAAATTTAACCTCGCCCTTTATCGAGCGTGCCGCCATAGCCTCGGGATCAATGTTTGCCGTCGAGCTGCGCCCGCAGCCGCTGATTATCACCTTTTCCTCGTCAAACTGCTCGAGGCGTTTTTCGTTGATTTTAGCCTTTACCCGCACGCTTAAAGCGTCGTCTGAGAGCTCGATACTATCGATATCCTCGGGGCTTGCGATCAAATTTTCGCTGATTAGGTAGCCTGCGGCCAGAGCCTCCTGATCGGTCGGAGTAGCCATCACCGCGCCGAAACGCTTGCCGTTTATGTAGATCTCAAGCTTGATCTCGCGCACCAAAATATCATC
>CAURWB010000101.1:0-4300 GCA_963528245.1 uncultured Campylobacter sp. | reverse complement strand
AACGCTTGCCGTTTATGTAGATCTCAAGCTTGATCTCGCGCACCAAAATATCATCCACGGCGCTTTTTTGCGCGCCTTTAAATTTGATGATTTGCGTCGTAAAAATAGGTTGCATGATTTTCCTTAAATTTTTGCAAAATGATAGCTTGAAAATCTAAATTTAAGATTTGATTGTAGTAAATTATTGCTTAAATCAAGCAAAAACTTAAACTATTTTTAGTGCGATTTTATCGGCATCTGATGATGATTTATATATGCAAATTTAGCATATATCTTAAATGCAAAATTTCTGCAATCGCCACATAAAGCTTCACTACTAGTTTAGTCTAAATTTGACTTTTTCATTCCGCCCCTTTTCAAATTTAACCCAAAAAATGTTTGTCCCGAATTTCAACTTACGAAATTAAATTTTTCTACTTCATTTATCAAAATACCTAAAATTCCGATAATCGTTAATGTATGCGTTTTTAGTGATAAAGTTAGATTTTTGCATATTCGTTTTTTAAGTTTTATGAAAGTTTAAGTTGTTAATATTCGCTCAGATTTTAATACGAAATCAAATTTAATCACAAAGGAAAACGCAATGTTTAGCGCAAGAAATCAACTACAAGCTCAAATCACGGAGGTAAGAGAGGGAGCGGTAAACTCTCTAATCGTAGCAAAGCTACAAGGCGGCGAGACCGTAAAAGCAACCGTAACCGTAGATAGCCAAAAGGCTCTAGATCTAGTAGCGGGTAAAAAGGTAGTTTATCTATTTAAAGCTTCTTCTATCATAGTAGCTAAAGGCGAGAACGGTCTAAAGCTAAGCGCTACTAACCAACTAAAAGGTAAGGTAGTAAAAGTAGTAGAGGGTGCAGTAAACGCTGAAGTAGATATCGAGATAGCTGGCGGCGATAAGCTAAGCGCTATCATCACTAACGAGTCTGCTAAAAACCTATCTCTAAAAGCAGGTGATGAAGTAACTGCTATCATCAAAGCTAGCCACATCATCATAGGCGCTTAATTCTCTTACATAGCGAGCGTTTTATGACGCTCGCTGAATTTTAAATTTGATCCGAATTTATATCGCTTAACTAAAAAACCAAATTTAACTATTTTTATCCACTCGCACGAACGCCCAGTGCATAAATCCTTGCTTCGGTTTGTATTTGCCGCTGTTAAAATACTCCGCTAGCCGCGCTTCCTCCGTGCCGCTTAGCTCGCCGCCGAGCATCCAGCGCGTCTTTTGCACAAACTCCTCCGCACTGCTCGCTCCGCCGCCGTGACACCAGGCTTTGATATAGCTGAGACTCGGCAGATAGCCCATTTGAAACAGGATGTTTAAAAGATAGACGAAGTCGGGCTTTTGCTCCACTTCGCGCCCTATCGCATCTAAAATCTCCTCGTCCACGAAGCTGCCGCCTACCTTAAACGTGATGTAAAGCGCCTTTTTGGTCTTTGAAAGAAGCTTGCCAAGCGCGGTTTTTAGATCGTCCACCTCAAGGCAGCGCGAGGCAAAAACCACGTCGCACGCGGGCACGTCCGACCAGTCGTCCTCAAAGGCCTTTTGCGCAAATTTTGCGTTTTTTGCGCCGTAAATTTGAGCGTTCTCGCGGGCAAATTCCAGCATTTTGGGCGAAAAGTCATAGCCGTAAATTTGATCCACCTTTTCCGCCGCCAGCACGCTTAACGCGCCCGCTCCGCATGCAAAATCAAGCAGCGTAGAAACACCCGTAAAATCGACCTTGTCTATAAACTCGCGCGCGTAGGTGCTTTTCATCACGCCCTCGTTGAAGCTCGGCGCCTTTTTGTCCCAATGCTCGGCCAGTTTTTTGCCGAATGAGCTTTTTGCTTTTTGCGCCTTATAGAGCGCGTCAAAGTCGATTTCATTGTAGTTTGAAGCTAAAATCATAACTATCCTTTCTAAAATTTTGCGGGCAGATCGCACCGATTTTCGTTAAATTTTAGCGCAAATTTATGCGCCGCCCCAAATCCGCCTGAAATTTCAAACCGCCTGGCGAGAAGTGCTAAGGCAAGCCCACCTTTGCGTATTTTATATGCTCGAAATTCTTTAAATTTTCACCGAACGATTGCAGTTAAATTTTAAAAGCCTCTTCATAAATCAAAATTTTTAGTTTGTCGTCCGCGCTTGTTCGCTCCGCATTTAAATCGCTGCTTGGATTTATTGCGAGGCCTCCAGCCTGGCCGCTATCACCTTTTGCATCGCTTGATTTTTCTTGTTTTTGGCTAAAATTTGCAGCCTCCTTTTGCCGATGCGTTTGTCGGCGGCCTTTAGGATATTTGCAAGCTCCCATTCATCGGCATCAAAGTGTTTTTTAAACAGCTCCTCTTTGGGCGTGTCGATATATTCGCGTATAAGCTCGCCGATGTCGCTTATGTCGTTACCATACGGATAAATTTTCGTTAGAGCGCCCTCTGCTAGGCTTTTTATGCCGCCGCTTTTTTGCACGAAATCCTTCGGGTAATCAAAAATGATCTCGCCCGCAAGCGTGATAAAATATCGCGGCAAATCCGTGCTGCCGCGCCTGCTTTGCATCCGATAAACCGTGCAGTGAAGCTTAAAATCAATATTTTCATCCACGAGCTCGTAAAGCTGTTTTGCAAGCTTGCTCCAATGTTTCATTTTGCCCCCTTATCTATTTATTGCCTCTTGCAGTTTCGCACGTAGCTTTTGCTGCCATTTACGACGATCGCGCTCGAAGGCTCTGCGCCTTTTCTATATTTTTTGCAAATTCGCTTTGTAAAATTTTGCCGTGCTAAACGGTCTCCCAAAATCTCGGCTCCGTCTTGATTGCTCCTCGGTTTTTCTCACGCAAAATTTGCAAAAATTCTTTAAAGTTCGGCGTAAAAATCGAAGCGGCGGGCGCAAATTTATACTCGCTCGCGCCGTCTTGCTCAGGCTTGTTTGCGCCGCCACGTTCAAGCTCGCTCGCGTCGCTCGCAAAGCGGATCCGCCAAATCCTAGCATGATTTATCCGAATTTTTGTGACTTCAAGCGCTAAAATTTGCTCAAATTTATACCTCGCCGCGAGCTTCTGTCCGTCAAAAACGTAGATAAAATCCTGATCAAACCAAAGGCTCTCGCACGAGATAAAAAACCGCTCCAGCCAGAACAAAAACGGCCTCATGGAAAGCCTTTTTACCGCGTCTGCTTCGCTTATCCCATCTATCGCGGCAAGCTCGCGCGAGCTAAGCTTGCGAGGATTGCGCCGAAGGAGCGTCCAAACAATCCCGCCCATAAGCAAAACGCTAAAAATAACGATTAAAATTTGAATTAAAATTTCAGCCATTTAAAATTCTAAGTCCTTTTAAAAATGCAAATTTCGCCTCCGTATCGCTCCAAAACGAACTTCTGCTAAAATCCGCCTCCGCGCCGTTTGCAAGCTCCTCGTAAAGCTTATAAAATCGCCCTTTGTAGGTGCACTCGCTCAGGCAGACGTTGAAAAACGCCTCCGCCGCGTCCTTGCCGCCGAAATAATATACAAAGTAGATCGGGCACAGATCGAAGGCGCTTAGATTTTTGTTAAATTTAGCCCCGCGTTGCGTCATAAACTCCACCGCCTTGCGCTTGTCCTCAAAAAGCTCAAAAATAGGCAGCGCGCAATCCTTAATAGCCGCGCTAATCTCGCTAACGCTGGGCTCGAAGCTGGCGCCCGCGAGCTGCCAGTCGCGGAATTGCGTGAGATAGCCCAGATACGATACGAAAACAAGATCGGTAGAGTAGGACAGCTCCTCTTGCATCAGCTTTTTTAGGCGCTTGCAGTAGATCGCGACCTGCGGCAGGATGCTCACGCTGCCCGAGTAATTGCGCATGCTGGAGCTGAAATAAATTTCAAACGAAATATCTTTGTTGCTTGCGAGCTTCGTTAGTTTTTGCCCCTTTTGCGTGGGCTTGAAGTCCATAAAATTTGCCGCGATTTCGGCGCAGCCGTTTAAAAATATCTCTCGAGGACTCATTTTGCTTCTTTGTCTGTACCAAATTTTTTGAACACAGTTCACGCTCCGGGGCGACTTATTTCCTAGATGAAGTTAATCGCCTGTTGCTTTCTTATGAATAAATAACAAACGAGTCAAATTCTATTGAGGCCGCACAGCGTAGGTTTGTCTGTGCAACTCTCACTGCCATACTAGCACTCTTCGTCATAATAAATTTTATAAAATTTACCTTTTTTATCTGCGCCTTGCTCGATATTTTGGCGGTTGCCATCGATGACTATTTGTATTTTTTTATCTAAATGAATCACACGCTTATATAAACGTTGTTGTTTTTTACGAGCGGCTTCGGAAATCGTAAATTTAT
>CAURWB010000100.1:0-4425 GCA_963528245.1 uncultured Campylobacter sp. | reverse complement strand
CTTTGCGCAGTGAATTTTGGACTCTTCGACGCGGCGAAGCTGCATAGAGTTCATAGACCCTTTAGTCTCCGCAGCAAAATAAATGTACTTGATATCACCCTCATAAAATGCAATCGCCCTAAAAAGACAAACCTCTCCAGATACATCAGTCATATATATAGACGAATTTAAAGGAAATATAGAAAAAGAGAAATATCAGCTAGCGATGTATGATAAAAACCGTAAACTAGTAGATATATTAAGAAATAGACATTCACAAACAATAAAAAATATAATAAACGAATTTGAAATACAACCACAAGTAGTTGTAATGGATATGTTTAAGCCATTTAGAAGCATAATAAATAGTAATATAGTTCAGGCCCAAATAGTAGCAGATAAATATCATGTAATAAGACAAGGGATATGGGCATTAAGAGATTTAAGAGTAGAATTATTTAACAAAGACAATGAAAAGTATAAGAAGTTAAAAAAATATTGGAAAATACTAAGTAAAAGCCCAATAAGTCAGTTTAGTCAAAGACAAAAAGAAATATTAAAAGAGATATTAAAAGTAGATAAGACATTGAAAAAGATGTATAGAATAATAAAAGAATTTTACAAGATGTTTGAGAGCAAGACAGTAAAGACAATGAGAAGGAGAATAGAGCAATTAATTGAAAAATTGAGAGTATTTAATATAAAGCAAAGTATAAAACTAGCAGATACAATAACAAGTTGGAAAAAAGAGATAATAAATATAGTAGAATATGAAATAAACAATGGGCTTGTAGAAGGAAATAACAACAAAATGAAAGTAATAAAAAGAGTATCTTATGGACTAAGAAACTATGAAAGATTTAGAAAATTGATATATTTACGTCTTTGCAATAGATAGAGGTGTTTTTACACCCCCACTATTGACAAAGAACCATAATAAATTTTATCCGCTCTATAAATTTAAAAATTGAATACCCTTTTTACATACATTTAAAAGAAAAATTTATATATAATCCTAAGATAAAAAATTAATAATTATACTTAAGGAGCAAACGTGCAAATTCCTATTCGCTACGGCAAAGATGATATCATCGACCTAAGCGTTCCGGAAAAAAATTTACTGGGAGTTTTTAACCCCAACCCCGTGGCTAAATTCGACGAAACGGCACTCATCGCAAAGGCTCTGGCAAATCCGATAAATCAAAAAAGCTTCGATGAGTTTATCGCGGGCGATGAAAAGATCGTTATCATCGTAAATGACGGTACAAGACCTACGCCAACTGCTAAAATTTTAAAGCAAATTTACCCAAAGCTTCGCGATAAAAATAAAATTTTCATCATCGCCACTGGTTGTCACAGAGAGGGCACGCTAGATGAATACAATATGATATTTTCTAAAGAAATTTACCCAGAGATCAGAGCCAAAAACGAGGTTCATGACCACGACTCAAAGCACGATGAGATGGTCTTTTTAGGCGAGAGCAAAAACGGCACGCAGATGTATCTAAACAAAATCGTAGCTGAAGCTAAAAAAGTGATCGTCATAGGTTCAGTCGAGCCTCACTATTTTGCAGGCTACACTGGCGGTAGAAAGGCGTTTTTGCCAGGCACCGCCTCATACGAGAGCATCACGCAAAACCACAAACTAGCACTTAGCGCTGACGCTCAGGCGCTGCGCCTTGAGGGCAATCCTGTGCATGAAGATATGATCGATGCGATGAAAGTTCTTTCAAATATCGATGTCTTTTCTATACAGACAGTGCTTGATAGCGAGCATGGTGTCTATTACGCAAGTGCTGGCGATCTAAACGATAGTTTTTATGACTGCGTGAAAAAGGCTGATGAGGTCTTTTGCGTAAATATCCCACAAAAAGCCGACATCGTGATCTCGGTAGCGCCTTATCCTATGGATGTCGATCTTTATCAGGCGCAAAAGGGTGCGGACGCAAAAATAGTCATCTTGCCGTTTGGCTCTATGACTGTGCCTAAGGTTTAAGTATGGCTAAAATTTTATACTATGATGCTAGTTGCGGTATTAGCGGCGATATGAATTTAGGCGCGCTGGTGGATCTGGGCGCGGATTTTAGCTATCTTTGCGCCGAGCTTGCTAAGCTAAATTTAGCTAGCGAATTTTACCTACGCAAGCGCAAAGTGCTAAAATGCGGTATCTCTGCAACCAAAATAGACGTCGTTTGCGCGGCAAATCCGAGCCAAATTCCGCTTGGCCTCTTAGGCGCTAAATTTAGCCCGCGTCAAAATTTAAACGGCAAAATTCACGGCGCCGAATTTAGAGCGGATAAGCCCGCCCAAAACCATCCGCGTCCGCGAAATTTCACGCAAATTTTAGAGCTTATCGAGGGTTCTAGCCTAAGCGCTTTCGTAAAAAAAACGGCAAGCGAAATTTTTAGCGTTATCGCGCAGGCCGAGGCCAAAATCCACGGCACTAGCGCAGAGCAAGTACATTTCCACGAAGTGGGCGCCGCGGACAGCATCGCGGACGTAGTGGGTGCGGCTATTTGCTTGGAGGCCTTGGGTGCGCCGCAAATTTTTGCTTCGCCTATCGAGCTTGGCGGCGGTTTTGCGCACTGCGCTCACGGCAGGCTGACCGTACCGGCGCCTGCGGTTTGCGAAATTTTAAAAGGCGCGCAAGTAAGCCTAGGGCGAGCGAATTTCGAGATAACTACGCCCACAGGAGCGGCTATTTTAAAGGCCTGCGCACTAAATTTAAGGGAGCAAGACCGCCGCGAGTCGCCGCGAAATTTTAAAATTTTAAGCACGGGCTACGGCGCTGGCGATAAAGACGTCGCAGATTTTGCCAACGCGCTTCGCGTGATACTTTGCGAAACGAGCGAGGATTTAGGCTTGAGAGATGAGCCAAATTTGAGCGTGCAGATCGGCTATGGCGAGCTTTGCGAGCGGATTTTAATCTCCACTAATATCGACGACATGGACGCCGAGAGCTTTGCCTTTGCGTGCGATATTTTGCGAGATAGCGGCGCGCTGGACGTATTTAGCAGGTCTATTTTTATGAAAAAGGGGCGCGCGGGCTTTGAGCTAAACGCGCTGTGCCGCAAGCAGGACGCCGCGCGGATAAAGGGGCTAATTTTCGCGCATACGACGGCGATCGGAGTTAGAGAGTGCGTCGTGAGGAAAACGGAGCTTGCGCGCGAGTTTTGCGAGGTAGAGACTAAATACGGCAAAATAAGGCTTAAAATTTCGCGCGGCCGAGTTTGCGGTTTTAACGCCGAACAAAATTTAACGGACGAAAATTTAGCCCGAGATTACCCCGAAATTTTAAAAATCAAGCCCGAATTCGAGGACTGCAAAAAAGCCGCGCAGAGATTTCAAACGACGATCCGCGAGGTTAGAAACGAGACTTTAAAAAAATATGACGAAACTAGAAATTCTAAAAAATGATATAAAAAAGCTGGAAAATTTAGCCGTAGCGTTTAGCGGCGGCGTGGATAGCTCGCTACTGTTGCGCGTTGCCGCCGATACGCTAGGCCGGCGCGCGGTAGCTATCACGCTAAAATCGCCCTATATGTCGGGGCGCGAGATAAAAGAGGCGATGGAATTTACCCGTACTTACGGCATCAGGCACGAAATTTTAGAGCTAGAAGCGCCCGAAGCGGTAAAAAATAATCCGCAAGATCGCTGCTACGTCTGTAAAAAGGCGGTTTTTACACGGTTAATCGAGCTGGCAAAACATCTAGGCTTTACAAATGTCGCCGACGGTACGAACTTAGACGACCTTGGCGAATACCGCCCGGGGCTTAAAGCAAAAGACGAGCTTGGCGTGCTTTCGCCGCTTAAAGGCCTCAAAAAATCAGAGATTAGAGAGCTTAGCCGCGAGCTTGGACTGCCGACCGCGGACAAACCCAGCTACGCGTGCCTTCTGACGCGTTTACCGCACGATAGGGAGTTTTCCGCGGAGGAAATTTCGCTCGTGGAGCGAGCCGAAAATCTGCTAATCTCGCACGGATTTTTAAACGTTCGCGCGCGATTTGACGGCAAAGCCTTTAAGCTGCAAATGGGTGCGAGCGAGACTAGGCGCTTTTGCGCGGGAGATTTTAGCGCCGTCGTACGCGAGATCGCCGCGCTTGGCGAGTATGATATTTTGCTTGATTTAAAGGGGCTTCGCGGGGAGATTTTAAATGACGAAAGATGAGGCTTTAAATTTCATCCGTACCGTAAAATCGGGCGAAAAAAGCGAGCGCGAAGCGATAGAGTTTTTACGGTATTTTCCTTTTAGCGACGTGGGCTGCGCCAAAATCGACACTCAGCGCGCCCTGCGAAACGGCGCGGGCGAGGTGATCTACGGCGAGGGCAAGACCGATGATGAAATTTTGCGTATCGCAGAAGCGATCGGCGCGAGAGGGCAAAATATCCTAATCACGCGCACGAACGAGCGGGTTTTTGAGCGGCTGCGCGAAATCTTACCGCAGG
>CAURWB010000099.1:0-4429 GCA_963528245.1 uncultured Campylobacter sp. | reverse complement strand
CCGAAACGATAGAAAAGACGCTAGGCAAAGGCAGAGCCGAGCTATTTATGCAAGGCAAGATCACTATGCGGGATTTAATAACGCAGCAGGGGCGGAGCGTAAATTTAAGCGATTTAAGCAGTTTAGGCGCTAGGACTAGAGCGAGCAATAAATTAAAATCTATGTTTGCGGATGTAGATTTTACGAAAGCTGGTTACAGACCGCCGTTAAAAGAGCCGCTAACCCTAGCCACGCTAAGCACGCACACAACAAACAAACTAAAAGCGCACGGCATAGAAACAAACGGTAAACTAAAGGCGGCAACGCAAAGAGAGCTACTGCACGGAATGAGGTTAAAAAAGATAAAAGACGGCAATGCGTTAAGTGCGGAGCAGTTTTTTGATATGCCGTTAAATTTGACCGAGGATAATTTATATTACGGCAAGGACGAAATGGGCAATGATACGATAAATTTCTTTTGGGAAAGCGATAACGAGTTGTGTTATGCGTATTTTACGGATAAGGGGATATTGCAAACCTACGGAAAAACTAAAGTGCAGACGATAAAAAGATACAAAGCGATAAAAGGGAGTTGAACCCAATCATAACGAGGCTTACGCCTCCTCCTCTGACCCACTGAGGCATTATCGCTTTAGTATCGTCATTATACCATATTTTTTACCAAACCAACCCCATTTAAAATTTAAGTTACTATTCTATCAAAGGCAGTGCCTTAAATTTAACTCTCGTGGAGGATGAAATGGATATTGAGGAGCTACAAAAGCAAGTCGGTGATTTGCAAGCCGAAAAAGAAGCGATGAACGCTAAAAATAAAGAGCTTTTAAGCGAGGTAAAAAAACTAAAAGCGAAAAAACGCTGATGATTGCTCATGCCCGCAAAGCGGCGGACAGCAAAAGCTAAAGGTAAATTTGAAAGGCCGCGTTAAATTTTGGCGCTCAAATAGCCGTCGCTGGCATAAATTTAAGCGGCGACGGTTTGTAAATTTATAAAATTTAGAGTATTATAAAGTAGGTCAGCGAGCCGTGAACGACTCGCTCAAGGATTAAATTTATCTAAAAACGCAACTTCACTATTCGTTTAGTATCGATAGAAGCTCTTTGTTGTCTTTAGTTTTTAGCATCTTGGCGTATAAAAACTTAAGCGCCTCTACGTCGTCCATCGTTGCGATCGCCGAGCGGATAGCCCAGATCTTTTGCAGTTCGTCCGGTTTTTGTAGTAGTTCTTCTTTTCTGGTGCCTGATTTTAGTACGTTGATGGCTGGGTAAATTCGGCGGTCGGAGATGTTGCGATCTAGCACGATTTCGCTGTTGCCCGTGCCTTTAAACTCCTCAAAAATAACCTCGTCCATGCGCGAGCCCGTGTCGATGAGCGCAGTAGCGATGATGGTGAGGCTGCCGCCGTGTTCGATGTTTCGAGCCGCACCGAAAAAGCGCTTAGGTTTGTGCAAGGCGTTTGCGTCCACGCCGCCGGTTAGTACCTTGCCGCTTGGCGGAGTTACGGTGTTATACGCGCGCGCTAGGCGGGTGATGCTATCAAGCAGGATGATGACGTCCTTGCCCATTTCTACGAGGCGTTTGGCCTTTTCGATGACGAGTTCGGCGACGCGCACGTGGTTCATAGCAGGCAGGTCAAACGTCGAGCTAAATACCTCGCCCTTTACGCAGCGCTGCATGTCGGTGACCTCTTCTGGACGCTCGTCCACGAGCAAGACCATGAGATGCGACTCGGGGTGGTTGCGCGCGATGCCGTGGGCTAGCTCTTTCATAAGCTCGGTTTTACCGCTTCTAGGGGGAGCGACGATTAGGCCGCGCTGACCCTTGCCAAGAGGCGTAAAGAGATCTAGCACGCGGCCCGTTAGCTTCATCGGGTCGTATTCTAGGCGGAGTTTTTCCGTCGGGAAAAGCGGCGTTAGGTTGTCAAATAGCGGGCGCTCTTTGGCCTCGATTAGCGGCATATAGTTTAGCGCCTCGATTTTTAGCAGGGCGTAGTATTTTTCCTGATCTTTGGGTTCGCGCACTTGACCCGTCACGATGTCGCCCACGCGCAGGGCGAATTTGCGAATTTGAGAGTTTGAGACGTAGGCGTCGTTTGAGCTGTCGCTGATGTTTGCGTCCACGGCTCTTAAAAAGCCGTAGCCGTCGGGCATAATCTCTAAAATGCCCGTAAAAAGTATAAATCCGCCTTGTTTAGTTTGGGCTTTTAGTATCTCAAATATCAAATCCTGTCTGCGAAATTCGCGCGGATTTTCGACGCCGACGCTGTTTGCTATCTGCACTAGCTCGTCTAAGCTTAGCATTCTTAGTTCTTCGATTTTGTGGCCGTCGACGGGGATATGAGTGCGCGAGTTTGGATATTTTTTGGTCGTTTTTTGATTTTCCTGCGCCGAATTTGCAGGCTGGGTCGCATTATTTTCCATTGTGTCCTCTTTAAAATTACGGAATAATTTTGTAGATAAATTTAAGTTTCAAAAGAAGTTTTTGAAAGTCGCATTTTATAAAATTTTGGCTTTGATGTCAAGAAGTGATATAATCTCGCCAAAAATGAAAAGGAATCTCAAAATGATGGATTTTAAAGACGGCAAGCGCGAAAAAACGATAATAAAAACCGCGCTTATCGGTATAGTTACGAATTTTTTCTTAGCCGGAGCGAAAATCTTTATCGCTATGGTCTCAAACTCGGTCGCGTTGATATCAGACGCCGTAAATAACCTTAGCGATGCAGGCTCAAGTATCATCACGATATTTGGCTCAAAACTAGCTAGCAAGATGCCCGACGAAGACCACCCCTACGGCTACGGCAGGACCGAGTATATCGGCGGTCTCATCGTTTCGGCTATCGTGCTGATGCTGGGATTTCAGTTTCTAAAAACTTCGGTCGAAAATATCTTCGCGCCGGAGCCCACCAGCTTTACGATGCCGTTTTTGGCGTTTTTGTTCTGCGCGATATTCGTCAAATTTGCGCTCGGCTTTTACTACAAAAAGATCGGCAAACAGACCAAATCTATCTCACTTAGAGCCGTAGGGCAGGAGGCCTTGGGCGATGCGATCATATCGTGCGTGATCCTCGTATCCGCCGCGCTATCGTACTTCGCCGATATCCAGATAGACGGCTACGCGGGCGCTTTGGCATCGCTTTTTATTATCATAAACGGCGTACTTTTGATAAAAGAAACTTTTGATAAAATCATCGGCCAGCGCGTCGAAAAGGAGATCAGCGACGAAATTTACGCCGCCGTAAATCGCTGCGAGATCGTGCGCGGCGCATACGACCTGATACTTCACAACTACGGCGCGCAGCGATACGTCGGCTCGGTAAACGTCGAGATAGACGAGCATTTGCCGCTTAGCGAGGTTTCGCAGAGGCTAAACGAGCTTCAGATCGAGATTTATAAAATTTACAGGATTTATCTGGTTTTTGGCGTTTATAGCGTAAACTTGGGGCAGGATGGGAGTCGCGCCTGCGTGGCGAATTTACTCTCGCGATTTAGCAGCGTGCGCGGATTTCACGCATTTTTTATAGATACTAAGAAAAAGAGCGTGAGGTTTGACGTGGTGGTCGATTTTGCCGAGAAAAATCTAAGCCGTTTGCGCGCCGAAATCGAGCGCGAAGTCGCGCTAAGCTTTCCAGGATATAAAATTTTCATCGTGATAGATAGGGAGTTTGCGTGAAATTTGGGGCCAAATTTAGCTACCGGGCGGGGCTTTCGCTGGCTTTTTGGAGCGCAAATTTAAGCGACGATTACGCTATAATCATAAAAATTTAAAGGATAAAGCATGAACAAATTTATTTTCGCTTCGCTGGCTTGTGCGCTCTGCTACGGTGCGGCGTTTGGCTTTGATTTAATGGGGTTTATTAAAGATACTATAGGTATCGAAAGCGGGGTTGCGGCGGGCTTTAGTAGGGATGATCGACGAGAGGTCATCAAAGACGACATTTATAAACTAATGTGGCAAGACGGCGAGGAGATATTTAAAGGCGATTACGACGAGGCGGTAAAATACTGCGAAAATTTAACCTTCGCGGGCTTTGAGGACTGGCGGTTACCTACGTTAAACGAGCTAATTAGCATCACGGACGATACTAGGTTTGAGCCTGCTATAAACGAAGCCTTTAAAAACGTCGCATACAAGATGAACGACAAAGGCGAGAAAAGCTACGGCTGGTACTGGAGCTCTACTAGGCGTGCCGACGACTTGTATGGCGCGTGGATCGTGTATTTTAGGTACGGCAACGATAACTGGGGCGGCGTTTCTGTTCGTAGCTTCGTGCGGTGCGTTCGGGACTATTGATTTTTTAAATTTAGACAAAGGAAAAAGTATGAAAAGATATATAGCCGTTTCTTTATTGCTCTGCGGACTGCTAAACGCAGAGGCGCTAAGTCCTACGTGCTACCGAGATAACGATAAAAACGTAGTGATATGTAGCGAAA
>CAURWB010000098.1:0-4559 GCA_963528245.1 uncultured Campylobacter sp. | reverse complement strand
CGGGCCACATCGTCACCTGCCGCGACGTACCGCACAGACGCGTCGTGCAGGAGGGTCGCGAGCTACCGCTAGATATCAGGGGCGGCGCTATCCTGCATGCGGGACCGATCATCAGAAAAACGGGCGAAAAAAACTTTGAGATGGTCTCTGTGGGGCCCACTACTAGCATGAGGATGGAGAAATTTGAGCGCGAGTTTATCGCTAAAACGGGCGTGCGCCTGATCGTGGGCAAAGGCGGCATGGGCGAGGGCACGATGAGCGGCTGTAAGGAGTTTGGCGCGATACACTGCGTATTTCCCGCCGGCTGCGCAGTGGTCGCCGCGACGCAGGTCGAGCAGATCGAAAGTGCCGACTGGACGGAGCTTGGGATGCCCGAGACGCTGTGGAAGTGCCGCGTAAGGGAGTTTGGTCCGCTCATCGTCTCGATCGACGCGCACGGAAACAATCTTTTCGAGCAGAATAAGATCAAATTTAACGAGAAAAAGGACGCGGCGCTGGCTGAAATTTTACCGCAGGTCGGGTTTATAAAGTAGCTAAAATTTGGCAGCTCGGGTTTTTAAATTTTGCACCCGGTTGCTATTTAAGAGCTTTGGGTCGGCGCAGATGTAGGCTAGCGAAAGAGTGCATGAAATTTTCTTTAGAACCTGCGCTAAGTTTTTAAATTTAGTGCAAATTTACAAATTTGATGTCACCTAAAAAAGGATTTTGCAGTAAAAAGATAGAAAAATTGATTATATATAGGCTTTATAAATCTTTTACATTAATTGTGATATATGATTTTTACAAGCTATACTTATTTTTAAAATACTCAATGTCATATAGGTGAGATTTTTCAATACTATATTCCTTAAAATTATATCTGCTAGTTAATATACTACTCAGCCTTCTAACGCGCAAATCGGTTACCATAGGCGAAAGAACGATTTTGTCTATGGCTTCTTTGAAATATCCAATATACAAAAATTTTTTCTCTTTAATTTTAAGAAGCTCTGGCACAAAAAATATTCTATATTCAGACTCATAGTCGTATTCCTTCTTTTTTATAGACAACATCTTAAAAGTTAAATCATAATAATTAAATTGGGGTTCATCTGTAGCACGCTTAAAACAATCTGCAATTTTTTCATCTGTTAAATACCGAACTTTATTTATTTTTATTGCTTCAGATAGTTGATTCACGATATCCATGTTTCCTAAATATAAATTTCTGTCATTTAACCAATCTTTATTATCTAAAACATATTTAATCATATATTTAACTATTTTTTAGAAGAAGTATAGATTAGCACGCCATTAGAATCTGCAAAATTTTTCCACATAGCATAACATTCGCTCTTCTTGTTGATGGTAGACATCGCATAAAATCCATCAGAAATATTTAAACTATTGACATAACTTTTACCTGAAAAATTTACTAATTTTGACATAAAATCTTCAAAAGGATCATTCCAGCTCGATAGTTTCTGAAATGTAAATCTGTCTTTTTTTAAAGCATCCAAGAACCATTTTAATTTATAATATTTTTGCAAAGGAATATTTTGCATACTATTTGTTTTTATGACAGTATCTACTATATTATCTACATCTATATCTTTAAGCATATGTCCTCCCATTTATTATAAATCTACTTCAGCTCGCCCCAATCCTTCGCAACGTTTAGGCTCGTTTTTAGCGGCACGTTTAGTTTGTAAATTTCTTGCATTATTTTTTGCGCCGCCGCGCCGAACTCCTCGGCATAACCGTCCTGCACCTCGAAAATCAGCTCGTCGTGTATCTGCAAAAGCATCCTAGCGCGCGGGCTTAAAAGCGGACGGATTTTTACCATCGCCATCTTGATGATATCGGCAGCCGAGCCCTGAAATATCGTATTTACCGCCTCACGCTCGTACATCGCCGTTTGCATCGGCGTCGCGGTTGTAAAGTCAAACAGCCGCTTCCTACCCAGCAGCGTGCGCACGAAGCCCTCGTTTTTGGCCGCGGTTTTTATCCCTTCTAAAAAGCCCTTTATCGTAGGGAAAGCTTTAAAATAGCGCTCGATATACTCCTTTGCCTCGGCGCGCGTGATACTTACTTGATTTGCCAGCTTGCTCGAGCCCATGCCGTAGATGAGGCCAAAATTTATACTCTTTGCCACCGCGCGGTTTTGCCCTTCGGCGCTGCCAAATATACTAATCGCCGTGCGCGCGTGAATGTCCTCGTCGTTCGCAAACGCCCGCAAAAGCGCCTCGTCGCGGCTAAAATGCGCGAGCAGTCGCAACTCGATCTGCGAGTAGTCAAGGCCCACGAAGCTAAAGCCGCTTTTAGCCTCAAAGCAGCCTCGCACGTCCTTAGCTAGGCTGCCGCGAGCGGGGATATTTTGCAGGTTCGGGTTTTTAGACGAGAGTCTGCCCGTGCTAGTTCCCGTCTGGATAAAGTTCGTGTATATCCTGCTGTCGGCGTCCTTTTTGGCTAAATTTAGCAGCGGTTCGCAGTATGTGCTTTGCAGCTTATATAGCTCGCGGTACTCGAGCAGTTTAGGGATGACGGGGTGCTCCTCGATAAGCTCGGCTAGCACGGCCTCGTCGGTGCTGTAGCCTGTTTTTGTCTTTTTCTTTACGGGTAGTTTTAGGTGCTCAAACAGCACCGAGCCTAGCTGCTTAACGGAGTTTATATTAAAATTTTCGCCCGTTAGCTCGTAAATTTCAGCTGTTAAGGCCTTGATCTTAGCGTCGTTTCGCAGGATCAAATTTTGCATTTTCCCTTGGTTTATCGCGATGCCCTCGCGCTCCATATCAAAAAGCGTGAGGATAAACGCAAACTCGTGATTATCGGCAAGTGCGAGCAGCTCGGGGTCTAGTAAATTTAAAAAGCTTTTGTAAAATTTGAGAGTTATCCACGCGTCCTCGGCGGCGTATTTTGCCGCGTTTTCTAGCGCCACGGACGCGAAGGTCTCGCCGCGCTTTACCACGTCTTCAAATTTGATCGTGTCGTAGTCGTAGAGCCGCTTAGCTAGCGCGTCCATACCCACGCTTGAGCCCGGATCCATGAGCCATGCTAGTATCATCGTATCTTTAAAATTTACGGGCGGCTCAAGCCCCAAATTTCGCTTTACGACCTTAAAATCATACTTTAAATTTTGCCCGATCACGCAGCCTTTGTAAATTTGCCCCACCGCCCAAGCGGCTAATTTCTCGCTCACCTGCTTCGGCACGCCCAGATACTCGTGCGACACGGGCACGTAGTAGGCCTCCTCGTCGTTAAAGCAAAAGCTAAAGCCGACCAGACGGGCGTTTTGCGTATCGACGTCCGTGGTCTCGGTGTCAAACGCCACGAGCGTGTCTGCGTCTATATTTGCCAGCAGTCGCTCGATCTCGCCCTCGTCCGTTAAGAGCCGCGCGTTAAAGCCGAGCTTAAATTCCGCGTTTTCGCCTGCGTTTTCGCTATTCTGCAGCGCTTTTAAAAGGCGGTTTAGATCGTATTCGCGCAGAGTGTCAGCGACCTTTACGAGCGGATTTTGCTCGGGAAATTCCGCTCTTTTTAGATCGAGCACGTCAGGCACGTCGTCAAAGAGCGACGTTAGACGCTTGCTCAAAAACGCGCTCTCTCGCCCCTCTGCTAGCATGCCGCGGATACGTTCATTTCGCACTAGCGGTAGGTTTTCGTAGATGCCCTCGAGGCTGCCGAATTCATTTAAAAGCTTTTTGGCGCCCACCGCGCCGATGCCTTTGACGCCCGGGATATTATCAGAGCTATCGCCCGCGATCGCGAGAAAATCGCGTATGCAGCTTGGCGGAACTCCGTATTTTTCTATGCAACTAGCGCTATCGTGGTCGATCTTGCTTTGGGGGCTGTAGATGCTTACTTTACCGTCCTCGATGAGCTGATATAGGTCCTTATCGTGCGTCACGATACGTACGAATATACCCCTCTGCTTGCACTCCTTTACGACGCTAGCGATGATGTCGTCGGCCTCGTAGCCTTCGCGGCTCACGGCGGCTAGGCCCATTTTTTCTATCATTTCGATGCACACGGGTAGCTGCTCTTTTAGCGCGGCGGGCGGCTCGGAGCGGTTGGCTTTGTAGTCCCCCAGGATCTCGTGGCGCAGCGTTTTGCCCTTGCTATCTAGCGCGAAGATGATATAGTCGCTGGCAAACTCCTGACGCAAATTCATGATAAAGCTAGCAAAGCCGCTCACCATGCCGCTTGGCTTGCCCTCGCGGTTTTTTAGTCCGCTCATCGCGTAGTAAAGTCTGAAAAAAAATCCGAAAGTGTCGATGATCGTTAGCGTTTTTTGGCTCATTTTTTATCCTTTTTTTGGGCTAATTTTACAAATTTTAGGCAAAAAAACGGCTGATTTGAAAGCAAATTTAAAATTTAGCGGCGCGGAGCAAGCGCGGACGCGGTCAAATTTGAGTTAAATTTGACGCTAAATTTGAGCGGGTAAATTTAAAAAGCAGTCAAATTTGAGCGGCTAAATTTAACCGCTCAAATTTAAATCCTAAAAGCCTAAGCCTCTATCGTTACAGGCCTATCAAACGCCGTTATACTCGGCAGTTCGCCTTTAAATTTCTCGATCTGCA
>CAURWB010000097.1:0-4568 GCA_963528245.1 uncultured Campylobacter sp. | reverse complement strand
CCCTTGTATGGGCCAACAGCTGAGTTAAACTGCACGCGGTAGCCGTTATTTACCTGCGGTCTGCCGTCGTCATCCGTGTAGGTGACGCGAAATATCACCGTGCGCTCGGGTATCACGATACGCTCCAGGATCGCGTGTTTTTGGTATTTACTCTCTTTTTTTATAAGCGGCTCAAGGCTGTTTAGCACCTCGGTCGCAGCCTGTACGAACACGCCTTGGCCCGGATTGGTTCTTTTTATCCACTCCATCGTTTTTTCGATGTACTCGCTCATCTTAGCTCCTATTTGTCAAATTTTAGTAGTTGAATATTAACTCTCCTAGAAAAAATTTTTATTTAAATTTATTTTTATATTTTTATTTTAGGCGATATGTGTTACGTATCGAAACTAAATTTATCAAACGTAACTTTTTGATAAATTTGTTGTAGTTTTGTTTGGGCTTTTGACCGAGATTTTAGTCGGCTTTGGCGGGACTATGCTAAATTTAGGATATTTAAATTTACGGCGGCGCGTTTTTGCCGTTTTAGTTTTTGCGTATTTGACAAGAATTCGTCAAATTTGAAATTTAGCGGGCAAATTTGCGGCTATTCTCGTAAAATTTATTTTTTGGCTAAAATTTGAGCTTGTTGCAAATACGGATTAACTTTATAGGAATATTTCAACCTACGTAAAGCGGTAAATTTGAAAATGCTGGAATAAATTTGGGTGGGTTAAATTTGCTAAAAACGAGTCAGACCGTAAATTTTAGCCCAAAGCGGGCTAAAATCGGTTACATATCCTCTTTGATTTCGTCGTTGCTGCGAACTACTAGGCCTGAGCCGTGGATGACGCTGGGGATGCACGCCGTGCAGATATCGACCTCTTCGCCGTTTTTGTGGGCGCGGATAAATACTGCGTTTTCGTTTTCCGTGCTTTTTTGTCCGCAGACGTTGCAAACTACGATATTTTCAGTTCTCATTTGTTTTCCTTTTTAAAAATTTTGGCTTATTTTATTTAGTTTTTCGCTGATTTGAAATGATTTACGTCAAGTGCGAAGTCTCGCGTAAAAAGAAAAAATGCGAAAAATAAATAACGAAAAAAACCTGCAAGAAAAGCCCGAAAATAGGCACCAAACATAGCAGATAAAAGCACAATGAGGCGGCTTTAAATTTATATCCGCCGTAGTCCAGCAAATAAAGCTCGAATTTGTGCCGCGAGAGGGTGTTTGGCGCAACGTCGATGAAAAGCAGCGAATAATAAAGGTAAAAAAACGCCGGGTGCAGGGCGAGGAAATTTAGCGCGGGCACGGCTAAAATCGGCAAGCAAATAAGCGCGATCAGGATAAATTTGAGCAAAATTTTGCCCATAAGAGCCGTTTGGCGCGCTAGGCTAATGTTTGCCAGCTGCGCCTCGTCCACGCGGTAGTGCCTGCGGTTTATCTCGCGGGCGACCACTGGAGTTAGAAAGCCCGCGACCGCGAGCGCGCAAAAAACCGAGAGCATGACGACCAGATAGGCGCCGACCGCGTAAAATATCGCGCCGATGAGCCACTTTGCGATGCCTAGGCTAAGGATTTTAGCCGCCATCGGATACTCGGCCAGAGCGCCCGCCTCACCCGATACGGCGGCGTTTAGCGCCTCGTATAGCTCGCGGCCGCCAAACATCGCAATAGCCGCGATAATAAGCGCGGAAAAAATGAGAGGCAGGATAGAGAGCGCGATAAATTTGGGCGTGAAAAGGTCCTTTAACGAAAGGCGTAAAATATCAGCGAACAACGAATCTCCATTTGTTTAAATTTATGCCGTTTGGCGGCGAAAGGGCGCCTAGGTGCAACTTGGGGTCAAATTTGACCACTTTAAATTTGGTCGCAAATTTAGCTAAATTTACTCAAATTTGACCCATTTTTACTCGGACTGGCTAACAATGCTAGAGCTTGCAAGCGGCGCAGATTTTATAGATTAAAGGGCGGCGCTTTAGCTAGCGGAGCCAAACCGCGCTCAAATTTAAACACCCGTCCGCGTAAACCGCGTCAAGCTAAATTTAGCAAAAACTTTGTGGTTAGGCTTTGGCTAAATTTATCAAATTTAGCAGGCTCGCGCCGCAAATTTTATTTTACCGCCTTATACTCGGCCTCGAGCGCGGCGTAGATCTCGTCCACGCTTTTTAGCCCGCGAGCGAGGATCTCGTTCATCACGGCGTTATCTTCCTTGCCGTTCCAGACCTTTTTATATGCGCCCTCTTTGTAGCCGTGGTCTTGGCGGAAGCGATTCAGCACGTTTTTAGCGATATAACACTCGTAAAGCGAGCTTAAATTTACGCCGCATTTTAGGCTCATCGAGAAGTAAATTTTAAGCAGGTCAAAGAGCGAATACTCAAAGCCCGAGCACTTATTTATGAGCATTTCGACGTCGTTTATGATCTCGTAGATGTTTTCGTCAGCGATGTTAAACGGCTCGCGGCAAAACGCCTCAAAGCCGCTGCTAGCGCAGATGTCGCTTGATAGTTTTGCGATGTCACCGAGGTTATTTAGCTTATACTGCTCAAGCATCAAGCTCATCAAAAAGTGCCAGATATCCACGACTTCGACGCGTAGATTTTCTTCATTCGTCGGTGCGTTTATGCTTTTCCAGTGCTTCCAGGCAAAGCTATCTATGAGCTCGGCGCACTCCATATATATGCAGCGTTTCCAGCTGATGAGTTTGCCGTTTTTGTTTATGCCGTTTTCCCAGCCGATGCCGTTGGTATCGTCGTTTAGGCTCTGCTGGAGATTTAGCATTTGGGTGATTTTTTCATTCGCGTTCATAAATTTTCCTATTTTTAAAATTTATGAATTATAGCGAAATTTTTAAACCGCGAACTAAACGTAAAATTTAAAGCTATCCAGCTGAGAAATGAGCTCGTCAAAGAGCTTTTTGGAGTTTTGCAGTAGCTTGGCGTCCGCTTTATTTTGCTCCATCAGCCTATCAAAAAGCTTTAGCGTGCCGTCTGCGATAAAATTTTTATGATTTGCGTCTTTAACCTCCGGAAGCTCCTTGCGAAGGGAGTTTGCGAGATTCGTCACGCGCGAAAATATAGGATCCTCGCCATCTTTGACGTTTTTCATAAATTTATCTATGCTAGGCGATATCTTTTCTAGAGCGGCTGCCAGCTCTTCTTTATCGCGAGCATCTAGCCCGTCGCCTTTATACGAGAAACTATATCCGTACTCGTGCGTGAGAGTGAGTGCGGATGCCGATGCACCGGCTGTTTTGGCGCTGGCATAGTCTACGGTTTTGTTGTCGTACATTTTTAGATTTATCTCGTCGCCGCTGCTGGTTTTAAAGCTAAAATCAAAGCTGTTTAGGCTCGCGCTTTGGTAGTTTTGTAGTTTCATGATTTTTGCCGTCCTTTTGGCTTTATATCGGCTAAATTTCTTTTTTCTTAATACCCCTTGCGCTAAAATCACTCAAAAAAAGGATGAAAATGTGCTGTTTTGCCGCGCGCGTATTTTTGCTCATTAGCGCGACCGTTTTGAGCTTTGTTTTGCATGGATTTTTCCCGCAAATTCCCGTCGTAGCGTTTTATTTTTTACTGGCAAATTTGATCTCGCTTACGATATTTTCGCTATTTTTTGCGGGCAAACTGCCAAGCTTCGTTAAGCCCGCGGCGGTGCACTATTTTAGCTTTATCGGCGGCTTTGCGGCTGGGCTTGCGGTGGCTTTATTTAAACGCGAAAAAGCGGGAGCTAAATTTGTCAAAATAGAGCTTTTTATCTTTGCTTTTTGGCTAGTTTTAGCTTGCTTTTTGGCGCTAAATTTTAGCTGGGTTTCGGCAAATTTGACTCAAATTTTTAGCGCTTAAGGCGGACGAAATGGACGAGAAAATTTTAAAATTTATCCGCAAGATGCACCTGCTTAGCCTTGCCGTTTTAGATGATGGCAGGCCATACTGCGCGAGCTGCTTTTACGCCTTTGACGAGGAAAATTTAGCTTTTATCGTAGCAGGCGGCGAGCAGAGCGCCCACGTGAAGGCGTTTTTAGCAGAGCCTGGCGTAGCCGGCACCGTCGCGCTTGATACGAAGGTGGTGGGCAAGATAGAGGGAGTGCAGTTTCGCGCTCTAGCCGCTCCCGCGACTGTGCAGCAGAGGAAAATCTACTTCGCGCGCTTTCCTTACGCTTTGGCGATGAACCCGAGCCTTTATAGTTTGAGTCTGGATTGGGTTAAATTTACGCATAATGCGCTGGGGTTTGGGAAAAAACTCATCTGGCAGAGAGCTTGATTTTATTTTAGCGGCTCGTCTTTTGAGTGCTTTTTGCGGAGCTTGATAAAATTTAGCTCGGCAGACTACATGTCTAGCCTACGCTAAATTTTATCTGCGCAACCCCAAAAATCATCTCAAAATACTTCGCCTTGTTGCTTTACTTCCAAATTTGCAGTTAAATTTGTAAATTTCAGCTACCGAGACCCGCACCACAAAAATATTAAACTAAAAAACGTGCGGCGCGATAGCGCGTTCGCCCCCGCTAACGTGCAGTGGGGATAGTGAGGGTTTGGGGGCGGAAGGGGCGACGCTTCGTAAGTAGAAACCCCTTCCGCCACCCAAGAAAAAGA
>CAURWB010000096.1:0-4635 GCA_963528245.1 uncultured Campylobacter sp. | reverse complement strand
AGCGTGCCGGTGATCGCGGTACCCACCAGCGTGGGATACGGAGCGAGTTTCGGCGGGCTGGCGGCTCTGCTAGCGATGCTAAACAGCTGCGCAAACGGCGTCAGCGTCGTAAATATCGACAACGGTTTCGGCGCCGCGTATAACGCGAGCCTGATAAATCATCTCTAAATTTATGTCCGTGCGCTGGTCAAATTTAACGGTTAAATTCGAGTGCGAGAGCCTATCGATCACAGAAGCAAACCGCAACAGCTACCAAGCCGTAATAGCGCAGTGGCACGATAGCAAAGACAGTAAAGATAAACAAGCGAAGATTGGCGGCGGAGAGCAAACCTATAAGCTAAATATCCCCGAGCCAAAATCAGACAATGAAGCCTTAAAAAGGGCGAAGCCAAGCTAAACGAACTACAACGCGGCGGAATGAACGGCTAGCTTACCGCCACTGGTAGAGAGCTAAGGGCCGGCGTAAAACTAAAAATAACCGGCGTAACCAGACTTGAAAATGTAAAATTTAGTATTAAAAGCGTATCGCATAATCTAAACACTACAAACTATATGATTGATCTGGAGTTTGAGGGGTAGGATTATATCTGATTATAAAAATATTCTTTCTTACCTTTTCTATAGTAGCCATCTATAACATCAGTAAGTTCGAATCTAAAATATTCAAATATGCGCTTAAACTCTACTAATTTTTCTTCCGACACCGTGAGAAATGGTTTTTCTGTTTCTAATTCCATAAAGCTTTGTTTAAAAAGTTTTATTCCGTATCCTTTATTCTTGTAAGGGGGCATGGTAGATAAGTGACATATCTTTTGCTCACTGTATTTTAGAATAGCCAAGCCTCTTAAATCATTTTCGTTACAAGAAGTTATTATTTTTTTTGTTCCATTTTTTAAAGATGGTATCACGTTAAGAAAATACCAAGCATCAAATTCTGGATAGTATTTTTTTGCCTCTTTGATATAGTTATATAATACATATTTATTCTGTATATCTGCCTTTATAGGCAAAATGTGATTTGATGTTAAGACAATTGAGGGGTCATAGAATATCATTTAAAAAAAACACTTTATAAGAGGTCATAAATAAAATTAGACACTATAGCTACGAACACCACGAATAACAGGAATTTGTATTTTTCAAATTTTGAACTTTTATGATGAAGGCTTTTTAAAAAGAGTTGATACGATTCTATGCACCCACCACTAAGATTACTCTCCTTAAACTGATAGACCGTCATATTTAAATCGGTATCATAACCTATATATTCACGCCACAAATCATCCTCCAAAACCCTAAAAC
This sequence comes from uncultured Campylobacter sp., assembly GCA_963528245.1. Classification (GTDB taxonomy): domain Bacteria; phylum Campylobacterota; class Campylobacteria; order Campylobacterales; family Campylobacteraceae; genus Campylobacter_A. The sequence goes on along the minus strand of CAURWB010000096.1, from coordinate 3,333 downwards.
TTTTTATTGACTTATTTTTTTCTAGTAGTTCCGTAGTAGAATCTAGTATAATAAATGTATTAATTTCCTTAAATTTTATTTTATTATCTATTTGTTTTGTAAAGCGTCTATCCAAATTTATAGATATGCCGGTGATTTTCATAGCTTTAATAAAAGGGTTAGTCATAGTATCTGAGAGCATTGTGTCAGATATTTTATCCTTAATATTTGTAACTCTAAATCTGAAATAACTATTTTTTTGTTGTTCCTTTACGCTCATTGTAATACTTGTATCATTGTTGATGGTGGTATTACAGAGCTCAATATTACCAAGGTCATACTCTTTTAATCTAAAACTTGATTTATTTTTATCCAGATGTGTTTCTTCGTTAAATATCATGTTTATGGTTTTACCATCACACAAGCGATCCTTGATGTCTATAAAATCAGTTTTGTATATTTTAAAAGGGAGTGTGATATTTATGTTAAAGTTTCTACTAATGTTATTGTATTCTTTCCTGGATACCAATACCCCAATTTCAATATATGAGTTTTCGTTATTGTTTGGCAAAAACAGGTTGATGTGAAGTATAACTTCTATTTTGTCTGCAATATCAGAATCTGCACAAATTGCTATAGGCCATGCGATTGAGTTTTTTTTATTCATAGTTTTTTATCCAATATACATAAACGATTGTGGTGCCACAAAATTTGGGTATTGCAAATAAGGACAAATTGCCTCTTTATATTTATTTGCGGATTTAATCTTAATGGCAAAACCGGTACTCTTGCCATTAAAGTATTTTAGATATCTTTCTTTATCTATACCGGCATCCATACTCGTTTTATCCCATAGCTCTTCTGGGCTTGCCTCCAAAATATTATCAACTATAAATTCTCCTATAATTTTTCCAACTGGCTTTGTGGCATATACTTTAATCTTATTAACGTTTTTTTTAAATTTTACCTTTCTAAACTCAAATTTTTTCGTACCATCAAAAATAGCCTCAGCGAATTCCGGCTTAATGGATAATAATGCTGTCATTTACTAAACCTTCTTTTAAAATTGCAAAAAAAGCCTCATCTGTAAGCTTCACAAAACCCCAGTAGGCTTCTTCGTGACCTATAATTTCTCTAATCTTCTTTAAAATAACACGTCTTTTAAATGATATATTGTATGCCATTTTTATTATTTTTGTGTAACTTTTTTTGATAAATATATTCTCTAATTCATCATCAGTAAATATATTATGAGGCTTGCAGTACTTGATGAAATCATACAAGTCACTAAAACTGGATAAATCTTTATATTCTTCTACAACACACAAGGAGGTTATGACGGATGAGTAGTTCGCGCTTTGGGCATTTTTATCTTTTGTTCTATAAATGAGTAAGCAGTCGCCTCTCTTGAGTTGCTCGACACCTTTCATTTCCGTTATATACACCTTATGAATACTATTTGATTCAGACATGTCTTTTAGTATGTCATAGCTTTCTGTGTTTAGCATAGAGTCCGAGAACATACCAGTATGATATTTTGGGTATATACTTAAAAGATATTTGTCGCTTGTCGCATTAATAGCCGGATAGTCCAGCAGTATATCATTTTTTAGCGCCTGCACATGAGTTGGTATATTTTTTGTTAATACTAGCTCATTGATTTTTTTGCCATGCTGGACAAACCCATATCTTTTTAATAATTTTATTAAAGGTGCTTGTTTTTCAAAAGACGTTACATAGATATTATAAATGTTGTTTGCTACGGCAAAATCAAAAATCTTCTTTATAATACGCTCTCCAAGCTTTGTCCCATGCGCATCTATTTTAAGAGTTCCTATCTTTAGCCATGTCACATTTGTGTCAAGTGCCGGACTTATATCCGTATTATCTATTGGGCTTTCTATTTTTAGATACAAAAAAGCCACTATCTTGGTATCATCAAAGAGTATATATGCTTTTTCGCCAGCGTCCGCTTTTTTCGCTATCCATGTATCAAAACCTTTATAGTCTTGCCTTAAAGAGTCGAAAAAGGAATCAGATGTGTTAATTTCACGTATATATTTCTCTTGGATATTTGACATTTTAACACCTCTTGAAATTTTCCAAGCAATTGTATCAAAGATTATCTAATTTTATTCTTTTAAAGCCATCGTTGCAATATCGGCAAGGATCTTTAAAAGTATTTTTTGAATTTAAAACGATAATAAAAAGATTAAAAAAATTTACGTTTCAAATCAAAGTGAAAAATGTGATGTTTTAGCCCACTTTGATTTGAAACGTGGTTTTTACAGCTAAATTTGAAGGCTAAATTTAAAAGGAAAGCGTTGCGAGAGAAAAATTTAAGAGAGCAAAAACCAAACGAGCCGAAGGACGCAGTAAGGCACGAGCAAAAGCTGCAAACAAAGCAAAGTGTGAGAACGAGGCTAGCGTTTTTAGCCGCGGCGGTACTGATTTTGGCGGTCGAAATTTACATAGCGATCTGCGTAAAGGGCGGCTTTGTGCGACACTACGCGGGCGACGTTTTGGCCGTCATCTTGCTTTATGCGTTTGTGAGAGCTATATTTAGTGTGACGCCATCAAATTTAGCGCTTAAAATTTTTGCCTTTGCGGCGGCCTTGGAGCTCGCGCAGTATTTTGGCGCAGTGCAAATTTTGGGCATAGAAAATAAAATTTTAAAAATAATGATCGGCGGAACGTTTGATTTTACCGACCTGCTCTGCTACGCGGTTGGCTGCGTCCTAGCGGGCGTTTATGAAAAATTTGAAAGTAAAAACCAGCAAAGGAGAAGCGATGGATAAAGAAAAAGCCGTGCAAAAGATGACCGAGATCATGGCGAAATTCGTCGGCTACACGGGCAAGGTGCTGCCTGACGACGTGACGGCGAAGCTGCGGGAGCTTAGCGAGCGCGAGACGCAGCCGCTGGCAAAAGAGATCTACAAAACGATGTTTGAAAACCAGCGCCTTGCTAAAGCTAGACCGTCCGTCCTGTCAGGATACGGGCGTGATCTAGTTTTTCGTGCGCTGTGGCGCGAATTTCCCACTCATCGGCGAGCTTGAGGAGCTGCTGCGAGAGGCCGTACTGAGAGCGACGCGCGAGGCTCCGCTGCGCCACAACAGCGTCGAGACCTTTGATGAGTACAATACCGGCAAAAATGTCGGCAAGGGCACGCCGAGCGTATTTTGGGAGATAGTGCCAGATAGCGGCGAGTGCGAGATCCACACCTATATGGCGGGCGGCGGCTGTAGCCTGCCCGGCAAGGCGACCGTGCTGATGCCCGGCATGGGCTACGAGGGAGTCGTGAAATTCGTCATGGACATAATGACTAGCTACGGCATAAACGCCTGTCCGCCGCT
>CAURWB010000095.1:0-4817 GCA_963528245.1 uncultured Campylobacter sp. | reverse complement strand
AAATGGTGTCCTGTGCTGGACTCGAACCAGCGACCCCTTCATTAAAAGTGAAATGCTCTACCGACTGAGCTAACAAGACAAATTTTCAAAAAACGAAACGTGATTATATATAAAAAAGGCTGATTTGTCAAGATAAAAAGCCGCTGTTTTTTAAATTTAGCCTCAAATTTGATTTATTTTGACAAATTTTGCATTCGTCAAAATCGCGAGAAAAGTCAAATTTGGCCCAAATTTAAAAAGGTCAAATTTGACTGAAAAACTAAAAAGGGATTTTAGCATCCCTTAAATTTAGCAAGAAAAGCAAGTCTTAAACTCATACGGAGTAGGGCGCGCTTCGTACGGCCATACTTGACTCTCGAATTTATAATGCTGATACGCGTTTATAAACGTTGGAGTCATGATCGGGTGCAGATATTCGTTATCGCGAATTAGCGCCTCTAGGCTGCCTCTCAACGTATGAGGGAGCTGCTCGATACCGCGCTCGCGGATTTCATCTAGGTGCAGTTTAAATAAATTTTCATCCATCGGACCGACCGGTTCCATCTTGTGTTTTACGCCGTCAAGTCCCGCCATCAGCATCGCTGAAAAGGCCAAATACGGGTTTGCCGTACCGTCAGGGAAGCGCATTTCGGCGCGGACCGATTTTTCTCCCGAGCCGTATGGGATGCGGATCGAGGCGGAGCGATTTTGGCTAGAATACGTTAGGATAGAAGGCGCTTCAAAGCCCGGTATTAGGCGTTTGTAGCTGTTTGTGCTCGGGTTTGTAAACGCCGCTACGCTCCTTGCGTGTTTTAGGATTCCGCCGATATACCAGCGCGCAAAATCGCTTAAATTTGCGTATTTTCCTTCGCCGTAGAATAAGTTTTTGCCGTCTTTCCACACCGACTGATGCACGTGCATGCCGCTACCGTTGTCGCCGTAGAGCGGTTTTGGCATAAACGTCGCCGTTTTGCCGTTTAAGTGGGCGACCATTTTAACGACGTATTTGTAAATTTGCACGTTATCGGCCGCTTCAAGAAGGGTTCCAAATTTAACGCCAAGCTCGCCTTGTCCTTGCGCGACCTCATGGTGTCCTAGCATGACTTCGAGGCCTACTTGCTCTAAAACCTGCATCATCTCGGCGCGCAGATCGACCATGCTATCGGTCGGTTGCGTCATCAGATAGCCGCCTTTTCTTCTTGGTCGGTGACCTGTGTTGTAGCTATCTTTAAAGTCCCTAGCGTCGTTCCACTCGCCTTCTTCGCTATCTACTTCAAACATCGCGCAGTTTGGGCTGTCTACTATTTTTACGTTATCAAATATAAAAAACTCGTTCTCCGGCCCAAAATACGCCACGTCGCCCATGCCGCTTTCTTTGACGTAGGCCATAGCTTTTTTGGCTATCGAGCGCGGGCATTTTTCGTAAATTTGACCCTTGTAAATGTCGTAAATATCGGCAAAAACTACGACTGTAACGTCAGCGGTAAAAGGATCTAAAAAGGCGCTTGTCGCCTCAGGGCACATTAGCATGTCGCTTCTTTCGATCGGTTGCCACCCTCCTAGCGAGCTCGCATCCATCGGTATGCCGTTTACGAAATGATCTTTTTCTACGAATTTTATGTTATAAGATATGCTGTGCCAAGCGCCGTTCATATCGGTAAATCTAAAATCCACGAATTTAACCTCGTGTTCTTTGCAAAAATCAAAAAAATGATCGACGCTTTTTACGAATTTTCCCATTTTTCGCTCCTGTGTTTATTGATTTCGTAATTTTATCATAAAATTTTACTTTTAAGATTAATTTAAATAATTTTTTCTACCCGATCTAAAATTTTACAAATTCTCTATCGCGGTTTTGAAATACCGCACACTTGTTAAAGCCTAAATCTCTAGCGATTTGCTCGCATTTTTCGCCGTTTAGACCGACTTGATCCTTGGCGTGCGCGTCCGAGCCAAACGTGATAGGTATGTCTTTTTCGGCGATCATTTCTAGCAAATTTACGCTCGGATACTGTTCGCCGACGGGTTTTCTAAAGCCGGCCGCATTTATCTCCACCGTCAAATTTGCCTTTTTTATCGCATCGATGGCGTTTTTGGCGAGGAGTCTAACGTCTGTTTTTGGCATAAATTTAAACACTTTTAGCAAGTCTACATGCCCGACGATGTCAAATTTGCCAGACTTCGCCATTTTCTCTATGCAGTAAAAATAATCCCGCCAAATTTGATCTATGTCGCGCTTTTTATATTCGCCGATAAACTCGGGATTGTCAAAGCCCCAGCCGCCCAAAAAATGCACCGAACCGATGAGATAATCGACCTTGCGCGTTAAAACCCGCTCGTCCATAAAGCCCTCTAAAAAATCGACTTCGTAGCCAAGCAAAATTTTGATCCGTCCGTCAAATTCGTCTCTGAGGCGCAAAATCTCGCTCTCGTAAGAGGGCATTTGCGAAAACTCCATGCGGTACGCTTCGTCAAATTTCATCGGCGCGTGATCGCTAAATCCAAAATACTCGCAGCCCGAATTTATCGCGCTTAAAACATACTGACTAGGCTCATCCACGGCGTGCTTACAAAGCGGCGTGTGGTTGTGTAGATCGACTCTCATTTTTATCCTTAAATATTTTGCAAATGCTACCTAAAATTTAATAAATTTAAGGATAAAGTTTGGGTTTTTAAACTTATATTTCGTTAATTTTCTATATAATCAGCCCAAATTTAAATAGGAGTTTTTATGACGCAAGAAGAACTTGACGCCTTGATGGCGGGCGATTTAGAGGGCGTTGCCGCCGAGACCGACGACGCGCAAGCTAGCGACGATGAAAATTTAAACCTAGAAACCGCCGAGGAAGCCTTGGTAGAGAGCAAAGACGAAGACGTTAAATTTGACTCCGGCGACTACAAAGTATCCTCAAATATGCCGTGGCCTCCGCCTCCTCCGACGGATGATCACAAGATGGTTCATCAGCTAGACGACGTCACGAAGGATAGCGAAGAAAAAGCCACGCAGATGTTTGACAAGCTTGATGCGATCAATAACTTTTCTATGGACGCGGAGAGCGGGCTTAGCGAGATTATCAGCGGTATAGAGGCTAATATCTAAATTTTAACCAAACTACACTAAAAATTCCCAAATATCGCTACTTTTGCAGATGCGCTAGAAAAAAATAACGCCCTAAAAAGCTCTGCAGAAACGACTCTAGATAACGTCAGGATGGCCGAGGACGAGATAATGATGGCGATGGATATGATGCAGTATCAAGACATCCACCGTCAAAAGATCGAGCGCGTCATCAACGTCATGCGCGCGCTTAGCAAGTATATGAGCAGCCTCTTTGAGGGTAAGATCGACGACGAGAAACGCGTGGCCTCGGCAGTACATATCGCCGGCGATACGCACACCGAAAATCTCGTCAGCAACGACGACATCGAAGCTCTGATAGAAAGTTTGGGCAAAAAATAGTGCTAAAGCCCGAGCTTTTATCCCCAGCGGGAAATTTAACCAAGTTAAAAATAGCTCTAGAATACGGTGCAGATGCGGTTTACGCATCGGTGGCGAGCTTTTCTCTTCGCACTCGTTCGGCGCGCGAATTTAACCTTGAAACCTTTAAAGAAGCCATCGAATACACGCACGCAAAGGGCAAAAAATTTTACGCGACGGTAAACGCGTTTCCATTTAATTCGCAAATCGAGCCGCTAAAACGCCACTTGCAAACGATATCGGCGATGAAGCCAGATGCTTTTATCATCGCGACTCCGGGCGTCATGAGCCTGGCAAAAGAGATAGCCCCGGACATCGAGATCCACCTCTCGACGCAGGCAAACGTCATGAATGCTCTGGATGCCAAAATCTATCACGAAATGGGAGCAAAACGCATCGTCGTGGCGCGCGAAATGAGCCTAAAAGACGTCGTGAAGATAAAAGAACAAATCCCGACGCTAGATATCGAAATTTTCGTACACGGCTCGATGTGCTTTGCATACTCGGGACGCTGTTTAGTGAGCGCGGTTCAAAGCGGCCGCCAGTCAAACCGCGGCAGCTGCGCCAACGACTGCAGGTTTAAATACGAAATCTACGCCAAAAACCCCGAGAGCGGGACGCTGTTTCGCCTAGAAGAGGACGAAGAAGGCGGCACGCACGTGATGAACTCGAAGGATTTAAATCTATCCGCGCACATCAAAGATATCATCGAAAGCGGCGCGGTCGATAGCCTAAAGATCGAAGGCCGCACGAAAAGCGAATACTACGCCGCCTGCGCGACTAGAGCCTACCGCATGGCCGTCGACGACGCAGCGGCCGGCAAATTCGACGCGCAAATTTACGCGGGCGAACTAAATACGCTAAAAAATCGCGGCTTTACCGACGGCTACCTGGTAAATCGCCCGTTTGAAAAAACGGATACGCAAAATCACGCCAGCAGCCTAGAGGAGGGCACCCATCAGGTAAACGCCATGACTTTAGACGGAGAGTTTTTTAAATGCAAATATAAAATTTTCCCCGGCAACGAGTATGAGATCGTGGCGCCTCTGGGCTCGCAGATAGATGAGTGCGAGAGCGAAATATCTCAAATTTTCGCTCGTGACGGCAAGAAATTTATCAAATTTAAAAAGCTCGTAACCAAAAAAGGCAAAGAGATCACCGAGATCCACAGCGGCAACGAAAACGAAGTAAATTTAGGCGCGAGGTTGCCTAAATTTAGCTTTTTAAGAGAGGAAATAAAATGAAATTTGTTTCAATTATAATGGGAAGCAAGAGCGACTACGACGTAGTTAGCGAGGCGGCAAAGGTGCTTGAAAAATTTAACGTCCCTTACGAGCTAATCATCAGCTCCGCGCACAGA
>CAURWB010000094.1:0-4900 GCA_963528245.1 uncultured Campylobacter sp. | reverse complement strand
GATGATAGGGCTTAGCGACTTTAAATTTGCCGCTGTTTCGCAGCTATCTGGCGGTATGAGCTCGCGTGTTTCGCTTGCAAGAGTGCTTGCATACGAGGCAAATTTGATCCTTATGGATGAGCCATTTGCGGCGCTTGATGCTTTTACGAGAGCCAGCATGCAGGCTGAAATTTTAAAGCTCCAAGCCGGCAAAACCATCATTTTTGTCACTCATAATGTTGATGAAGCTCTATATTTAGCAGATGAGATAATTTTGCTTGAAAAAGGCGGGATGAAATCAAACTATGACCTGTCAAATCTAGCTAGGCCAAGAGATTTGCTTTGCGATGAGCTAATAAACTTAAAGCGTAAAATTTTAAGTGAAATTTAGCATTTTATAAAATGATAATTAAAACCAAAACGAAGCAAAAAGTTATATAATTTGAAAAATTTTTAAAGGAGCAAATATGAGAAAGTTTTTTAAGATTTTGTGTGCAGCCTCTTTATTTTGTCTAGTCGCAAACGCAAGTGAGCTAGATAAGATCGGTATGACCTACGTCAAATCGCCGCTAAACGTCCCATCGATCGTCGATAAATTTAAAGGCTTTTACGCGAAGTCTTTTGGCGTGCCAGTCGAATACTCCGAGATCACCTCAGGTGCGAAACAAACTCAAGCGCTCGCTTCAAATTCGCTCCAGTTTCTAAACTGCGTGGGCGGCACTTCGGTTATACTAGCGGCTGCAAATAAGGCTGATATAAAGATCATAAGCGCTTATTCAAGGGCGCCAGAGGCATTTGTGATATTTTCTAAGGATCAAAATATAAAGTCGCCAAAAGATCTAAAAGGCAAGAAAGTAGCAGGCCCAAAAGGCACGATCTTAAACGAGCTTTTGGTTAGATACCTGGCGCTTGGAGGACTAGGCATAAATGACGTAGAGTTCGTATCTATGGGCATCCCAGCTGCGCAAGCCGCAGTTGAAAACGGCAGCGTCGATGCAGCGCTTCTTGCAGGTCCGGCAGCCTACAACGCTCAAAAATCAGGCCTAAATGTAGTCACAACCGGCAAAGGCGTTATCACTCCGGTCATCGTCACGGCAACAAGTGGAGAGTTTTATAAAAAGCATAAAGACGTCGTTGAGAAATTTAAAAAGGCTCAGGACGAAATTTTAGACTATATCAAAGCAAACGAGGATGAGGCGCTTAAATTTACAGCCGAGGAGACGGGGCTAAGCATAGAGGCGGTAAAGAGTATGTATCCTCAGTACGACTTTAGTCCAAAGATCACGGCTGAAGACATAAAAGCGCTTGAAGCTACGCAAGAATTTATGCTTGAAAGCAAGATGATCGAGCAAAAAATAGATATAAAATCACTTCTACTAAACTAAAATTTAAAGGGCAAATTTGCCCTTTAAATTAGCCTCAACACCTTGCAAAAAGCTACAAATTTTAATTATAATAATGGGCATTAGCCTCGCAAAGGCACTAAGAAAATAAATTTAAGGTATAAAATGAAAAATTTGATCGCGTTGATACTTTTTGCTATCGCGGCTATGGCCAGCGAGCCCAAAAAAGGCGAACTAAGCCCCGAAAAAGAGGCGTTTTTAAGCGCGAGGTACGAGGAGCTCAAAAAATCTTGCGCCCAAAAGGACGCAAGAGCCTGCAAGCGAGTGATCTTGTTTTACCAAAAACAGCCCAAAAAGCAAAACGAAAAAGACATCCGCGAAGCGATGCAAATTTTGCTTGATGCGTGCAAGGATGGTAAATTTGACACATGCGCGGCAGCGGGCGAAATGCATATAAATAACAAAGATTTCATCGCCGCAAGGGAGATTTTGAGCCCGGCTTGCGATAGCGGCTATCAGGATGCTTGCGTGATTTACGGCAAGAGCCTTGAGGCTGACGGCGCGCCAGGCAAGGACGAAAAACGCGCGAAAAAACTATACGAAACCGCATGCGAAAAGGGCTCGGCGCTAGGATGCGAGCATCTGGGGCTAGCGATCGGCAGCAGCGCGCCGGAGCAGGCGGTCGGCTATCTGCGCAAGGCGTGCGAGATGGACGCTTGGCGATGTTTTAGATTCGGCACGATGGCGATGCCTTATGGGGCCAAGGAAGGGGTAATGGCGCTTGTTAGAAGCTGCCACGAAACAGATATGCTCGCTGGCTGCATCATGCTAGCTAAATACCACGAAAAAGAGCTACTCGAGATCGCGGGCGAGGCCGAAGTAAAGCGGCTGCACGCGAGGCTTTGCGAGCTGGTGCCGTACGGAGAACACTGCGAAAAGGCGCGGTAAATTTAACTAAATTTGCGGTTTTGGATTTGAGATAGGGCGGCTCGGCGAGGCGAGGTAAATTTAAAGTCAAATTTGAAAAGCTCGCCAAGGCGGCTCAAAAAAGCGGGCAAATTTAACAAAAACCAGGTCAAAGGAGCAAAAATGGCGATCATAAAAGTCGATCTACAAAAATCATACCGTATCCTAAACCCGGGCGCGACCACGCTCGTATCGGCCAAATACGATGGCGACGTCAATGCGATGGCGATAACGTGGGCGCAGGCGCTTGATTATGACAAGGTTACCATCGTGCCGCATAACGGCTCGTACACGCGGACGCTCATCGAAAAGAGCGGGTATTTCGCCGTGCAGATCCCCACGGCCGCGCAGGCGGAGCTGGTTAGCGAGCTGGGCGCCGAAAATAACTCGCGCTTTGATAACGCGGACAAGATGAAAAACGTGGAAATTTTTTATCAAGATGAGTTCGACGTGCCGCTGATCGCGGGCTGCGCCGCATGGCTCGTTTGCAAGCGTATCCCCGAGCCTCATAACGAGCAGAGCTATGATCTTTTTATCGGCGAGGTCGTCGCGGCGTATGCGGACGAGCGGATATTTGACGGCGGGCACTGGCTGTTTGAAAAGATCCCTGACGAGCTAAAGACGCTTCACTACGTCGCCGGCGGTCGGTACTATCTAGACGGCAAAGCGATAGATACCAAGCGCACGCCCATAAGCGGCGAGTAAACCGCCTCGCAAAACGCGGGCAAATTTGTAAATTTAAGACGAGCGCACGCGTGAATACGCGGCGAGCTTCGGTAAAATTTCAAGCCAAAGAATCTAAAAAAGGATAGAAAATGAAAAAATATATCGCGATTACGGGTGCAAGTTCTGGTATAGGAGCAGCTACGGCGAAGGCCTTTGCCGGGCGAGGAGAAAATCTAATCCTAATCGCGCGCAGAGCGGAGCTGCTGCAAAGCTTAAAGGACGAGATCGCGCAGATCGCGCCCAAATCGGACGTCGTGATTAAAATTTGCGACCTTGCGTGCAGCAAAAACGTCCGGGCGCTTTGGGAGGAGCTAAAAAGCTACGAGCTAAAGGCGCTCATCAATAACGCTGGCTTCGGAGATTACGGCGCGGTCGGCGAGCGCGATCTATCCAAAGTCTCGCAGATGTTACGTCTCAACATCATTTCGCTCACGCTGCTAAGCCACCTCTTCGTGCGCGATTACAAGCATAAGCCCACTCAGCTCATCAATATCTCCTCCGCGGGCGGCTACAGCATGGTGCCAAACGCCGTCACCTACTGCGCGAGCAAGTTTTTCGTAAGCGCCTTTACGGAGGGCTTGCACTACGAGCTGGCGCAAGATAAAGAGGCTAAAATGCAGGCTAAAGTTCTAGCGCCCGCCGCGACTAGGACGGAATTCGGCTCCGTAGCGACGGATGACGCGGGCTACGACTACGACGCGGCTTTTAAGCGCTATCACTCAAGCGGGGAGATGGCGGAGTTTTTGCTCGCGCTTTACGGTAGCGATGCTTGCGTCGGTGCGGTTAATCGCGATAGTTTCGAATTTAGCCTAAGCAAGCCGAGATTTGACTACGCGGACAAACGCTAAATTTATGCATTACGCGTCGCGCGACGAGGCGTAAAATTTGAGTAACGTAGCGCCGGAGTTAAATTTGACTGTAAAGCGCGTTAAAATTTAAAGAAATTTAAGGAGTGAAAATGGGAAAATCGGCTCTTGTGCTAGGCGCTACTGGCGTCGTGGGTAGGGAGTTGGTGCGCGAGCTTTGCGAGAATGAAAACTACGACAAAATCATCGTTTGGGCGCGCAGGGAGCTAAAATTTAGCCACGAAAAGCTAGAGACGCAGATCGTAAATTTTAGCGACGTAAAAAACATGCCGCCGCGCGAGATAGACGAGATATTTTGCGCGCTAGGCACGACGATGAAGCAAGCCGGCAGTCGCGGGCAGTTTTATAAAATAGACGTGAGCTACACCGTAAATATCGCAAAATGGGGCATCGCCTCGGGCGCTAGCCGTTTCGCGCTCATTTCGTCGCAGGGCGCTGATGAGCGGTCGAGATTTTTTTATCTGCGCGCAAAGGGCAAGGTAGAGAAAAAGATCGCCGCTCTGGGATTTAAAAGCTTGCAAATAGCGCGGCTGCCTGCGATAAAAAGCGAGCGCGAGCAGGTGCGTATGGGAGAGCTCTTTATGGTTTGGCTATTTGGGCTTTTGCCGAAGTTTATCTTAACGAACTACCGTCCGATGAGCGCGAAAGATATCGCGGTCGCCGTCATCGCCGCCGCGCAGACGGAGGCTAAGGGCGTGCAAATTTATCATCCGAGGGAATTTCTACAAACGCATAGTAGGTAGTCAAATTTCGCGCTTTAGCTCAAATTTGACTCCGCTAGCAGTCTAAATTTGCTAGCCGCTCCGCCCGCAAAATCGGCGCTAAAATTTAATCCCTCGCACGACCTGCGCGCCAAGACCCGTTTGCATATGCCGCAAAAACATCGCGTGATAAAAATCCCCTTCGTGCCCCGGCGCGTCGTAGGTGGCGACGAGGCTTACCGGTACGACGACTCTGCGCCTGATGTTTGCCTCGTTTGCGCTAAGCTTTAGGTGCGAGACTAGCTGATAGACGCATAGA
>CAURWB010000093.1:0-4924 GCA_963528245.1 uncultured Campylobacter sp. | reverse complement strand
CGCTCCACGCACTCGACCGAGGCGTAGAAGGATTTTAGATCGATGACGGCGTAGGCGGGAGTTTGGGTTTTCATGTATAGTTAAATTTACTTGCGCACTAGGCGGAGTTAAAGAGCGGCTGGGCGGGTTAAATTTGACTCCGCCGCCGCAAATGCTTTTAAATTTAGCCTAAAACGCATCGTCGATAGCTTGGCAGATGATATGCCCTATCATTATGTGCATCTCTTGGATGCGCGGCGTGTCGTTTGACGGCACGACCAAATTTAGCTCGCAAAGCTCGTTCATCGCGCCTCCCGTGCGGCCGCTTAGCCCGATCGTTTTGATGCCGATTTTTCGCGCTAGCTCGAGCGCTTTTACGACGTTACCGCTGTTTCCGCTAGTAGAGATCGCGATGAGCAGATCGCCCTCGCGGCCTAGAGCCTCCAGCTGACGCGAGAAAACAAACTCATATCCGTAGTCGTTGCCGATCGCCGTGAGCGCGGAAGTATCGGTCGTTAGAGCTATGCCAGCTAGCGCGCCGCGCTCGGTTTTATAGCGACCCGTTAGCTCGGCTGCGATATGCTGCGCGTCTGCGGCGCTTCCGCCGTTTCCGCAAAGTAAAATTTTACCGCCCGCCTTTAGCGTCGCTACCGCCGTTTCGCAGGCTTTTTTGATATCCGCTTCCAGCGCAAACGTCGCCTTTATCGTCGCCAGATGTCCCTCTAGCTCGCTTTTTATCATCTCTTCAGTCTTCATTTTTTATCCTTTTTATCGTCGCGCTCGTGCTTTTGCCGGCCACGAACTCCACTAGCCGCACGTCTTTTACGACGCTGCTGCCAACGACTTCTTTACCTTCGTAGTCCGCACCCTTTACGAGCACGTCCGGACGCAGTTTTTCAATCAAATTTAGAGGCGTTAGCTCGTCAAATATCGTCACGTAATCAACCGCCCCAAGCGCCGCCAGCACGGTAGCGCGATCGGTCTGCGCGTTTACGGGGCGAGTGTCGCCCTTTAGCGCGCGCACCGAGGCGTCGGAGTTCAGCCCGACGACTAGTATATCGCCAAATTCCCGCGCCTTAGCCAGATAGCTCACGTGTCCTGCGTGCAGGATGTCAAAGCAGCCGTTTGTAAAAACCAGCCGCTTTTCGCCGCGGTTTGCCAGCGTCGCGGCCAGTTCGTCCGCGCTTTTTATTTTCTCCTCGAAGCCTGCCGCGTTTTTACGGCGTACTAGCTCGTTTATCTCCTCAAAGCTAGCCGTGGCCGAGCCGACCTTAGCCACGACGACCGCGGCGGCTAAATTTGCCGTCTCGATCGCCTTTTTGATACCTTCGCCAGCGCCCAGCATCACGCCCAGCGTCGCTAGCACCGTATCCCCAGCGCCCGTGACGTCAAAGACCTCTTTTGCCAGAGCAGGAAATTTAACCGCCTGTCCGTCCTCTAAAAGCGCGATACCCTCCTCCGAGATCGTGATCAGCGAATGGGTCAAATTTAGCTCGTTTTTTAGTAAATTTAGCGCCGTAAAAAGCTGCTCGTCGTTTTCTATTTTAAAGCCCACAGCCTCGCCCGCTTCTTTTTTATTGGGCGTTAGTAGCGTGGCGCCCTTATATTTCGAGTAGTCCGCGCCCTTTGGGTCGATTAGCACGGGTTTGCCCGCATCCGCGCATGCCTTTATGAGTTTTTGGCACAGCGCAGGCGTTAGCACGCCCTTGCCGTAGTCTGATAGTAGCGCGACGTCGTAGCTCTCTAGCGCGCGGGCGAAATTTGCCGCCAGCTCATCCTCGCAGGTTACGGCTTCGACGCTTTCTTTATCTATGCGCACGACTTGCTGATGCGTCGCCATCACGCGGCTTTTTATCGAGCTCGTGCGCCCTTTTTCTCTTTTTATAAACTCAGGCTTAGCGCCCTGCTCCCGTAAGATCCGCTCTATCTCGTCACCAGTCTCGTCGTCGCCTAGCACGCTCATGACGCCTACTTTTGCTCCTAGCGAAAGCAAATTTAGCACCACGTTGCCCGCTCCGCCTAGGCGTTTGGTTTCGTTTTTTATCTTTACTACTTGCACGGGAGCTTCGGGCGAGATGCGCTCGCAGCTGCCCCAGATGTAGTGATCGAGCATCAGATCGCCAACAACTAAAGCACGTACTTCACGCATTTATCTCTTCCTCATATATCCTTTTTATCTCAGCCGCGTAGTCTTTTATGCCCTCTTCTAGGCTAAATTTAGGCTCGTATCCCAGCGCCTTTTTAGTCGGCTCGATGTCTGCTTGCGTATGGAACTGATATGAGCGCGCGTACGGGTTTGGGATGTATTCGCAAGGCAAATTTGACCCCAGCTCGCGCTGCAAGATATCCACGATCTCCTGGAAGCTTCTTGCCGTGCCGGTCGCCGCGTTATACACGCCGCTTGGCGCATTTAGGGCTAGCAGGTTTGCCTGCACGATATCTTTTATATAGACGAAGTCGCGCTTGATTTTGTCGCTACCCTCAAAGAGGCACGGATTTTTTCCGCTCAAAATTTGCAGACCAAACTGCAGCACCATCGAGGCGGTTTTGTTTTTATAAAACTCCCTAGCACCATAGACGTTAAAGTATCTCAGCCCCACGACCGCTACGCCTTTTTTGGCGTATTTTCGGCCCAGATCGTCCATTTTTAGCTTTGAAAAGCCGTAAACGTTATTTGGCGCTTCGCATTCGCCGACTCTTTGCGGGCTTTTTGCGTTGCCGTACGTGGCGCCCGAACTCGCGTATATCATGCGCGCGCCCGTTTTTTCGCAGGTATCTAGCAGATCTTTAAAGCTATTTAGATTTGTCCTCATTAGCTCGCCCTGCTCGGTCACCGTGGTATCCGAGATCGCCGCCTCGTGAAAGATTGCTTCGGGAGCGAATTTCTCGATCATAGCTAGCGTTTTAGCGCAGTTTATGTCGCCCTCGTAAATTTCGCCCGAAAAGCCGAGCAAATTTTTAAAATGCCCGAAGCTTTTGAGGTTTCCGTTGCTAAATTTCTCGTCGCTTCTAAATTTATCCACGGCGAGCACTTCTACGTCTTTTAAATTTTCGTCAAAATAATGCGCCAAATTTGAGCCGATGAAGCCCGCAGCGCCCGTTATTACGACTCTTTTTATATCTTTCATATTTTTCCTTCTTTTTTTAAAAACTCTAGCGCCTCAGCCACGCTTTTTAGACGGTTGTCCAGCTTTAAATTTACTCCGACGCCGGCACTCTGTCCCGCCCGCACGTCGCTATCCTTATCGCCTATCATTATTGAGCGCGCAAGGTCGATATTTAGCTCGTTTGCGGCCCTTAGTAGCATGCCTGGCTCCGGTTTACGGCAACCGCAAAGAGCCTCCGGCGCATGCGGACAAAAGTAAATTTTCTCTATCTTCACGCCCTCTTTTTCAAACTCGCCCAGCATAAACCTGCAAAGCTCATCAAACTGCTCTAGCGTGTAGTAGCCTCGCCCGATGCCTGATTGATTCGTCACCACGACTAGCGCGTAGCCTGCCTGCGCAAATTTGCGTAAGGCTTCAAAAATGCCATCTTTAAAAACGAAATCCTCGCGCCTATAAACGTAGCCCGCATCCTCGTTTATCACGCCGTCGCGATCAAGAAATAGCGCCTTTTGCGGCTGCGTTTTAAGCTTTGTTTTATCCATAGCGAAAATTATACAAAAAAAATCTAAATTTAACCGAAAATCGCCGCCCGCGCCGCGATAGAAACTAATGTAAAAAAATAATGTAAAATTTAGCTTTTAAGACTATAATACGCCTACAATTTTATCAAAAAGGATTGAAAATGAAAAAGCTTATCATTGTTTCAGGAGCTGCCGCATTGCTAGCGGGTAGCCTATTTGCCGCTGACGGCGCGACTCTTTACAAAAAATGCGCAGCCTGTCACGGACCGAAAGCCGAAAAAGTGTATCTAAATAAAGTTCCTGCGCTTAACACGCTTTCAAAAGAAGAGATCGCCGAGAGCCTAAAAGGCTATAAAGCAGGCACTCTAGATAAATTTAAAAGCGCAGCTATGATGAAACCTATCGCAAAACCTCTTAGCGACGATGACATCGCGGCTCTATCAGAGTACATCCCTACTCTAAAATAACCCTTTTCGGCGGAGTTTTCCGCCGATTTTTCTCTGCTTTTTATTTCGCGCTTCATTTTAGTAACTTTTTTATAAAATTTCTTTTTTTAAGCTTTTAGGGCTATAATCTCGTCTAAATTTCTATCAAAAAGGACGAAAGATGAAAATCTATCACATTGCAACTGCCGTTTTGGCGCTAAATTTATCTCTGCTTGCGGCTGACGGCGCAGCTATTTACAAAAAATGCGCAGCCTGTCACGGCGAAAAAGCGGACGTAAAATACGCAAACAAAGTACCTGCGCTAACTAGCATCAGCAAAGAGGACCGCATAAAAGCGCTACAAAGCTACAAAGATGGCTCAAACAATAACTTTGGCATGGGCAAGGTCATGCAAATCCACGCCAAAAACCTAAGTGACGAGGATATGGCGGCTGTTAGCGAGTATATCGATAGCTTGAAATAATACCTGCGATTTTAACATAAAAAAATATCGGCGGTCGACGAGATGAACTACGAAGCGACCGCGTCAATCTCGCACACAGACTTTACTCGTTCGCAATGCTTAAATCATACTTTGAGCGCGGCGATTTCGAGCAAAATTATTATATCTAAAAATCGGGCTGGCGACTTCGCTTAAAATCACGAGCTTGTAACTACAGGTGGCAAAACTAAATTTGATACTCGTTAGGACTTAGCTCTCCTCGTAAAAGCTTGCCAAAGCGCGCGGCTGCGGCATCTACGGCATCGTCGCCAAACTCGCCGGGCTCAAATCCGCTGCTGATAAACGGCACGGCAAAGTCCATCCCGCAGTAGTTCGCCGCGATCTTAAGCGGCGTTAAAATTTCATCCAAGCTAAAGCCGATCGCGCCCT
>CAURWB010000092.1:0-4985 GCA_963528245.1 uncultured Campylobacter sp. | reverse complement strand
TGAAAAAGCTGATTATTTTTATGATTGCGCTGATATTTTGCGGGTGCGGTATAGCATCAAAAGGCGACGGAAGCTCAACTAGCGAAAATTTACATATAGCTAGAAAGGTTGCGATAGA
Organism: uncultured Campylobacter sp.; assembly: GCA_963528245.1. GTDB lineage: Bacteria > Campylobacterota > Campylobacteria > Campylobacterales > Campylobacteraceae > Campylobacter_A. Next base: position 4,867 of record CAURWB010000092.1, on the reverse strand, counting down.
TGTTGCAGGCGGGCAGATTAAATTTAGCCAGGAGGCTCACGAAAAATTTTGGCGAAATTTAAATGCGTCAAAAATGCGTTTGCCGAGCAAATTTAACCCATATATCAACGCTGATAAGGATGCGCTGGACTGGATAAAGGTCGATGCCTATGCTATGATAAATTTGAACATAGAGTTTTTAAAATCTGTCCTTGAAACTTCAAGAAATGGGACGGTAACTAAGACCGATAAATTTAAGGCCTATGAGAAAAACATTGAAAAACTAGCTCCGAGCGTGGCTACTTATGCGACTGAGCAGCAGTATAAATCAAAAATGATTATAAAGGATATAATTGCTAAATATGCCGACGAGCTAATAAATTGCGTAGGTGTAGATAAATTTAGTCTTTCTCAATATGCTATGCGGATTATTAAAATCAGCGATAATGGGATGACGGTGTATTTTGATTTTGAAGGCGTCAAATTCCGCGATCTAACTAGAGATGGCGTGGAGGCGATCTTGAAGGGCTTGGAATACAGAAAAGACAGTCTAGATAAGCTTTTCGACAAAGATTATCGTCAGTAACCGCTAAAATTTAGTAAAATAAAGGATTAAATTTACTTCATTGGCGACGTTCACGGCTGCTGTAAAACCCTTTGCCTATGATAGATTGTTTTTCATATGATGCCGATTCTAAAATTTGCTTTATGGGTGATCTGATAAACCGCGGAGATAATAACATTCAAAAACGGCGGAGCCTAAACCCCGCCTCAAATTTAAGCACCTATTATTTTTGGTTTAGAAAACGCTCTGATAGGTCTTATCGCGCCTTTATATTTTTCGACTTGGACTAAATTTGTATGCGCGATGTTGCTTTGCGCTAGCTTGCTCGTGCCTTTGTCTTTTGTGAGCACGTTTACGCATCCGTGCTGGCACAGGCTCTTTTTGCCGTAGACTTCAGGGTCGTACCATGCGCCTTCGCATACGATTACGACGTCGTCTTGGGTTATGTCGCTCACTATCGCTCCACATAAAATTTCACCCCTATCGTTAAACACCCTAACCACGTCTCCCGTTGCGATGCCGCGTTTTTTGGCTGCGCTTTGGCTGATAAATATGGGCTCTCTACCGTTTACTTCAGCGTACTTTCTAACTATGGAGTTGTCTAGCTGGGAGTGCAGTCTGAAGCGAGAGTGTGGAGTGTTTAGCGCGAGAGGATATTTTTTAGTTTTATCTTTATCGCCAAGCCACTCGGTAGGTTCAAACCATGCCGGGTGCCCAAAGCAGTCGTCGTATTTCATTTTTGCGATGACGGGCGAGTAAATCTCGATTTTTCCAGACGGCGTTCCAAGTCTAAATTTGTTTGGATTTTCTCTAAAATTAGCAAATCTAGTATAGTATTTTTTCTCTTCGTCTTTTTTGTCGAATTTTACATATCCTTTTTCCCAAAACTCATCGAACGTAGGCAAATTATCGTATCCGAGCGCCTTGGCTTGATCTATGGCGTCGGCGAAAATTTCTTTTATCCACTCCATCTCGGTCTTGCCCTCGGTAAATACCTCTTCCATGCCCCATCTCTTGCAAATTCCTTTGCAAATTTCAAAATCGCTCCTGCTTTCGCCCATAGGCTGGACGGCTTGTTTTATGGCAAAGATATACTCGCCCGTAGCGTTTGACTGCTCTATGTCGTTTCTCTCAGGCTCGATAGCTGCGGGCAGGACTATGTCGCTAAGCTTAGCTCCGCTAGTCCAATAAGGCTCTATGGTTATCACGGTATCGAGCTTTTTCCACGCTTGTACCGCGCGGTTTATATCCTGATGTCTCGTAAATATCGATCCGCTGGCGCTTACGGAAACTCTCATGTGCGGGAGTTTGTAAATTTCGCCGTTTCTTTGCATCTCTTGGCCCGGATTTAGGAGTGCATCTATTATTCTACTATTTGGCATGACGTAACCTTTGTTTATTACCCAAGGGCTATCTTCTTTCGTGTATTTTTCGCTAGGAACCGAGTTTAGGCCTTTTAGAGCCGGCGCTATAAGGCTTTCCGTACTGGTTTTGTGTCCCTGATCGCAAGTCATAAAGCCGCAGCCCTCCTTGCCTATGTGCCCTAGCATCGAGGCTAGAGTTATGAGCGCCCAATACGACTGCTCTCCGTGATCTTGTCTTTGGATAGCAAAACCGCTTATTATCAAAGACTCGTTTTTGGCTAGCGACATGCATAGATCCTCTAGCTTTTTGACGCTTACGCCGCAAATTTTGCTAGCCCAGTCTAAATTTTTAACTACATTGTCGTGAGTGCCTAGAAAATAATCTTTAAATTTATTAAATCCAACGGCGTATTTGCCTATAAAAGCTTCGTCGTATAGTTTATTTTCGTATAGATAGTGGCACATGCCTATCATCATGGCTGTATCGGTTCCCGGCACCACGCCTATAAAGTCCGAGTTGAGATACCTGATCGTGTCGTTTTTATATGTATCTACGGCGTAAATTTTCTTTTTGCCTTTTGCATTCATATCTTTTAGCTTGGCATACACTTCGTAGCCCTCGTGAGTAGGAGCGCCTACGCCTATTTCATTGGTTACTACGGGGTTGCTTCCCCAAAATACTATCGTTTTAGCAGACTTTAGTACCGCTTCCCATTTCGTAGGAACTTCGTTTGGCTCGATAGTTCCGATAACGTAAGGCATGATAACGTGACCGGCGCCATAGGAGTAGTTGCCGTCTTCTGAGACGAAGCCGCCTAGTATCGTTAGCATCCTTCTAGCCGTAGCTCTACCCCAGCTGACTTTACCGCTGCCGCCCCACCAGTATCACTCTCCGTAGATACTCTCGGAGCCGTATTTTTCAAAATTTTCTTTTAGAGCTTTTGCGGCTAGATCAAGCGCCGTATCCCAGCTAACTCTTACGAATTCCTCCTCGCCTCCAAGCTCTGGTTTATTTGGTCCTTTTTTCTCCAAATAACTCTTTCTAACGCAAGGATACAGTACTCTGCTTTCGTTTTGGACGCAGTCTGCGACGGCGTTATTTAAAGTGCTTGGGAATTTATCCGCTTCAAAAGGATCTATGCTAGTTATCTGTCCGCTGACTACGTTTGCGTAAAACGGACCGAATCTATATTTGCGCAAAAAACTTTCTTCTGGTCAAAAAGCGTCTGAGTGACGCCCTCTATTCTGTTGGCTTGCAGGCTGACGCCGGCTAGCGCGCTAAGCTTTAAGAAATTTCGTCTTTTCATTTTTCTCCCTTGAAATGAAATTTAGTTATCTCTTCTTTGGTGTTTCGCTAAATGCACTCTCGGCCAAGCCTACGGCTAAATTTGAATTCGTCGGCGTTATTTATTAAACCTCCTTTAGTTATAAAAATTAATTTTGTGGTTATATAATATTATAAGAGATAAAGAATAAAAAGTATATAAAAAATGTGATTTTAGTAGATATTGTTTGGTTTTAAGCGTATAAGAGCGTGAAATCGACTGTAAAATTTATAAAAAATGGCTAAAATTTGAGCCAAATTTAAGATAGGCAAATAAAAATGTTAGATGATTATGGCGACCAAATTTATCTTATCGGCGACGTTCACGGCTGTTATAAAACCCTTTGCACCTTGATAGATCGCTTGCCGTGTGGTGCTGATTCTAAAATTTGCTTCGTGGGCGATCTGATAGACCGCGGCGAGGGGAGTTTTGAGGTCGTGCAGCTAGCGATGCAGCAAGGCTACGCGGCTGTGATGGGCAATCACGAGTACCGCCTTTTGCAACACAAAGACGCATTTTTACGCGGCGAAATGCCTAACGATCCGCGCTGGTTTTTCCTCAACGGCGGCGCGCAGACCTTCGCCTCCTACGCCAAAGCTAGCCGCACCCAAAAGCTCGCGCACATAGAGTTTTTGTCAAATTTGCCGCTTTATTTGGAATTTCATGAGTTTAAAAACGCGCAAGGCAGGCAGCTCGTCGTGTCGCATTCGGCGGCCGGGCGGATGTGGCCGCTGCGCAGCTCGGACGGCGATAGTGCAGCGGAGTTTAGGCGGCACGTGCTTTGCAGTAGGGGCGATTTTAGCCAAAACGATGGCGTCTTTAACGTCTATGGTCATACGCCGATCGCTGAGCCTGACATCACGAATTTTAGCGCAAATATCGACACTGGCTGCGTCTATAAACATAAATTTGGCCATCTTTGCGCGCTCGAGTTTCCGAGCATGCGGGTTTTTATGCAGGAAAATATCGAGGACGGAGAGTAAAATTTGCTGAAATTTGAGGCTAAATTTGACTAAAATTTTAAATTTTATGCACCGAGACCCGAGTCTTGACGGTACTAAATTTTTGTTTGGTTAAAATTTAAAGCCAAATTTGTTTCTAAATTTGTGACACTTTGCCTGCAAGGTAAATTAGTGTTGTCGCCTTAAAAGCGTCGTATGGGTAGAGGGATTAAAAAAAAAGGGGGGGGCGACTTCGCGTCTGCTTTGCAGTTGCGACCGCAAAGGAAGCAAAATCCAAGCCCCACCCCTTTTACAACAAGCAAAGAGTAATCTTAAACGGTTATTCTTTGTGCAAGGGACTAATTTTAGTATAAGTTTTATAAAATTTTTAAAATTTTACTCGCTCAAAGCGGTTGTCGCTCGCGCCCGCGATAAATCGCGGCACGAAAATTTGGCTTCGTTACAAACTCAGCTCAAATTTTCGGGACGAAAGCTTTTCGCTCATAAAATTTAAAAATTCTTTGAAGCCAAATTTAGTATTCTCAAGATGCGGATCTCGGTGAGTAAAATTTGAAGCCAAATTTACAAATTTAGCCAAATTGGACCCCAAATTTGAACGCAAAACGATAAGGCGAAGCATTTTTCGTCAGACGAGGCAGCGGCGAGCGAGGCGAGGGAGCGGACTAGCCGTCC
>CAURWB010000091.1:0-5345 GCA_963528245.1 uncultured Campylobacter sp. | reverse complement strand
GGGCTCTTTTGTGAGATTCACTTGATTTTGAGCTCCAAAAGCGCGTCTTTTACGTCTTTTGGCACGCGGTAGCTGTCGCGGATCTTTGAGATCGTTTTGTTGTGGGTAAATTTACTCAGTCGCCCGCTCTCCAGTAGCTGCTGCCCCGCGCCGTCAAATTTGATAAAAACCTCGGCCAAACACCAAGCAGCCGCCATTTGCACGTAGTATCGCTCGTCCTTTTCCTCGGCGCAAATTTCAAAAAACCGCTCGAGCGGAAGCGCGTTAAAATTGCGCATAAAATAAACGTAGAAAAAGCGCTTTTCGTATTCTAAATTTGAGCCTAGAGCCTGCTTTAGCAGCGCATCCACGTAGCGCGCCTCGCTGAATTTAGGCTCAAAGCCGTCCGTCACAGCCCAGTTTGGCATCGTTTTGATAAACTCGCTCGCTAGCTTAAATTTAGCTTCGTCGTCTTTAACGAGCATTATCAAAAAGCCCTTTAGCATAAACTCCTCATGAAAAAACGGCTCATAAGCTGCGATCTGCTCTAAATTTAGCCGAGCGAAATTTCGCTTTGCCAGGCGTCTTAGTTCGGGAGTTTTTACGCCTAAAATTTCGGGGCTTTTGATGAGTTTTTGCGAAAACGCCGCTAGCTTTTGGCTCCTAAGTCCCTCTAAAATCTCTAAAAATTCGCCTTTTACGTCCACGCTAGCTCCTTTGCTTTTTAAATTTACCGCTCAAATTCGCCCCGTTTAAATTTGACGCCTCAAAAAGCCGAAGCGTCAAATTTGCCGCCCTGCGCGCTCAAAAGCAAATTTAAAGGTTCAAATTTTACTCTTGAGCCTCTTGCGCGCGTTTTGCCGACTTTTTGCGAGCGTAGATGTTGATGAGCTCCACGCCCAGAGAAAACGCCATCGCAAAGTAAACGTAGCCCTTAGGCACGTGCATACCAAGCCCCTCGCCCACAAGCGTAAAGCCGATCAGGATCAAGAACGCAAGTGCTAGAATTTTGATCGTCGGGTTGTTGTCGACGAAATTTGATATGCCCTTAGACGCGAACATCATCACGCCCACCGCAAGCATCACGGCTAGGATCATGATCTCGATATGGTTTGCCATACCCACCGCGGTGATGACGCTATCGAGCGAAAAGACGATGTCAAGCACCGCAATCTCGGCGATAACGACCCAAAAACTCGCATGTCCTTTGCTCGCCGAGTGTTCCTCATGCTCGCCGCTGACACTTGAGTGGATCTCGAGCGTGGACTTACCGATGAGGAAAAGTCCGCCTAAAATCAGCACCAAATCGCGCCCCGTGATCGTAAAGTCAAACACGCTAAATAGCGGCTTTGTAAGCTTCATAATCCAAAATAGCGAAAGCAAAAGCGCAATCCTCGTTAGCATCGCAAGCGAAAGCCCTAGTATACGGCCTTTGTCGCGCTGCTCGGGCGGGAGCTTACCGACCAAAATCGCGATAAATATGATGTTATCGATACCAAGCACGATCTCAAGCCCCGTTAGCGTCACGAGCGACAGCCACGCCTCGGGCGAAAAAATCCAATCAAACATTTTTTTCCTTTTTTATAATTTAGGGCGCGATTATAGCCAAAACGGGTTTAAATTTGATTGAGCGAGCGTGCACGGGCATTTTGTGATCAAATTTGACGATTTTAACGCACGAATATTTGTGTTTTGAGGCGATTAAATTTGACGGATTTTGGTTTATTTGGCAGCGGTTAAATTTGCCGCGATGAAATTTGGTTTTACAAAATACGGCGCAAACGGTTTTGAGGTTAAATTTTAGAAAATCCGAATTTAAGAAAAATTGTATTTAGATAAAGGGCGTTTAAGCGATAAGCGGATAAAATTAAAATCTTTTGTGAAATTTAAATTGAAGTGGTGACCCCTACGAGACTCGAACTCGTGTTACCGCCGTGAAAGGGCGATGTCCTAACCGCTAGACGAAGGGGCCACAAATTAGCGGAAATGGGATTTTACATTAAAGATAATAAAAAATAGCTTAAATCAAGGATAAAAAATCATGAAAAAATTTTCCAAATTTGCTTTGAGTGCGCTTGCATGCCTCGCGCTTGGCGGCTGCGCTGCTCTACAAAGCCAAAAATCATCAGACAAATTTACCGTCACCATCCTCACTCCGCCGCTAAAAATCAACGACGTAGGCTTCCTACACAAAACCGCAAATCAACTAAATTTGCAAATTTACAGCTCGGGCGTAAATACGGTAAATCTCAAAATAAACGACAAAATTTGCATGAACGGCGCGTGTTTTGAGAAAAAAGAATTTAACAAAAAGTTCTTTTTAGAGGAGAGATACGACGACTTTTTCGCGGAAATTTTGGAGCGCAAGCCGCTGTATGACGGCATAAATGTAATGACAAATTCGTGCGGTTTTATACAAGATATAAGTAAATATTCAATAAAATACGAAGTTTGCGGTAAAAATATCAGCTTTTTCGACGCTAAAAACCGCATAAAAATCATCATAAAAGAGCTTCAATGAAATTTATCGGCGCGCACGTCAGCATCGCGGGCGGCGTAGAAAACGCTCCGCTAAATGCGGCAAATATCGGCGCGAATGCCTTTGCGATGTTCGTCAAAAATCAGCGCCAATGGGAAGCCAAGCCGCTTTCCCAGGAAAATATCTCCAAATTTAAGCAAAATTTAAAAGCAGCCGGCATCGAGCCCAGACACGTTTTGCCGCACAATGGCTACCTTATAAATTTAGGCCATCCGAGCGCCGAGCAGCGTCAAAAGTCCATTAACGCCTTTTTGGACGAAATTTACCGCGTAGAAGCGCTCGGACTTGAGATGATAAATTTTCATCCAGGCTCGTATCTAAACGAAATTTCGCCAGAAATTTGTCTCGAAAATATCGCAAATTCCGTAAATTTTCTACTCGAAAATAGCCAAAACGTAAAGCTAGTCATAGAAAATACCGCAGGCCAGGGCTCAAATTTAGGCTTTAAATTTGAACACCTAGCCTATATCATCAAACGCTGTATAGACAAAAGCAGGATCGGCGTGTGCCTGGATACATGTCATACCTTTGCCGCGGGATACGACATCAGAGACGACTACGAGCGCGTGATGAGCGAATTTGACGAGATAGTCGGGCGCGATATGCTGTGCGGCATGCATATAAACGATACGAAATTTGACCTAGCCAGCAAAAAGGACCGCCACGAGAGCCTAGGCAAGGGCTTTTTGGGTTTAAAGACATTTGAAAACATCATAAACGACCCCCGCACGGACGATATCCCGCTAGTTTTAGAGACGATCGACGAGAACATCTGGGCGGACGAGATAAAAATTTTAAGAAACTTTAAAGGAGAATAAATGAGAAAATATATCGGCGTGTGCCTAGCGGCTTGTTGCTGCCTAAATGCGGCGGGCTTTAAAATCCCCGAGCAAAGCGGCGATAGCATCGCGCTTTTAAACTCAAACGTCGCGACGAGCTTCGGTCCCGACGCAGCCTATAATAACCCGGCAAATATGATATTTTTAGACGGCGGACACTATCTGGAGAGCTCGCTAACCTACCTGCGCATGTCAAAGACGAAGTATAGACACTATAACGGCGACAAACTAACATCTAAAAGAGCGACCGCACTCGTGCCCACGTTTCACTTCGTGACGCCGCAGTTTGATGACTGGCGCTTTGGCCTCTCGGTCGTCGTGCCTGCGGGAATGTCGATGAGATGGGATGAAAATCTACCTAAAGCCACCTCTAAAAAATTTGATCTAAAGGTGATCGAGGTAAATCCTAGCGTCGCCTACGCGCTAACCGATAACATCGCGCTAGGTTTTGGCCTTCGCGCCGTTTACGCTAGAGGAGAGGCCGTGCAGGAGGTATCAGGCCCCCTACCCGCCTCGCAAGACATCAAAGGCGACCGCGTAAATTTCGGCTATAATGCAGCAATCACCTATAAACCGACTTCAAATTTGAGCCTAGCGGCCACCTACCGCTCGAAAGTAAATATGAATCTAAAAGGCGACACCGACATCAGCGCGCCGGCGCACCCGAGAGGGGCATTTCCGAGCGGCTCGTATAGCGGTAGCGCAAAGCTATCCGTACCGCTACCTGCGAGCTTAAATTTAGCCCTATCGTACAAAATCGCAAACACCACGATGCTATTTGACTTTGAGAGAACCTATTGGTCGGCGTGGAAAGAGCTTGACTTCAGCTACCCGGGCGCCTCGGCCGCTCACTACCGCAACCCGTTTTTTGCGGCATTTGACGCGTCTAAAAAACGCGACTGGAAGGATAGCAACGCCTACCGCATAGGCGTAGCGCACGACGCTACGGATAAGCTCCGCCTGATGGGCGCGGTTACGTTTGACGAGGCCGCCTCTAGAGCCGACACTACGGGCTTTGACCTGCCCGATACCAAAGCCGTCATCTATGCAGCGGGCTTTAACTACAAATTTACAGACGCTTTGGAGCTGGGAGCTAGCTACTTCTACCAAGACAGAAAGGCGCGCGACGTGCACTACTACTCAAACGCGTCGGGGCTTTATCCAAACGGCAAATTTGAGCGCGGCAACGCTCAGGCGATAAATTTGAACGTGAAATATAAATTTTAAGGCGCGGCCATGAACTACCCTTACGAAAATTTCGAGGATATGCTAAACGTTGCGGTAGACAAAAACGGCGGCGGTATCGCGATCTATACAGAAACTAGCAAGATTAGCTACAATCAGCTACGCGCAAACGCATTTACGCTGGCCGCGTTTTTACAAGGCATGGGCGTGAAAAAGGGCGACCGCGTCGCGATGATCGTAAATAACTCGCCGGAGTTTATCGCTAGCTACTTTGCCATCACGCTGCTTGGCGCCGTGGCCGTGCCGATAAATACCTTCTTAAAATACGAAGAATTCGAATACATCATAAACGACTGCGGGGCGAAATTTCTCTTTGCTTCGGTCGAACTCGCAAAAGAGATAAAAGGGCTAGATAGCAAAACCGCGATCAAAAAGATCGTCTGGATCGGAGATAGAGCCGAATTTGACGAAAACAACATCAGCTACGCGCACGCGCTAAACTGCCGTATAGAGCTAAATTTGACCGACCGACCGAAGCTTGACGACCTAGCCCACATCATCTACACCTCAGGCACCACGGGCAAGCCAAAGGGCGCGATGATCAGCTACCGCAACCTCATCTCAAACGTCCAGGGCGCGCAAGAGGTCTTTCACGTACGCACGAAGGATAGATTTGCCGTGTTTTTGCCGATGTTTCACAGCTTTACCCTCACGGCGATGGTGCTGCTACCGATATTTTCGGCGTGTTCGCTTATTTTAGTAAAGTCCATTTTCCCGTTTTCAAACGTCCTAAAACAAGTCCT
>CAURWB010000090.1:0-5422 GCA_963528245.1 uncultured Campylobacter sp. | reverse complement strand
CAACCAACCCACTTAGAAATAAATAAACACGCCGATAAGGCCGGGGATGATGAAGCTGTGGTTGATGACGTATTTGCCGATCTTAGTCGTACCTGAGCGGTCAAACTGGATCGCCGCAAGGTCGCTCGGATATGTAGGAAGGATAAAGTATCCGTAGCAAGCCGTAGCAAACGCGACGATGATGCCTGGATCCACGCCGATCTGAACGGCAAGCGGTACGAACGTCGCGGCGGCGGCGGCTTGAGAGTTTAGGAACTTAGAAATCAGCATACCTACGACGATATACATCCAAGGATAAGCCTTCATCACCTCTCCTAGCGAGCCTTTTAGCATCTCGATATGAGAGTGGAACATAGTATCTGCCATCCAGCTGATGCCGTAGATCGCTACGAGCGCGACCATACCGCTGTGGAAAATCTCGTTTTGAGCGATCTTAGCAGCCTTGATGCCTGAGTAGATCATCATGATGGACGCAGCTAATAGCATGAAAATTTGGATCGTATCGACCATGCCTAGAGGGGCGGTCTTTTTCATAGTATCTTTTACTACGATGCTAGCGTTTGCGACGGTTTCGGTTTTACCGCCTTTGGTGATAACTACATTGCCGTCTTGAAGCACGATAGTTTGAGTTACTTTCTTGTCTTTATCTAGGACTTCTACGTTCGTAAATTTAGTAGCGTCTTTTACTTTGTTGTCTTTTACATTTGAGACGACTTTGCTACTATCTACGGTAGAGACTACTTGACCGTCTTTTACGGTGATGTTTTTAACTACTTTTTTATCTACTATGATTTCGATAGATTTACCCGGGACGTCGCTAGTCCAGCTAGGGCGAAGCTGTTTATAGTAGCCTAGAACCGCCACGATAGCGATGGTAGCTAGGAATATCCACATTATATTCCATTGCTTTTTAGGCAGATGAACGCCGACTAGCGATTTAGAATCGTCTGAGCCGTATATGTATTTTCTTTGTTCCGGATCTTTAATTTTTTCTTGAAATTCAGGGTCTTTATCGAGGTCTTTTCCTCTAAATACGGAAAAAGTACCGATGCAAAGCACGCCTATGAAGGTAGCCGGAATCGTAACTTTAAGCAAATCTACATAGCTAGTAAAGCCGTCGATATGAACGGTGCCCGTGCCTAGCAAAACCGCGACCATAGATACGCCCGCAACCGAAACCGGGCTAGCGATGATAGCTAGCTGAGACGAGATCGTGGTAGCAGCTAGCGGTCTTTCCGGACGGATACCGCTTTTCATCGATACGTCGTAAATGATCGGTAGCAGCGTGTAAACCGTGTGTCCGGTACCGCATAGAACCGTTAGCGTCCAGCCGCAAATCGGAGCTAGATAACAAACTAACTTGGGATGCTTTCTAAGCGCTTTTTCCGCGATTTGAAGCATAACGTCAAGACCGCCCGCGGCTTGCAAAGTAGCGCTTGCTACGACGACGGCTAGGATCGTAAGGATAACGTCGATAGCGGGTTTGCCCGGCTTCATATCGAATGCAAATACCAAGATAACAAGACCGATGCCGCCTAATACGCCTAGCGCCATACCGCCTTTTTTAGCGCCGTAGAATAAACATCCGAGCACTACGATTAGTTGGAGAGTGAACTGAGTGCTTTCACTCAAACTGGTTAGGAATTCCATTTGTTCTCCTTTTTGGAAATTACGCCGCGATTATATAAATATTAAAATTAAATACTAATAAAAAAATTAAAAATACATTTGTAAGTATTAATCATATATTTAACCAAATTTGATGCGCCGCTATTAAAATTTAATCGATCCAAATGCTTTTAAAAGAAAATTTGATATATAATCCTAAGACGAAAAATTAATAAATCTGCTTAAGGAGTAAATATGCAAATCCCTATCGCATACGGCAAAGATGATCATCTAAATCTAGAGATAAACGAGAAAAATTTGCTCGGCGTTTTCGATCCAAACCCCGTGGCTAAATTTGACGAAACGGCGCTCATAGCAAAGGCTCTGGCAAATCCGATAAATCAAAAAAGCTTTGACGAGTTCATCGCTGACGACGAAAAGATCGTCATCATCGTAAACGACGGCACGAGACCTACGCCGACGGCAAAAGTTTTAAAGCAAATTTACCCGAAAATCCGCGAGAAAAATAAAATTTTCATTATCGCCACGGGCTGCCATAGAGAGGGTACGCTCGATGAGTACGAGATGATATTCGGCAAAGAAATTTACGCGGAGATCAGAGCCAAAAACGAAGTTCACGATCACGACTCCAAGCACGACGAGATGGTGTTTTTAGGCGAGAGCAAAAACGGCACGCAGATGTATCTAAACAAAATTGTGGCCGAAGCTAAAAAAGTGATCGTCATAGGCTCGGTCGAGCCGCACTATTTCGCGGGCTACACCGGCGGCAGAAAGGCATTTTTGCCGGGTACCGCGTCTTATGAGAGCATTACGCAAAATCACAAGCTCGCCCTAAGCTCCGACGCGCAAGCGCTGCGCCTAGAGGGCAACCCAGTGCACGAGGATATGATCGACGCGATGAAAGTTCTTGCGCATATCGACGTTTTTTCGATCCAGACGGTGCTTGATAGCGAGCACGGCGTGTATTACGCAAGCGCGGGCGATTTAAACGATAGCTTTTACGACTGCGTGAAAAAGGCAGATGAGGTCTTTTGCGTAAATATCCCGCGCAAGGCCGATATCGTGATCTCGGTCGCGCCATATCCGATGGACGTCGATCTCTATCAGGCGCAAAAAGCCCTAGATAACGGCAAACTAGCACTCGCGCAGGACGGGATTTTGATAATGGTAGCAAAGTGCCGCACGGGCATCGGACCAAAGCCGTTTTTTGATCTGATGGCCTCCGCCGATACGCCCAAAAAGGTGCTCGAAAAGATCAGCGCGGGCTTTAAGCTCGGCTATCACAAGGCCGCTAAAATGGCCGAAATCTCTCTCTGGGCGCAGACCTGGGCGGTGAGCGATCTAAGTGATGATGAGATGAGAGCCGTGCATCTAAAACCATACCACGACATCCAAAAAGCCGTGGACGACGCGCTCGCACAAAAGGGCGCGGACGCGAAGATCATCATCCTGCCGTTTGGCTCTATGACGGTTCCTAAGGCGTAAATTTGGCTAAAATTTTATATTACGATGCGAGCGCTGGTATCAGCGGCGATATGAATTTAGGCGCGCTGGTGGAGCTCGGCGTGGATTTTGACTATCTTTGCGCCGAGTTAGAGAAGTTAAATTTAGCCGGCGAATTTAAGCTGGAGCGCAAAAACGTGCTAAAAAACGGCATCGCCGCGACAAAAATCGACGTAGTGCCACTAAAATCGCAGCCTCACGCCAGAAGCTACGCGGGTATCAGGCAAATTTTAGAGAGCTCAAATTTAAGCCGGAGCTGCAAACAAAGAGCGGGCGCGATATTTCGCACGATTGCGCAGGCGGAGGCCAAAGTCCACGGCACGGATGTAGAGCGGGTGCATTTTCATGAGATCGGGGCGATAGATAGCATCGCGGACGTAGTGGGCGCGGCGATCTGCCTTGAGTATCTTTTTGAAAATTTAGGCGTCTCGCGCGTGCTAAGCTCCAAAATCGAGCTTGGCGGCGGCGTAGCGATCTGCGATCACGGCGAGCTTAGCGTTCCTGCACCCGCCGTTTGCGAAATTTTAAAAGGTGTTCCAGTAAGCCTTGGGCGAGCAAATTTTGAGATGACTACTCCAACTGGTGCAGCGATATTAAGAGCTTGTGCGGATGAGTTCGTGGATGAAATAAATTTTAAAATTGAAAAAATAGCTTACGGAGCAGGCGAAAAAAATACCTCAAATTTTGCAAATGCACTTCGTGTGATGATCTGCGAGGTAGATGAGAGTCAAAATTTGGTGCAAAAAATGATATCCACAAACATAGATGACATGGATGCAGAAAGCTTTGCCTTTGCGTGTGAAATTTTACGTGAAAATGGTGCGTTAGATGTCTTTAGCCATTCTATCTATATGAAAAAAGGACGCATAGGCTTTGAGCTAAATGTCTTGTGCCGTAGCGAAGATGCAAAAATGATAAAAGATCTTATATTTACGCATACTACGGCGATCGGCGTTCGCGAGATAGATATTGTAAAGACTGAGCTAAAACGTGATTTTGTAAGTGTTACGACAAAATTTGGCGATATAAGGCTAAAAATTTCAGGCAGTGATGAGATGCAAAAAGCAAAGCCTGAATTTGAAGAGTGCAAGAGTGCGGCACTTGTGCATAAAACATCGATATTTCAGGTAAAAAAAGAAATTTTTAAAAAGTATGACGAAGCTAGAAATTCTAAAAAGTGATATAAAAAAGCTAGGCAATTTAGCCGTCGCTTTTAGCGGTGGCGTGGATAGCTCGTTGCTGCTAAAGGTCGCTGCGGATGTGCTTAAAGAAAATGCGCTAGCTCTCACGATCAAATCGCCCTATATGTCTATGCGTGAGATAGATGAAGCGGTAGAATTTGCTAAATTTTATGGTATTAAGCACGAGATATTTGAGGTGGGTATAGCTGAAGAGATAAAGCTCAATCCGCAAAATCGCTGTTATCTATGTAAAAAGGCAGTTTTTTCGCGCCTGATCGAGTGCGCCCGTGAGCTTGGCTTTAGCCACGTCGCAGACGGCACGAACCGAGACGATCTGGGCGAGCACCGCCCCGGGCTCAAAGCAAAAGAGGAGCTAGGCGTACTCTCGCCGCTAATAAATTTAACCAAATCAGAAATCCGCGAGCTATCGCGCGAGTTAAATTTACCCACCGCTGAAAAGCCCGGCTACGCGTGCTTGCTAACGCGCCTGCCGCATGGGCGCGAGATCGATGAGAGCGAGCTAAATTTGATCGAAGCGGCGGAAAATCTACTCATCGCAAGCGGCTACGCAAACGTCCGCGCGCGGTGCGACCGCAAAAATATAAAGCTGCAAATGCCCTTTTCTAGCATGCGAGACTTCCTAAACGACGCGAAATTTAAAAGCGTCGTTAGGCAGCTCGTGACGCTTGGCGCAGCGGAGGTGACGCTTGATCTAAAGGGGCTTAGGGAGGATGTTTTGCATGATAGAGGATGAAATTTTAGAACTTTTCGCGGGGGTAAAAAGCGGCCGCGTGAGCGAGCAAGAGGCGCTAAAATACCTAAAAAACTACCCATACGAGGACGTGGGCTGCGCTAAGATCGACACTCAGCGCGCTCTGCGAAACGGAGCGGGCGAGGTGATCTACGGCGAGGGCAAGACGGATGATGAAATTTTACGTATCGCAGAAGCGATCGGCGCGAGGCGGCAAAATATCCTGATCACGCGCACGAACGAGCTGGTTTTTAAGCGGGTGCGCGCAACGCTGCCGCAGGCGGAGTTTAACGCTCGCGGCCACGTCATCAGCGTCAAATTTAAAGAGCCTGCGCTCACGCAAAGCTACATCGCGATA
>CAURWB010000089.1:0-5573 GCA_963528245.1 uncultured Campylobacter sp. | reverse complement strand
AATTTCTCGCCGCCAAAGCAAATTTCATCGTTCGGCGCTTTTTGTGATTTATCGGAGTTGGCTTCGTTTGAGTTAAATTTAGAGCCGTGTTCAGCCGCAGCTGCTTTAAAATTTTTGCTCGCTTCTGGCTTGAATACGCCTGCATTAAATTCGGCGCCGCTTGTGGTATCGCATGCTTTATTTAAATTTACGTTAGATAGTGATACATCACACTCATCCGTTTGCGGCGACACCGAAGCGAGGCTGCCGAGTACGTTTGGCATACGCGATACGTCGCACTCGCTAGGTTGAGTTTGCTTTTGGTATAGTGTTTTTGAGACAGTATAAAATCTAAAAACTATGTTTTTGAAATTATTTTTAGTGAAATAATTTTATTGTAAAATAAGAATACCCTGAATATATTGTGACTAACGAAATATAGTATAATTTGTTAAAAAATCAATTTATTACTTGCAACTTAATTTTTAGCCAAATTTAGAATAATATAAAATTTAACTTACCACCTAATTATTGTGCTTTAAATTTTAAAGGATTGGAAGACCAATCCTTATTCATTAATCCATTTGGTTTCTGATATACGATGGCGTTTCTAGCATATTAGTTGCTTCTTCGCTATTGTATCCGCCACTAACCTTTAGTCTGCTGATTCTTTCATCTAAAATCGGATTTCTTGACTTTTTAAATGCAGCATCGGGTGTAGAGGCTACAGGTGTAGGCCTTTCTTCCTCTTTGTCTCTAAAGCCGGTGGCTATTATAGTAACTTGAATTTTGTTATTTTCAAAACTTTCGTCGCTTGTGGTACCGAATATAATATCTGCATCATCATCGACAGCATTTTGTACTAAGCACATAGCTTCCTCTATATCATTGAAAGGAGAGTCTGGGTGATATTTGAAGTGTACCAGAACGCCCACTGCGCCGTTTATGGTAATGTCGCTTAGCAATGGAGATTGTATTGCATTTTTTATTGCTTCCTGGGCTGCGCCTTCACCTTCTGATTCGCCTATACCAAGTAGCGCCATACCACGGTGTTCCATGACTTTTTTGACGTCGGCAAAGTCAGAATTTATATCGCTATTTCCCGAATCAAGAACTATGGTACACATACCGCTGACGGCTCGAGCTAAAACGTTATCAACTATTTTAAAACTTTCTTTTATACCAGCTTTTTTGTCTATAAGGGATTTTAGTCTTTGGTTTGGTATCACAACTATAGAGTCGGACTCTTTTTTTAGCTCGTTAAGACCTTTTAGGGCTAGATTGTAGCGCTTTTTACCCTCAAAATCAAACGGCATCGTAACAACTGAGATAGTTAAAGCACCGATCTCTTTAGCTGCCTGTGCTACTACCGGAGCTGCGCCTGTACCGGTACCGCCTCCTAGACCTGATGCTATAAATACGATATCTGAGTACTCAAGTGTAGATTTGATCTCTTCGTAACTTTCCTGGGCGGCTTTAGTTCCTACGTCCGGATTCATACCTGCGCCGAGCCCTTTTGTGATCTTCTCTCCAAGCTGCAGTTTTGTAAAGGCCAAAGAGCTATCAAGCGCTTTTACATCGGTATTGGCAACTATTAGATCGATATCCATTTCATCGCCTTTTTCTCTAATAATATGATTTATCATATTTCCACCACCACCGCCTACGCCTACTACTTTTATCTTTGCGCCGTATGAAGGCTTTTTCTCTTCTACCATAAAGTTACCCATAGTTGATCCAATCTCCTTTTAAAATAGTTGTGTTATTTTATTCCAAATCACAGAAAAAATATTTGGTTTTTTTTCTTTTTTATTTAAATCTTCATTTAGTTCGTCTTGTAAAGTTCTGTCGTCATCGATTCTTAAATCATCTATATAGTTATCATCTAAAGTGCTTCCTCTAAAGATTTTATTATCGACTTCTTCGATATTTTTTTTATCTTCGACTTTTACTCCGTTGTCGTAGACTATATCTTTTAGAATTTTATTTTTTACTACAATCTCGTCTTTATATCGCATTTTCTTTTCAGAGTCGATTTCATAAGGCGTAAAGTAGCCTGCACCGTACATACAAAGTCCGATCGCACAAGAATTTGCCGGATCTCTTAAAATTTCATATAGCCCTTCCATTTCCTTTGGTCTTGCTATTCGCACCGGCATATTGTCAAATACTGCTATAGCAAGCTCTCTGATTCCTTCAAGCTTAGTCATGCCGCCCGTAAGAACTACGCCTGCGGCTATTGAGTTTTTGTATCCGCTATCTTCGAGCATTTTTGCAAGTATCATTAGTGTCTCTTCGGCTCTTGCATATATGACGTTTGAAATAACGTCAAGAGATACTTCCTGCACCTTGCCATCTTCGTTAATAGGTGGGATCTCAACTAGTTCGTTGGCATTATTTAGCAAAATTCCGTAATTTAATTTTATATCTTCAGCTTTTAAAATAGGCGTATGAAGCGCTGCTGATAGATCATTGGTTATATTTGACGAACCTATTCCTAAAAATTCGTTATATCTTATCGAATTTCCAGAGTGAATTATCATATTGCAAGTTGCACCACCCATATCTATAAATGCTACACCCAAATCTTTTTCATCTTGATTTAGCGTCGCGATAGCCGAAGCGTAGCTGGAAAGTACGATATTATCAGGCTCGACTCCTGCTAAATTTAACGCTTTTCTTAGGTTACTAAGAGATGATTTTTGCGCCATTATGATGTGCGTTTGCACCTCAAGCCTGCTACCGTTCATACCCAAAGGATCTTCTATATGCTCTTGATCGTCTACTTTAAAATTATAAGGAAGTATATGTAGCTTCTCGTAGTCGCTATGTATCTGCGCTCTTCGCTCAGACTCAGACATCGAGCGTTGTATCTCTTTTATGCCTATTTCATACGTAGGAACGTTTACCACGCCGTTACTGTCAACGCTTTTTGTATAGGCTCCCGAGATTGAAACCACTACTTTTTCGTATCTTGTGCCGGACACTCTTTGAGCGTCTATTAAAGCGCTTTTTATTGATTTTGATGCGAGCTCGATATTTGTTATTACGCCTTTTTTTATACCCTGAGTTTTTGCAGTTCCTATTCCGATTATTTTAAGCCCTGTCTCATCGTGCTGTCCTATAACTGCGCAAATTTGAACGGAACCTACGTCAATACCTA
The DNA here is from genome assembly GCA_963528245.1 of uncultured Campylobacter sp. GTDB lineage: Bacteria > Campylobacterota > Campylobacteria > Campylobacterales > Campylobacteraceae > Campylobacter_A. The sequence continues at coordinate 2,431 of CAURWB010000089.1, read as the reverse complement.
AAATTTTAGTACTCAAAACAGATGCCTTCTTATTTTTTTGTATAATAATTTGTTACTTGGTAACGCTTGGACAACATGGCTGTTAAATCCCTAATAAGCTCGTTATTTTTCAATAAGCCTACATTTTGCGTTATTATCTCTTTATACTCTTTTTCTTTTTCGCTGTTTGTTAGCTTTTGTTCTACTATCTCGTAAACTACGGCTTTATCGCCGAGTACAACATAGCCTTTTTTGCCGCCTTTTTCAAAAAGGCGATTGACGAATATATTAAACTCACCCTCGCTTAACCCGCCTTCGGCCTTCACGGTATCTCTACTAACAAATCCTATATCGGTACCTTGAAACCCTTTTTCAAGCAACTCTTTTGCTTTTGCTTCTACGATTTCTTTCGTTTTTTGTTCTTTGTAAAGTTCTAAAATTTGATCCCTCGCTTCATCAAAGCTCATTACTCTCGGTGCTACGATCTCTTTTACCTTTACTATCATATAGCCGTCTTCGTATTCAAACGGCTTTAGGGTATCGCCTTTTTTTGCTAGTTTTAGCTCGTCCATCGGCAAGCTCGCATTATCTTCAAATGTAGCTATCGATACATCTGCTTGTTTCTCGTTTTTCTTTATTTTTAGATACTCTTCAAGGGCGACTTTTTTAGTTTGTTTGAGATTGTAGTCTTTTAGTACTTCATCTTTAACAGCCTCAAATTCTTTTATCTTGTCGTCGCTACCTTTATATTCGTTTTTGTTTTCGTTGTAAAATTCTGTTAGCTCGTTAGTATTTGCATCGCTTGATATAGCCGGGATAAATTTGGTATCAAGCTTAAATTCGGTCATAGTTTTGTATTCGTTCTTGTGTTCTTCCCAGAGTTTTTTTAATGCGTCTTCGTCTATTTTTATTTCGCCTACGCTAGCTTCTACGACTTTCATGGAGATTTTATCCTGCATCAAAAAGCTAGCCGTTAGCATATCTATATCTTGAGCATTTGCGGGTAAATTTAGGGCGTGTCTTAGTTTGTCTAAGAGTATTACATTTTTTAAGCTTTCCTCGTATTCACTTTCGGTAGTTCTGGCTCTTTTTAAGGTATTTTTGTAAAGCTCTTTGTCAAATTTACCGTTCGAGTGGAAATTTTGATCTGCAATGATGTATTTTACTATATCTTCGTCGTTTACGCCCAGCCCCAAATCATCTGCGAAATTTAAAAGCATAGCATCGTTTACTAACGCCTCTAAAGCTAAATTTTCAATGCCTAGCTCGCTTGCCTTTTCGTCACTTAGCTGTCCGTCAAAAAGCTGGCTATAGTACGCATGAAGCTGACCGTATCTGTTTTGAAACTCTTGGATGCTTATATTTCTGTGCCCGACCTTAGCCACCGAGGTAGCTCTGCTCGCGTTTAGATCGTATGCTCCCCATCCGACGAAGCCTGCTCCGACGAAGGCTATCGTGCTTACCCAGATCGTCACGACGAGGTATTTTCTATGCTTTTGCATCCAAGTTATCATCTAATTCCTTCAAATTCATAAAAATTTTATGCATTATTTTACTGAAATATCGTAAATATCACCTTAAAAACGCGCTTTTTATCGATAAAATTTCAAAAAAATTAACATTTTTAAAGACGTTAGTTTCGTTCAGATTCGTAAAGGCGAGCTATGCTTAGCAATTTGCACGTATTTTCAAGGATCGCGACGTCTTTTGCCAGCTGATACGGGGTCCTGCTATGCACGTATACACCGTATCCTTTGATAACCATTATGTTAGTTTTATTCTCTAACATATAGCGATAAATTTCTGTATCCGCGCGCTCATACCAGTCGTCAAACTGTTTTGGATCATAAATCGGGATCTCGTGATGTTTGATGTAACCAAAAAAATCCCTCGGGCGAATAAAAGAATGACCCAAAGTATAAGCCGTTAGGTAGGGCGGCATGGCGTAGCAGACATATTTGGCCTCATTTATATTTTTGTATATATTTAGGTGGATGTCTGCGTCTATGCTCGCGTCGTTCCAGCGATAATCCCTTTTTGAGTTTAGCATTATGAGATCTTCTTCTTTAAGATTATCAAAAATCGTCGTTCTTTTATTTATCAAAAAAGAGTCGTGCTGAATTCTAGCTGAAATAGAGCCGTGAAAGACGCCGAAAAAGTTTTTTCTAAACATCGAAAGAGCGATGTTGCTGATCTCGCTTGCGCAGTATTTTAAGTCCATTTTAACCTTTTATAAACTTTTTTTGTTATTATACACAAAAAATAAAGGCTAAATTTGAACTCCCCACACGTTCCTGTGCTACTTGATGAAGTTTTGCAAGCTTTTGAGGATATAAAAAGCGGCGCGATTGTTGATTGTACGCTCGGATACGGCGGGCATTCTAGCGCTATTTTAGAGCAAAATAAAAACGTAAATTTGATAGCCTGCGATCAAGACGAAGAAGCGATCAAA
>CAURWB010000088.1:0-6087 GCA_963528245.1 uncultured Campylobacter sp. | reverse complement strand
AGCCTGGACGATCTGTAGGCACAGGTGCAGCCCAAGGCCGTTGCCCTTTAGTTTGCTCGTTTTAAAGGGCTCAAAGACCATGGCTTGGTTTTTGATCGGCACGCCGCTATCGGTCACGGTAAATTTATGCTCGCCCTCGCGCTGCTCGTAGTCCACGCACACCCAGCCATCATCATCCTCGTTTTCCTCGACCGCGTCGATCGCGTTAAACAGCATATTTTGAAACACCATCGCCAGCAGATCGCGGTCGCCCACATAGGGCAGGTCGGGGAAATTTAGGCTAAATTTGATCTCCTTACCGTAGGTGTAGCACTCTATGGCCGCCTCGCACTCGCTTTTTAGCTCGGCTAGGTTAAACTCGCGCGCGTTTATCGTTAGGCCTTTGGTGAAAAGCAAGGTGGCCTTGATGATGCGCTCGACGCGCCAGATCGCCTTTTGCATCTGCTCGACGACGGGGCGAGCGCGCTCGTCCGCCTTTTTTATCAGCGTGGAGGCTAGCAGCGAGATCGAGCCCACGGGGTTGCGTATCTCGTGGGCGAGGTGGGCGGCGACCTGACCCATCGAGGCTAGGCGCTCGGTGCGTTTTTCGGTCGTTATGTCGGTTGCGGAGATGATTTTTTTGCCCTCTTTTTGGGCGATTTTGATGAGATAAATTTGTCCTGCGGCGCTTATCTCGCCTTCATTTTGCGGGATAAATTTTAAAATTTGCCCGAGTTTTAGGGCTTCTGAGTTTTGTAAAAATATCTCGCCCGCCTCGTCCAAAACCCAGATCGCATTGGGCAAAATTTCTACGATATCTTTGATGAAGCCTTGCAAATTTGCATACGACGCGGTTAGGTTTTTATACTCGCGCTCTATCAGGTAGGTCTGCTCGATCAGGCTTTTTAGTCCGTCTTGGACGCTGGTTTTGTCGATCTGGGTCATAAAAGCTCCTCGAAATTTTCTAAATCAAAAAGTAAAATTCGGTCGTTTTTTAGGCGGCTTACTTCGTTGCTAAAACCGCTTTTGGAAAATAGCGCGACGGCGTCAGGCACAAAGCCTAGTCGCTCGCATTTTTTAAGGAGTAAATTTACCACGTTTTTGCAAATTTTGTGCTCTTTAAATTTGGCTTCTCCGACAATGATACGTCCGTCTAGGCTCAAAAATATGTCTATCTCGATATTTTTCGCCCACAGACTCCGCACTCGTGCGGGCTCCGTGCCTAGTCTAAACGCCAAAAGTTCTCGGCAAAGCAGCTCAAAGCCAAAGCCCGCGTACGAGTCGAACTCTCGTCTGATAATCTCCATCAAAGCGGCCTTTTCGCCGTTTTTTAAAAGGGCAAAATTTGGCTCGATGAAATAAAACCAAAATCTAGTAAAATTGTCGTTAAAGACCACTTTATCCTGCGCCTTATCGCGCTCGGGCAGTTTTTTAGCTTTTTGATATTTGCTTTTTACGCGCGGTTTTTCCAGCGTCTTTTCGATACTAACCACGCCCGAGTTTATCGCGGCGGCGTAAATTTTTAGGATGAGAGGGCGGGGCAGAAATTTATTTAGGGCGTATTTTTTGCGGTCGTTTTTAGCAAGCCTGCAAAGGGCAAATTTAAGCTCGCTCTCAAAAGGCGCGTCAAAGCTAAATTTGAGCGACAGATCTTCAAATTTATCTAAAATTTCCTTTTCGATCGCCTCGAAAATATCGTAATAATTCGCCTCAAATTTTAGCGCGTCAAAGACTAGATGAAAGTAAATAAGCTGCAAGATATCAAGGTGCTTAAAGCGCGCGTAGCTTGATTTTAAGGCGTAGATTTTTGCTCCTTTTTAGCCCATTTTAGCACAACTTTGGTTATAATCTCTTTTTTTATAAGGAAAAATTTTGGTTAGCATCGACGAAATCAGGAAAAATATTATTTTAAAAAAGGGCGTGCGCTACTTTGACTACACGGCCTCGGGCCTATCCTACGCGCCGATCGAGCGTAGGATAGCAAAATACCTAAAAACCTACGCCAACACGCACTCAGAAAGCGCCTCAAACGCGCTAAAGACGCAAAAACGCTACGAAAAAGCAAGGCAAAGCTTAAAAGACGCGCTGGGGCTTGACGAGCGATTTTATCTGATCTCGGCAGGCTGCGGCGCGACTGGAGCTATAAAGAAATTTCAAGAAATCATGGGGCTTTATCTGCCGCCTATGAGTGCAAACCGCCTGGGCGAGGAGAGTCTAAAGGGCGCAAATTTACCCCTCGTCATCGTCTCGCCCTACGAGCACCACTCAAACGAAGTCAGCCTGCGCGAGGGGCTATGCGAGGTCGTGCGCATACCGCTAAGCAAGAGCGGGGAGATAAATTTCGGCAGGCTCGATCAACTACTCAAAATCAACTCAAAGCGCGAAATCATCGGCTGTTTTAGCGCGGCCTCAAACGTCACGGGGATAATCAGCGACTACAAAAAAATCTACGTGATGATGAAGCGATACGGCGCGACCGTAGCCTTTGACGCGGCTAGTTTTAGCTCGCACGACAACCTCGACGCGGACTACTTCGACGCGCTATTTCTATCGCCGCACAAGCTTTTAGGAGGCGTGGGTAGCTGCGGACTGCTCGCGATAAGAAAAGAACTCGTGAAATCAGACAAACCGACCTTTGCCGCGGGCGGGACGGTTAGCTACGTGAGCCGTAGCTCGCATTTTTTCGCGCCAAGCGTGGAGCGCACCGAGGAGGGCGGCACCCAGCACGTGATGGGGCTCATAAGAGCCTCGCTAGCATACAGACTGCGAAACGAGATCGGCCTAGACGTCATAAAAAGCCGCGAGGATGAGCTCACGAAACAGTTTTGCGAGGGGCTGGATAATATCCCCGAGGTCGTGAACTACTGCCCGCGCGCAGTGCCGAGATTGCCGATTTTCGCGTTTAACGTAAAAGGTGTTTCGCCTTATGATTTCGCCGAAGCGCTGAGCGAGGACTACGGCGTGCAGACACGTGCGGGGTGTGCTTGCGCCGGCCCGTACGGACACGATCTGCTCGGGCTAAAAGACGATCAGAAATTTGATCAAAAACCCGGCTGGGTGCGCGTGAGTCTGCACTATTCGCACACGCAAAAAGACGTCGCCTATCTGCTAAAGGCCATCAAGAAAACTATTAAAAAATTTAAAACCAAAAAGGATAAGAAATGAATAAAATTTTAGCCGCAGCCATATTTGCTCTTTGCGCCATTTGCGCGCAGGCAAAGCCATATAGCCCCGAGCAGTACGCAAAGGTGCTGCGCGAGTACAACTCCGTTGCGGGCGCGAACAACTACTTTGAAAGCGGTAAATTTAAAGAGGAATTCGAGCTTCGCAAAAAATACTGCGACGAGGGTCTAAGAGACGCCTGCGGGGATCTGGGGCTGCTCTACGTTACTGGTCTAGGCGTGCCAAGAGATAGCAAAAGAGCGGGCGAACTACTAGGGTACGCCGCTAAAAACGACGAGTTTAAAGCTATCTCGCAGTACTACGAAGCCGCACTTGACATAGCTCGCGCGGCGGAAAAGTACCCTGACGACAAGGTCACGCAGCACCTAGGAGCCGAGTTTAAAAACTCGCTAGAGCAGTGCAAATCCTACAAGGGCGACCGCCACGTGTGCTTCCGCGCGCTAGTGATCAGCGGCATGCTGCCAAAGGGCGAGGGCGGCCTCGGGCTATCTCAGGCCGAGTTTGCCAAGACATGGGAGGATATCGTCGTGAGCGACGTCGAGCGCAACGGTATGGACGACTCGAAAGTAAATGCGCTAGCAAAGGAGCTGGAAGGACTAGCGGCGCGGTAAATTTGCTTTTTTCGGTCAGGCGATCCGTCAAATTTGACCGTCCGCGCTTTTGTCTTTTTGCGGGCGGCTTCGCGTTTCATGTAAATTTAGATTACTCGGCTCAAATTTGAGTCGGCGATTGCTAGGCTTAAATTTGGGTCGATTTTTGGGTAAATTTATCGAGCGGTGCATAATTTGTTTTTGCCCAAATTTGACTGCTTTTTACGGGCAAATTTGGCTCGCTTCCGGCGGCATTTTGCGGCTTGCGAGCTTTTGCCCGGCGGGCTTTACGGCTATCTTTACGGCGTAAATTTGCTAAATTCTTCTAGCGCTCAAATTAGCTCGTCAGGCTTAAAGTCTTTGCTTGCGCTTTTTTGCGCATGCGGTCAAATTTACGCGCCCGCGCGGGTTTTGCCCCGCTCAAATTTGTGCGGCGTTAATTTTTACGAATTTACAAAAACTTTGGAGAAAATTTAGATGCGAGATTCGCGCGAGTTTCAGGTCTTAGCGGGCGAGGTAAAAAACGTGAGATGGAATGCGGCGACGGACGAGTGCGCTTTTGAGATCGCGGGCTCGAAATTTAACGCCAAAATTTCTAAAGATCGCCTCGTGCCGCGCGAAAACGACCGCCTAGCCGTAGCCTACGACGAGCAAAACGAGGTTTGGAATTTTAAAAATTTAACCTCGGGCAAGTGGCTCAAAAACTACGCTTGGCGCGCGCACTTTATACTATCTTGGGCGGCGATCTTTGATATCGTTCCGGGTAAAATTTTAGGCACGATTTTTGCGATACCTATCATTTATCTAAGCAAGCATTTGTCCGAATTTGCAGGCATGGCAGCCTTGTTTGCCTTTGTTGTTTGCCTGTTTTTATCGCTGCCATTTTTGCACATATACTGGAGCGAAAATAAGAGCTTAAGCGGCACCGTCGAGGCATATCTAACTGTAAGAAAATTTTTAAATGAGATAAATTTATAAAATGGCGTCAAATTTAAGGGGATTTTTGATGAAAACGCAAAACAGCTTAAATCTACTCAGCGGCCGCGCGGGTTTGCTTGAGTGCGTCTATAAAGACAAAAGCGGATTTGATTATAGCTTTAGCTTGGAGGATCAAATTTTAAACATCCGCTCGCTACAAAGTCCGCTTCTGCCGGTAAATGACGGCGATGAGATGGTGGTCGTTTGCGATAAAAAGGGGCGGGTTTTGGGGCTAAAGAATCGCTCCCTAAACTCTGCGGCCTGGTACGCCTACGAGCCTAGCTCCTTTTTTTCGGCTCTGTTTTTCGTGCTGTTTTTGCTGTTTGGCGCGGCCGGCGTTTGGGCGATTTTCTCAGGATTTGACGAACGGTGGCCGCTTTTTGGCACCTTGCTGCTTGTTTTTGGTTTCGGCTCTCTTGCCTTTGCTTGGTTTAAATATCACCGCGAGGTGTCTTTGGGCTTACGCGTTAGATCGGTGCTCGGCGTCGCAAAAGAGCCGAAGGCAAACGGCGAGGTTAGCGGTATGGTGCGCAATCTGAGGATTTTTGAGACAAAAGAGAAAAATTATTTTAGCGTCACGGTCGGCGATGCGTTTTTGTGAGGTAGTAGCCCTAAAAAGCGCGCTCTGGAGCTAGCAAACGGCGACGAAGCGAGCGTGAAATACGAAAATTTCAGGGTCATAAAGATACGAAATCTCAGTAAAAATCTGACGGCGAAAAAGTCGCAAGGCTTTTTCGAGAGGGGCGCTAGCTTTGTCGCAGACATCGCGATCAGCCTTTGCACGGGACTTGTCTTGCTCTGCGCGGGGACGATGGATTTTTGGTTTTCGCCCATTTTGGGGATCGCGGGCGTGATAATCTTGCTCGGCGGATTTGGTTTTAACGTGTTTTATAAAAAAGATTAGCCTTCGGCGTAACTTGGCAAATTTAGCGCGGAGACTCCAAATTTGAGCTCGATCGCCGTAAATTTGACGCTAAAATTCGACGTAAAATTTGAGTAGCGTAAGCAGACTCGTCAAATTTTAAGCCTTACAAAAACGCTTGCAAATTTTGCCGGGCGGTAAATGGCAGAAATAACGGCGATAAAGCTTAAATTTAGCGCGATCTCCGTGGTTTATAGCGAGACAAATTTACGCGTAGCAAGACTAACTGCGACCGTCAAATTTAGCCTAGATTTCGCAAAAACTCCGCGTACTCTCTAGCGCCGCTCTCTAAATCGTCCTGGCTTGATACGTAGTCTACGCCCGGAGTCTCCTCGGCGCCGTAAAATACGAAAAAATCGCGGTAATCGGCGTGAAAATAGTATTTAAACGCAAGCTCAAACGGCGTAAGAACCTCGCGCAAGCTAAAATGATAGC
>CAURWB010000087.1:0-6142 GCA_963528245.1 uncultured Campylobacter sp. | reverse complement strand
ACATAGCATAAAAATACTTATAAATTACTTAATGCTAGTATTTATATGAGGAATCGAAACAAATATCTTAAAATTACGGACCAAAAGTGACTTTTTTTTGAGTAGAAAAATGAAAATATTATATTAATATCACATATATTTTTAAATTACCAAATAAAAAAATTATTGCATCATCATCAATTGCGTACCAAATACTCTCCAAGCAAATTCTCAAATTTTGCCTTTTAGATATTTTGGATCTTTTATTTTTATAAGGCTCAAGATAAGTTAAGCGGATTCTCTCTTATCAATTTCAACAGTTTCTGATATAAGTTTTCCTGTGTAGTTTTAGTATTATATCTAAATTTAACACAAGTTTAAATTTTTAAAATATTCTATTGTACGTTCCAGCCCGTCTTTGATACCTATTTTAGGTGTCCAACCAAGTCGTTCTTTTGCGAGAGTAATATCCGGCTTTCTCCTTTTAGGATCATCGGACGGAAGTTCTTTGTATATGATGGGTGATTTTGAATTCGTCAAAGATATAATTATATGTGCTATCTCTTTTATGCTATATTCTTCTGGATTGCCGATATTTACTGGGCCCATTATATCTGTGTTCATAAATTTCACAAGCGCATCCAACGTATCGTCAATATAACAAAAGCTTCTCGTTTGCGACCCGTCGCCAAAGATCGTTATGTCGCTATTTTTAAGAGCTTGCACTATAAAATTACTGATTACTCGTCCATCATTTTTAGCCATATTTGGACCATAGCAGTTAAAAAGACGCGCAATTTTTACGTCGACATAATATTGCTGCTTATAACTACTGCACAAGGCCTCGGCAGCTCTTTTTCCCTCGTCATAACAAGCTCTAATACCGATAGGATTTACATTCCCCCAGTAGTCCTCTTTTTGTGGATGCTGCTTTGGGTCGCCGTATATTTCACTGGTTGAGGCTTGCAATATCTTCGCTCCGTATTTTTTTGCAAGACGCAAACAATTTGTTGCGCCAAATACACAAGTTTCAATAGTCTTCACAGGATCTGCTTGATATTTTACGGGCGAAGCCGGACAAGCTAGATTATAAATTTCATCGATAAAATAATCAAACGGCTTAGTAATATCATGCTCTATAAGAGTAAAATTTGGATAATTTTTTAGATGGGCTATATTCTCGCTCGCTCCAGTACTTAAGTCATCAAGACATAGCACATTATGATGCTCTTTTACAAACCTTGTGCATAAATGAGACCCGATAAAGCCGGCCCCACCGGTAACTAAAATAGTTTTATTCATAACGCCTCTTGTATTTATCGTATATTTGTTTCCATGAGCTAGAAATTTTCTCTTTAAATGGCGCCTTTTCACATCTTGGGATAAAGTCGCCTCGGTTTGATGCGTAATCTTTAAAATTCCCGCAATATTTACAAAACTCCTTAAAATGCTCTTGTAGCTTTTCGGCTGTTACTTCTTTTAGACTTTTTACCCCCTTGTTGCCTTCCAAAACCCTATCAATACTACCACAAACAGAGCAACCGTAATAGCCGTTTTTATTTAGGCCTATACCACAATAAGAAGCAACCCAGCAAGCTGTAGAGTAGTCAGCATCTTTGAAATTTATATCATCAATCGGTGCGTCGTTAAAAGGAGTAAAATAATCAACCAAATTTTTAGTTTTAAACGAACCATAATCGATCCTAACGTTTTTAAATAGCTCGGCTTGTTTACAAAGCTCTTTTGCTTGTTTTGTAAAGCCATTTGAAACAACCTGAATAATAACATCAGAATAAAAACTATCCGCATACTCTATTTGTAAAATTTCAACAATACACAAAAAATCTTTATGCAAAGTAGGCTCGCCACCCAAAATATTAATAAGCTTCCATTTTTTATCTAAAAATTTGCTCTCGCTAACAAAATGCCTTATATCATCGATCGTCATGACCTCAGCCGAGGGTGCGTGTCCGCAAGATCTATTGCACCCCTTGCATTTTAGATTGCACTCGAATGTTATATCGATTTCGATCATATCCAAATTAGAAAGAAACTTTTTTCGCCCTTTAACTACGTCTTTTGGCGATAGTGGCGGTTTTTGTAGTATCTCTTTTATGGAGCGTTCTTTTAGCTCTCTATTTGCGTCTTTCTTATCATAATCACGCTCGTAATAGTAGTTAATAAAATCCATCTGCAATGGTGACGAACTCATTTCAACCATAGGAACCATCATGGCGTAGTCATCGCACTTTTCTATCCATTTATTCTTACTTAGCTTTACTTCTTTGTCCTCATACATAAAATAAGAAAGCGGAATAGAGTCAAAAAGATATTTTTTAAATGTTTTTAGATGTTGCCATACATTACCACCGGTTTTTCGAGGTTCCATAAAATTTACCGGATAACGATAGTGTGGCCCAAGTCTATATGTTTGATGCACACGCCCGCAAGTCATATCTACGCCCCACATATCGTACTTTTTATAAATATCAAAAAGAGCTTCTTTGCCTATTAGCGCATCATCAGTATCAACACATACTATGATCGATTCTGGGTTATCGCAATAATAATGAATTGCTAGATATTCGCACTGCATTTTTGTTTGCAAGGTGCGACCTTTGATAAAAGTTACCCTATCTTTATATGGCTTAATGATTTGCTCGATAAATATCGAAATACCGGAGTTTGAGCAATCGTCATAAAAAATAACTCCGAATTCTTGAAATGTTTGACTAATCAAAGAAAACCACATGCGTAAAAATTTATGGATAGACAAATCCTTAAAACAAGAGAGCACTATCATCTTTTCACTACGCTTAGGCGCACACCACTCATAAAACGACCCATTGCAATCAAACTCGCCAAACTGTAAATTTGGTATACAGCCCTGCTCCACTCTATCTAAGATATTCATCCAGCTATAAGCGTTTGTTTTTCGGTAATTTTGCGGATGGATATAGTAGCTGCGCCTATCTCCGCCTCTTATAGAGCAAAATCCAGTATCTTTTTGCAGTTTTTCTAATGAACGGTACCAAGTAAGTTGTAATTTTAAATTTTCATCAATCGCATTTGGCAGAGGCCTAACGCTAAAAAGTCGCCTTTTATCAAAAAGCCCCATTCTAACTTCTGGCACAAAACCGCCGTTTTCAAAGCCAAAATAAGCCTTGGATTCTTGATTATAGATATTAAAACCGACAAATAAGATACTTTTATTTTTTTGAATTTCGCTTATCATATTGGTTAAAAATGAGTGGTTGATATCTAACCTACCGATAAGCACATCGCTATCCATCTGTAAAACATAATCCCCTTCGCATTTTTCAAAGGCGTAAAGCTGTGAGCTTATGGGGATATTTGTTACAGAGTGTGTTTGATTAGTTTCAATATTAAACCACTCTTTGTTTATCCTGGCCGTTTGGCTAGTATCATAGATCACAAACCTATCAATTATGCGTTTTTGACGTAAATTTTCAACGATATTTATAAGTTTTTGAAGGTCGGCATTGTCTGTAAACTGCCTAGCAAAATCATCCTGTTTCGTATCGATAGAAACTACGACTTCATAAAAACCGTTTGGGCAAGAAAGTTGCTTGACGATGTGTTTAATGTTGGCTTCTATCGTCTGAACATCTTGCGCGCATGTTTTTATAAGCAAGGAGACTTTCTCTTTTATTGGAGTTAAATGTTTATAACCAATGGCGATTAGTCGCGGTTCAAAATCGTTATTTTCATTTAAAATAATATCGGAAATTTGAATATCACAAAGATATAGATTTTCTTTTATTTTTGAAAAAAATAAGTCCTCAAGATGCGGGAGCGTTTTTGCATTATAAATTTCATACTCTAAATTTGAAAATTTATTTATTAGCATATCTTGAAATGCTATTTTCGACTCTGCAAATATTATACTAGAAAACACTTCGTTTATAAATTCACGCGCACCCTCTAGTTGGGGTAGGTCAAAATTATTAACCGCGCTTCTTTGCAGTTTTTTTAATTGCGGATTATTCTGCTCATGTAAAAATAGATACATTCTAATGCATGCATTTAAAAATAGATTATCGCTATAATATACGCTAGCGTCCATATCGACTAGTTTTAAATTTTCGCCTACTCGAATAAAATTCTCTTTTTTGCAATCCTGTACTATAATCTTTTTTTGCCAGCACTCAGTCAAAAATAAAATAATATCTTTTTGCGTAAATTTATCCACTGGAGTAGATGGCTCGTATTTATATTTTTGAATAAATACCTTTTTGTGTTCTATTACTTCTTCAAGATGATAAAATGACTTAAAGTTTTCTTTTTCAAAGAAAAAAGTTAGATGTCTATAGGTATTCCATTTATTCTTACCCTTAAAAAACGGCATGATTACTTTATACACATGCGCGTTATCATGAAACACCACGCCTTCAAAGCCTTGTCCGAGATAATGAATATCTTTTATCCCCATATCATCTAAGATATCTTTAGCTTTTATTTTTCTTGCTTCATTTTGCATAGCCGTAACGCTTCCTCATATAGTTGTTTCCTGGCACTTAGGTATTTTTCTGTTTGCTTGTTGTCTGCTGTTTTGGTTCCGCTTAGATTATAAATCGTAAGCAAAATATCCTCGGCAAATTCTATTTTTAAATTTTTATCATTGAGTAAAAGCCGCACAAGTAAAAAATGATCTTCCGCGCTCGCAATTTCAGGATAGTCTTGCAAACTATTTGGTGTTATAAAAAGATTGCAAGAGGGAAGCTCCGCCTCGGCAATACCATCACTCATGCGCTTTAAACGATTTAAAAGATATGACATATTAGCTAGCTTTGGCATTGCTTTATTAACTCGATCAATAACTTTTTCATCGAGCCTTAGGTAGTTTCCCGCTACCAAAACATCGGGCTTTATATTATCAAATTTACGCTCTATCTTTGAAAGAACATTTTGGCTAGCATATTCATCATCTGCATCTAACCGACCGACAAATGCTACATTTTCAAAAAGTGTTCTTATGTGACGGTTTATATCATTTCTAGTTTTGGCTGCGTGGTGATTTTTTACATCTATCACCACAACCTTTTCGTTTGTAAGGATATCGCTAACGCTATTTTTCCAACCATCACCGGAATCATCATCTACTATCAAAATCCAAACATCTCGTTTTAGGTCATTTTGCGCTAGGATCGACTCCAAGCAGCGACGTATCGTACTTTTATTATTATGAATGGCAACGCCAATTACTATCTTTTCTGTTTTGGCATATTTATGGGTAAGGTTAAAAATTTTCTTGATATTATCTGTTCCTTGGTAATTAAAAAGCCTTTTAGCTCTTTGCAAGGCTCGATCAAGCAAGTCTTCAGAGTAGAATCTAATATATTTTATGTGAAAGCTATTTAAGCCATTTGTTTTAGCTGTAAAATTCGATGTAACGCTATCTTTTGAAACAAAGTGATTGACAAGTATTTTTGGAATAATCTTTATATTTTCATTTGAGTGCATTTGTAAAAAACGAATCATCAAATCTCTATCCGTACAGCTCGCAAGTGTTTCATCAAAACCGCCTATGGCTCTTAATGCGCCAAGACGAAAAAACATATTGCTACCTTGAATGCCTGGATTGCCTTTTAAAAAGTTATTGATGTTTATGTCTTTAACTTCAAAAATATTACACATTTCGCAATCGCTTCGTTTTATAAAACCAAACACAGCATCAAGCGTTTTAGACGATGACGTAACCACACGATAACAACTAGCGATATACTCTTCGTACCAGCTATCATCATCGTCTAAAATAGCTATATAATCATCTTCAGTAAAAATTTTTTCATACCATTTAATCCCGGAGTTCCAAGCTCCGGTTCCACTCATATTTGGGGTTCGTAGGTTTTTTATGTAGTGAATTTTATTATTTTCTAGGTCTAAAATTCTCCGCTGTACATCTTTACTTATTGTCTCGTTTTGATTATCGTCAACGATCAAGACATAATCAGGACTTCGGTTTTGATTAAGAACAGAATACAATGAACGCAAGAAAAGCAAATCGTTTCTATTTAAAGATGAAGCTATTATCACGCCGATTTTAGGCTTTTTCATTTTTTGTTACGCACTCTTGATAAAATTTATGGCTCAAGATAAGTTAAGCGGATTCTCTCTTATCAATTTCAACAGTTTCTGATAT
>CAURWB010000086.1:0-6312 GCA_963528245.1 uncultured Campylobacter sp. | reverse complement strand
CTTGGCACCAAACAGCACAATGCCGAGCTTTTAAAGCTGCAAGAGGAGGCGCAGGAACGCTATCTCGTAAACTTCTCGCTATTTCAGTCGTTGCCTGATTTTTGGGGGTTAAAGCAAAATTTCCCTATCATGCCGCTTGACCGCCTAGACGTGCGCCCTACTCGCTCGGCGTCTCTGTGGGATATCACCTGCGATAGCGACGGCGAGATAGGCTTTGACGACGAGGAAAATCCTCTGTTTTTGCACGACGTGGACGTGGAAAAAGAGGAGTACTTTTTGGGATTTTTCCTAGTCGGAGCGTATCAGGAGGTGCTGGGCATGAAACACAATCTCTTTACCCACCCGACCGAAGCCACTATCGAGATAGACGCAGAGGGATTTAAGGTTTCGCACCTGCTAGAAAGCCAGTCTATCCTTGATATCATGGAGGATCTTGACTACGACATCTACGAGATACAGGATATCCTAAACGAGCGCATCGAAAAGTCAAAACTCGTAACCGACTCGCAGCGCAAGCAAATTTTAGGCGAAATGTATTTGTTTTTAAACGATAACGGCTATCTAAAAACTATATCTTAAATTTATAAAAAGGAGTAAAAATGCTATCAAAAAGAGTTCAGGTGCTAGGCGAGAGCCTAACCATCGAAATCAGCACCAAGGCAAAAGAGATGAAAGCCCGCGGCGAGGACGTGATCAGTTTCGGCGCGGGCGAACCGGACTTTGACACGCCCGAGATCATCAAAAACGAAGTAAAATTCGCCCTAGATAAAGGCTGCGGCAAATACACAGCCGTAGCGGGTACGCCCGAGGTGAGAGAGGCGGTCGCCGCAAAGCTAAAGCGCGACAACGGTCTAAACTACGCGCCAAATCAAATCATCACCAACGTCGGCGCCAAACACTCGCTTTTTAACGTATTTCAGGCGCTAATCGACGAGGGCGACGAGGTCATCGTACCAAGCCCATACTGGGTGAGCTACCCGGAGATGGTCAAATTTAGCGGCGGTAATCCAGTTTTTATCGAAACTAGCGAAAAGACCGGCTTTAAAATCACTCCCGAGCAGCTAAAAGCGGCGATCACTCCTAGAACTAAAATTTTAGTATTAAACAGCCCTTGCAACCCGACGGGCGCGATATATAGCCGCAAAGAGCTGGAGGCGCTGGGCGAAGTGCTAAAAGGCACGAAAATCATCGTAGCTAGCGACGAAATGTACGAAAAGCTAAACTACGAGGGCGAATTCGTCGCGACTGCGGCGGTGAGCGAGGATATGTTTAACCGCACGATCACGATAAACGGCCTAAGCAAGTGCGGCGCGATGCCGGGTTGGAGATTTGGCTACATGGCTAGCCCGTTTAAAGAGCTAAACGCCGCGGTAAACAAGCTACAAAGCCAAAGCACGAGCAACATAAACTCCTTAACGCAAGCCGGCGCCATCCCTGCGCTACTCGGCAAAGCCGACGAGGATATCACGTATATGAAGGGCGAGTTTAAAAAGCGCCGCGATCTAGGCGTTGAGATGATAAACGCTATACCGGGACTTAGCGTGCTTAAGCCCGACGGCGCGTTTTATCTTTTCATCAACTGCTCCGAGGTTGAGCCTGATAGTATGAAATTTTGCAAAGAGCTGCTAGAAAAGGCGAAAGTTGCCGTGGTACCTGGCGTTGGTTTCGGTATGGACGGATACTTTAGGCTATCATTTGCGACCGATTTGGAGAGTATCAAAAAAGGTATCGAGAGGATCGGCGAATTCGTAAAAAGCTATAAAAAATAGCGTAAATTTTGACTTAAATTTGACGCGGTAAATTTGCGGCGTCAAATTTAGATTTTTTCACTTCTGCTAAATTTGACCCTCCCCTTCATCTCAAATTTTCTCGCGTTAAAATTTAAGCCGCCTAGGCAAGATTAAAAGCTGTGCCGATAAAAACATTTACCGAAAAATTATTTGAGAAAATCAAAGCGGCAAAAATAAAATATGAAAAACGTCATTGGCCTTAAATAACGGCTTTATGTATTGCGACGTGAATTCAAAAACAACACCGGAGAATACAGAGGATTTCGCAAATCTTACGTGAAGCTGCGCGCGATCGTTCGGATAGAAAATCACTGGACTACGGAAAACAATGCAGGAGATTTAACTGATTTTAAAGAGGATATTTGTGGTAAGAACTGCAAAAGTGAGTTTTTTAAACACGAATTTTCGGCATTTTGCAAGCGAACAAAATTTACAAACTTTCATCCAAATATTCAAATTTTTGCTCCACATTCATCATCACTTCGCAGTCGCAGTATCCACCCTGCTCTTCGAGCCACGCAAGCACGCTCAAAACGTCTTTTACGCCCAAATTTGAGAGAATTTGCTCGGTGAGTTTTAGGCTGTGATCGCAGCCGTGCGCGTGAAGCTCGGCATCCAAAATCTCAAAAAGCTGTATAAATTTATCCTCTGACATAGGCAAATTTTGCCTAAATTCGGCCAGTTCTTTTTCTTTTATGACTTTTAAAATTTCTTTTCTTTTGCTTTTTTCTGTGGATTTTGCGTTCAAATTTACGCCTTTGATAGTCAAATTTGACGGCGATTATGAAAAGCCGTCAAATTTCTAGTTCTTTTTAAAAAACCTAGCGATCTTAGCTTGCAGTTTGAAAAAGTCGGCCAGCTCCATTATCGGATATGCGCCTGCATATTTTTTACCGCCAGCGATATCCTTTGACACGCCACCGCGCGCTGCTATCTGGGCAAAGTCGCCGACTTTTAAGTGCCCCGCCGAGCCGCTTTGTCCGCCCATCACGACGTTGCGTCCTAGCCTCGTCGAGCCTGCTAGCCCTACCTGAGAGACTAGTATCGAACCGTAGCCTATCTCGCAGTTGTGGCCGATTTGCACGAGATTGTCGATCTTGGCGTACGCTTTTACGACCGTGCTTTCAAACACGCCGCGGTCTATCGTCGTGCATGCGCCGATCTCGACGAAGTCCTCTAAAACGACGTTGCCGTTGTGGTAAATTTTCACGTGTTCGCCCGTTTTCGTGTGTGCGTATCCAAAGCCGTCGCTGCCGATGACGGCGTTTGCGTTGATGCGGCAGCCGTTACCGATAACTGTGTCGTTATAGATGACGACGTTTGGGTGGATGACGCAGTTTGCGCCGATTTTTACGTTATCGCCGACGTAGGCGCCTGCCATCACGAGGGTATTATCGCCGATCACGGCGCCAGAGCCCACATAGACGTTTGGCATTATCTTTGCGCTTGGCGAAATTTGAGCAGGCTGCGGCTGGGAGGCTAGAAGCTCTCTGGCAAAATATTCGCTCAAAATAGCAAAGGCAAGGTGCGGGTTTTCTACCACTACCGCCCTACTTTGCGCACCGACGAGCTCTTTTAAATTTGACGCGACTAAAATCGCGCCCGCCTTTGAGCCTTCGATAAATTTAGCGTTTTTCTCGCTATCGCAGTAGCCAAGCTCGCTAGCTCCAGCTTTTGAGAGCGAATTTAGAGCCGTGATCTCTAGCTCCTCGCCGCTAAATTCCAGTCCTAAAATTTTATAAATTTCGCTTAGTTTCATCATAGATCCATTAGTACAGAGCCGCCGCGCACGACGTCTGTTGGGTTAAATTTTTTGATAGCTTTGAGGAAATTTTCTATCCTGCTCGCGTCGTCGCTGACCATGACGACGATGTAGTTCTCGTTGGTGTTGGCTACGATACCGTTGTAGGCTTTTAATATCGCGTCTAGCCCGCCGAAATTTTCGCTTAACGGGATTTTTACCAGCGCCATTTCTTTTTCGACGAATTCGCCGCTTTCGATGACTTTGTAGGTCGGTATTAGCTTGTGTAGCTGCTTTACGATCTGCTCGAGCACGCGCTCGTCGCCGCTGGTGACGATGCTGATACGAGAAAGCTCGGTGCCCGGGATCGGTGCAACCGTGAGCGTGTCGATGTTGTATCCGCGCCCAGCAAAAAGCCCGGAAATGCGCGATAAAACGCCGTGCTCGTTTAGCACGATGACTGAAATCACTCTTCTTATGCTCATTTTTATTCCTTGCTTTTTAAGATCATGTTGTATATCGCCGCACCCGCAGGAACCATCGGCAGTACGTCCTCAAATCTATCCACGCGCACGTCTAGCACCGCTGTTTTACCGCAGGCCATCGCCTCTTTTAGCGCTGAGCGAAACTCGTCCTTCGTGCGGCACACGAAGCCCGTTCCGCCAAAGCCCTCCGCGATCTTTGCAAAATCAGGTTGCAAGCTAAGGTCGGTCGAGGAGTAGCGCTCGCCGTAGAAAAAAGTCTGCCACTGGCGCACCATGCCTAGGAAATTGTTATTTAAGATGATGTTGATGACTGGTTTGCCGATCTCGGTGGCGGTCATCAGCTCTTGGATGTTCATGAGGATCGAGCCGTCGCCGGTGAAATTTACGACGATATCTTCAGGCTTTGCTATCTTTGCTCCGACGGCTGCAGGCAGGCCGTAACCCATAGTCCCCTGACCTCCGCTAGTTATCAGCTGACGCGGCCTATCAAACGGATAAAACTGCGCGACCCACATCTGATGCTGGCCGACGTCGGTGGCGATCACGGCGTCTTTGCCTGATTCTTTTAAAATTTTAGCCGTTTCGCGCACGACCCATTGCGGTTTTATGATCTCGTCGCTATCTTTGTAATCCAGCGGATTTAGCGCGTCGTACCTGGCTAATATCTCGCGCCACGCGGTCAAATTTTGCTCGTTTACGCTTACTTTTTCCAGCATCTCTTCTAGGACGCAGTTTAGATCGCCCACGATCGGAAAGTGCGCGTTTACGATCTTTGAGATCGAGCTAGGGTCGATATCGACGTGGATGATTTTGGCGTGTTTGGCAAATTCGCTGAGCTTGCCCGTCACGCGGTCGTCAAACCGCACGCCAAGCGCGATGATGAGATCGGTCTCGCTCATCGCCATATTTGCCGCGTAGCTGCCGTGCATGCCGACCATCGAGAGTAGATTTTTATCATCGTGTGCTAGAACGCCAAGCCCCATCAGTGTTTCGACCGCCGGGATGCCCGTTTTTGCGCTAAATTTACGCACTAGCTCGCTAGCGTTCGCCGCTACGATGCCGCCTCCTAGATAGAACAGCGGGCGTTTGGCCTCGGCTATGACCTCAAGCGCCTTTTTGATCTGCTTTGCGTTGCCTTTGTAGGTCGGTTTGTATGTCGGCATCTTTATCTCGGTCGGGTAATCAAAATCCCCCACGGCCGCGGTTATGTCTTTTGGGATATCGACGTGAACGGGCCCCGGGCGTCCCGAGCGAGCGATATAAAAGGCCTCTTTTAGAATGCGCGGTAGCTCCTCGATACTGCGCACGAGGTAGTTGTGCTTCACGCACGGGCGCGAGATACCCACGGCGTCGATCTCCTGAAAGGCGTCTGTGCCGATAAGCGAGGTCGGAACCTGGCCGCTGATTAATATAAGCGGAATACTATCTGAGTATGCGGTGGCTAGACCCGTGACCGCGTTTGTAAAGCCGGGGCCGCTCGTTACAAACGCCACTCCGACCTTGCCGCTAGCACGCGCATAGCCGTCTGCGGCGTGCACGGCGGCTTGCTCGTGACGCGTCAAAACGTGCCTAAAATAACTCTGCTTATACGTCTCGTCGTAGATGTTTAGCGCCGCGCCGCCTGGGTAACCAAAAACCGTGTCTACGCCCTCTTCGCGCAAGGCTTCCATCACCATGCGCGAGCCAGAAATACCTTTTATCATCTGTATCGCCTTTTGATAAATTTGACCCCGATTATACAGTTTTAAGGTTTAAAAACGCGTAAAATCGGGCTTAGAATTTGGGCCGTACTTTGAAAGGGCTTAAATTTGAGTAAATTTGTGAGCGAAATTTAGAGGGATTCAAATTTGGATAATTTTTTAAATTTTACGCGCCGAGACCTGCATCTTTAAAACGCTAAATTTGGTTTGGTTAAATTTGGTGTTGTGCACTAAGCTTTTTGTGTAAGCCAATCATTCTTGTTAAGGGGGAAGGGGCTTAAATTACGCTCTGCTTTGCAGTTGCGAGGCAACGCCGAAGCAAAAGAGCTCCCTTTTTCTTTTTTTCGGGAGAGGAAGGGGTTCTACTTACGAAGCGTCGCCCCTTCCTCTCCCAAACCCTCTCTAACCCCACTGCACGTGAGAAGTTGCTGCGCTGTGCGCAGATTTAGATTTGACGCTATCGCGTCGCGGATTTTAAATTTAAGTTTTCAAGGTACGGGTCTCGGCGAGTAAAATTTGAAGCTGAAATTTGTAAGTTTGACTTCAAATTTGAGCGTAAAACTATAAGGCGAAGTATCGCGAGATGGATTTAAGGG
>CAURWB010000085.1:0-6618 GCA_963528245.1 uncultured Campylobacter sp. | reverse complement strand
GTATCATACCGATCAGGCTTTTCATATTTCCAAGCTTCTTTACGCTTTCCATTTGCGACAAAAAGTCGTTAAAGTTAAACTGCCCTTTTTTGATCTTTTTATTTATTCTTTTTGCTTCTTGCTCATCTATCACGGCGCTAGTTTTCTCAACCAACGTCGCTAAGTCGCCCTCGCCCATTATGCGGCTCACGATACGCTCAGGGATAAAGCTCTCCATATCGCCGACTTTTTCGCCGATACCAACGAATCTAAGCGGTATATTTAGCTGCTTTGCTATACCGATAGCTACGCCGCCTTTACTATCCGAGTCAAATTTACTTAGCACCACTCCGCTTATTTTTAGCGCATCGTTAAACGTGCTTGCCGTTTTTACGCCGTCTTGTCCGCTCATGGCATCAGCTACGTAGAAAATTTCATGCGGATCAAGCGCTGATTTGATGTCTTTTATCTGCTTCATCAAAGCTTCATCTATCGCTAGGCGTCCTGCGGTATCAACCAAAAGCACGTCGTAAAGCCCACTTTTTGCCTTAGCTAGCGCTTGTTTGGCTACGTTTAGCGGATCGGTTTCGTTTTCTATGCTAAAAAGCTCTATCTCGTTTGCTTCGCAAAGCTGACGAAGCTGCTCGACGGCCGCCAAGCGCTGCAAGTCGCACGCCGCGACTAAAACTTTTTTCTTTCTAAGCTTTAGATAATTTGCTAGCTTTATCGTCGTAGTGGTTTTTCCGCTACCTTGCAATCCCGCCATAAGGACAATCGTAGGAGCCACGGGCGCAAAGACAAAGCCTTGATTGCCCGGCGCGGTTAAAACCTTCGTCAAATTTGACTTTATCGCATCTAAAAACTGCTTTTGGCCTATCCCGCTTTGCTTTAGATCGGCCTCTATGAGAGCTAGCAATTCTTTGGTAACTTTGTGATGAACGTCGGCTTTTAGTAGTGCTTTTTTAAGCACGTCAAGCGCGTTATTTAGCGCTTTTTCATCGTCTACGAAACGAATTTTACTAACGGCTAAACGAAACGACTCGCTGATTTGTTCAAACACGTTCTACCTTTTATTTACATTTATAGCTAAAGCGCGTATTTTATTAAATTTAAGCTTTATCGCTCTTTAAATCTCAAAATTTCTTGAAATTTCAAAACCGAGCCTGTTAAAATCACTGCTCAAATTTGACCTAAATTTATATCCCAGAAGTTCGATTTTGTAAGCATGTAGATACATTCTCGCGGATTTATTTTTAGCGTATTTTTCATCGCCGACGATCCCGTATCCCGAGTGATTTAGGTGCACTCTGATTTGGTGAGTTCTGCCGGTTTTTATTTCGACTTTTACGAGACTTTTTTTGCCGGCGACCATCACTGGAGTTACGTGCGAAAAGGCCTCTTTGCCGTTTGGCGAGATCTTAGAAAACGCGCCGCCCCTGTTTTTTAGCGTGATTATAGGTTCGTTTACACTAAATTCCTCACTCACTATGCCTTTTACAGCTGCGACGTACTCTTTTTTTACGCGGCAGTTTTTAAACTCCTCGATCGCTTTTTTTTGAAATTCCTCGTTTTTCACGAGCAAAAGTACGCCGCTCGTTTCCTTGTCGAGCCTGTGAAGTAGCGGAAATTTATAAATTTCGCTCACTTTTTCCGATGTTAAAAATGCCGGTTTATCAACCGCGATCAGGTTTTCATCCTCAAAAATCACGCTTGGACGCGGCAGCTTTTGCACATTAAATTTAGTCGCCACGCTCATCATCGCGCGCGCCACGGCAATCCTCTGTCCTTTGGCGCTAACCAGCCCCGCATCGATCAGTTCCTTTGCCTCGTTGTTTGAGATGTCTTCCTGAATCGCCAGCAGTTTATAGGCTTTTTCTTCTTTCATAAATTTTCCTCAATATCTTTTAAAATCTCGCTTACATCGCCTTTGGCGACTATTTTTGCTTTGGGTAAATCTTGCTTTAAAAGCGAATTTATCTCGCCCGCTTTTGCAAATTTTATCCCCTCTACCACACTATACAGGGCTTTTTGATTAAATATAAACTCCCCGCTTATCACGGAGTTTTCAAACTGCGCCGCCTCAATAGGATTGTGCCCGCCGACGTTTGGCACGAAGCTACCGCCGAGCACGACGACGTCGCTAAATTTATAAATATTTACCAGTTCGCCCATCGTATCGACCAGCACGCATTGTGCGTCGAAATTTTTCATTTCGCTAAATTTAGCAAAACTTAGTCCGTTTTTTGCGGCAAATTTAGCCAAAATCTCGCCCGCCTCGCCGAACCTCTCCGGATGACGCGGAACTAAAATCAGCTTGTCGTCTGCACTCAAATTTAGCTCGCGCAAAATCAGCTCCTCTTCCCCTGCATGAGTGCTAGCCAGTACGATCACGCGCTCTTTTGGCTTGTCGTAAATTTTACTCGGATTTGGTAAAAAGGCTGATTTTATATTGCCGCTAACGACGATATTTTTGGCGCCGAGCCGCTGTAGACGCTCTTTATCTAGATCGCTTTGAGCGTAAATTTTATCTATAAATTTAAACAAATATCCGTAAAAAAAGCTAAATTTGAGATAGCTTTTGTAGCTTCTATCAGAGATCCTAGCGTTTATCAAAATAACGCGAGAGCCCTTAAATTTAGCCCAAAAAATAAGCCCTAACCAAAGCTCGGCTTCAAAAATAATCGTGATTTTAGCGGGTTTTAGCCAAAACGGTAAAAATATCTCAAACGGCAAAAAGCGCGTATTTGGCGTGATCTTTTTAGCCTCGTCAAAGCCCGTCTTGGTTACGACCGAGACTGCGGCCGCATCTTTAAATCTACTAACTAGCGGCGCGATAGAGCGCACTTCGCCAAAACTGCACGCATGAAAATGCACGAGTGAGGTGTCAAATTTGGGATTTTTAAACAAAAAAAATCTAGCTGGGATCGAGACTCTGTACTTTTTCTTAAAAGCTAAAATCGCAAGCGGTAAAGCCCCCAAGGCAAACGCCGCAAGGACTAAAACGTAATAAATTATTATCAAATTTAAAGGCTAGTTCGCCGCTTCTTTGTATAAAATTCGGCCGCAGTGAGGACATGTCACGATATCTTCGCCCTTGATAACGGCAGAATAAGTCTTGTCGTTTATCTGCATAAAGCAACCATAGCAGGCCTGCTTTTTGACCGGTACGACGGCTGTGTTGTGCGCCCATTTGCGGATTTTCTCGTAAAAGGTCAAGATTTTTTGATTCATCTCACCGACTAGTTTATTTTTCTTAGCGTATATTTCATCTCTTTGCTGCTCGATGGCGCCAACCTCGGCCGAGATTTCGCTCTCGATTTTGGTCAAATTTTCGCCTAATTCAGCAGCCTTGGCCTCAAGCTCGCTTTTTAGCGCATTTTTGCTGTCTATGATTTTTTCTAGTCTTTCGACCTCTTCGTTTGCGGCCTCTAGCTGTTCTTTAGCTAGCTCGTCTTCTAGTTGAAGTGCTTTTATCTCTTTTTCAGTTTTTGCCGCGCCGCTTTTTTTGGCGACGTCTTTTATTTTCGCGCTAAATTCGGCTATGTGCGCGTTGGTTTGAGATTTTTGATTTTTTAGCTCGGTCACGCTCGTAGCCGCTTCCTCGATCTGCGCCAAAATCGCCACCTGCTCGTCTTTAGTCGCTTTTAAAACGCTTTGAACCTTCTCAAGGCGCGGAGTAAAATCGTCGATATCTTTATCGATGTTTGAAAGCTCGACTAGCTGTTCTAAATATTTATTCATCTTTTTCCTTTAACTGTATGAAAACGGGTTTTTTGAGTTGGATATTATAGTAGGAATCGGCAAAATTTGCAAATATTTTGCAAGCGACTCCCCAAAATACCGCTCGCTCTCGAAGTGCCCGATGTCTAGCATAGTGAGATTATTTTGCGCGGCGCTCATGGCTTGGTGGTACTTTAAATCGCCCGTTAAAAACACGTCCGCTTTAACGCCATCAATCAAATCTCCGCCGCTTCCCGTACAAAACGCAAGGCGCTTTACCTGCGTATTGCGGTCAAATTTTCGCCCTTTGCAAACTCTTAAATGGCTTAAATTTAGCTTTGCTTTTACTCTCTCGCAAAGCTCGTCAAAGCTCAAATTTACATCCGCATAAAGCAAAAATCCGTCGCGCTCTTTTGGCGTAAAGCCCAAAATTTCGCTTAGCACGTACTCGTTTAGATGGCTTAGATCATAGTTTGTGTGCATAGCGATCAAGCTTAAATTTTTAGCCATCATCTTTGCGATTAGGCTGCTTGGGTATTTATCTAAATTTAGCGATTTTAGCCCTTTAAAAATGAGCGGATGATGCGTGATAATGAGCGAATTTGGCTGCGCCTCGTCTAAAAGCTCATCATCGACGTCAAGGCTAAGGCAAACGCGCTGCGCGCTCGCCTCAAACGAACCCAATAGCAGTCCGCTATTATCCCACTCCTCTTGACTCGCAAACGGACTAATCTCGTCTAAAATTTTATAAATTTCGCCGATTTTCATCAAATTTTATTCGCCTTTCGCGTCAATTGCGGCATCTATGCTAGCCTTGTACGTCAGCGCACACTCTTTGGCCAGCTCGCGGATTTTTAGGATGTAGTCTTGCCTTTGCGTTACGCTGATCGCTCCGCGCGCGTCAAGGACGTTAAACGTATGAGCCGCAAGCATGCAATAATCATACGCAGGCAGCGAAATTTTAGCCTCTAGGCAGCGTTTACACTCGCCAAATGCATTTTCAAACTGGCGAAACAGCATATCAACGTCCGCGATTTCAAAGTTATATTTGCTCCACTCAAATTCGCCCTGCTTATGCACGTCGGCGTAGGTAACGATGTTGCCGCCCCTATCGTCCCAAACGATATCGTAGACGCTATTTACGTCCTGCAAGTACATTGCTAGTCGCTCAAGGCCGTAGGTGATCTCAGCAGAAACCAGCTCGCACGCGATGCCGCCAACTTGCTGAAAATACGTAAACTGCGTCACCTCCATGCCGTCTAGCCAGACCTCCCAGCCTAGCCCCCAAGCGCCCAGCGTCGGGCTCTCCCAGTTATCCTCGACGAAACGGATGTCGTGATTTTTCAAATTTAACCCGAGCTTTTCGAGGCTTTTTAGATAAAGCTCCTGTATATTTTCAGGGCTTGGTTTAATGAGCACCTGAAACTGATAATATGCACCCAGGCGGTTTGGGTTTTCGCCGTATCTACCGTCGGTCGGGCGGCGAGATGGGGCGACATACGCCGTCGCCCACGGCTTTGGCCCCAGGCTTCTTAAAAAAGTCGCCTGATGATAGGTGCCCGCGCCCGCAGGCATATCGTATGGTTGCAGTATCACGCAACCCTGCTCGTGCCAGTAGTTTTGCAATGTCAAAATAATCTCTGAAAACGTCATTTTTTACCTTTTATTTTATTGATATGTAAATTTCTATTTTTTCGTTTAAATATTTCTCAAAATCCGTTTCGTAGGCTCGTTTTAGCTTTGAGCCTTCAAAATATTTCCAAATTTCTCCCCAAAATTTCGCTACGTTTTGCGGCTCGCTCGGAAAGCTAAAAACAGCGTATTTGCCGCTTTTTATCTCTAAAATTTCGCCGCCTGAGCAAAGCGACTTCGTACCGATAAATAAATCATAAAACCCGTTTACGCCGTTTTCGTAACTACAATAAACGCCGTAAATTTCGCTTTTGCCGCCATAAAATTCTTTTGTAAATTTAGCCCACAATGCCGGAATTTTACCGTCGCCGTTAATCTCGTCGGCATTTTTGGTGCGAGTTTTTAGTCCGTAAATTTTAAAACCCTCTACCGCTAAAATTTCCACGACTACTCCTTGCCGCCTTTAAAATTTTCAACCGCTTTGTTCCACATGAGTTTGTATTTTCGCTTTAAAAACTCGACTTCATCTTGCGAATTTTTTAGCTGTTTCGTGAGCGTTTCTACCGTTTTTCTATCCTCGTCGTAAAGCTCTTGCATCGAGATTAGCGCCTCTTTTAAAAATTTATTTTCGTTGCGCAGGGTCTCTAGCGTCTCGTCTTTGGCATCAAGCACCTTTTCGTGCAAATTTAATATCGTGCCGATCGTCTTTTCCACGAAGCTAAAGCCATCGGCACCGATCTGGGGCGCAGGTACGGCCACGACGCTAGGCACTACGCTCATCGTGCCTTGGCTAGCCTCTATGAGGATCTCGCCGCCTTCTTCTTTCGTATTTAGCACGCCGCGGTTTATCATCCCCTCGATTACCTCGCGCTCTAGGTGCACGAGCTTGCAAAATTCGTCTATGCTTAAGTATGTCTGCATATTTGCTCCTTTAGGCGAGTAAAACTTCCACCTTCGCCGAGTCTTCCTCTACTTGCTTAGCTTTCGCCGCTCGGTCGGCTTTTAGCATTTCGTCTAGATTTTGGTCGTTTAGGGCTAAAATTTGTAGCGCCAGATAGGCTGCGTTTACCGCACCCGCCTTACCGATCGCCACGGTGCCCACAGGCATGCCGCCCGGCATCTGCACGGTCGAGTAAAGCGCGTCCACGCCGCTAAGCGCGGAGCCTGCCATCGGTATGCCGATCACGGGACGAGTGGTGTTTGCTGCGATAGCGCCCGCTAGATGCGCCGCCATGCCGGCTGCCGCGATAAATACCTGCGCGCCCTTTTCCTCAGCCGCGGCGACAT
>CAURWB010000084.1:0-6945 GCA_963528245.1 uncultured Campylobacter sp. | reverse complement strand
AAAACACGCTAGTTAAGGTCTTTAGCTACGCATGCCCGTTTTGCTACAAATACGACAAAACCGTCACCCCAAAGGTCGTAGAAAAGGTTGCGGGGCTAAAATACGTACCGTTTCATCTAAAAACCAAGGGCGAATACGGCGAGGCAGCGAGTAAAATTTTTGCCGTTTTAGCCGTGATGGACGAGGAAAAAGGCGTAAGCCTGCTAGATGAAAACTCGCTGTTTAAAAAGGCTAAATTTGCCTACTACAAGGCCTATCACGATCAAAAGCAGCGCTGGAGCGACGGCAAGGACGAGGCTGCGTTTTTAAAGACGGGGCTTGACGCGGCGGGTATCAGCGAAGCGGATTATCAAAAAAAGCTGGAAGATCCAAAGGTTGCCGAACTGCTTAAAAAATGGGACGAGAGCTACGACGTAGCCAAGATCCAGGGCGTGCCGGCGTTCGTCGTAAACGGCAAATACCTCATCATGACGAAGTCCATTAGCTCAATCGACGGCATGGCGCAGCTAATTGAAGAGCTGCTTAAAAAATAGGGCGCGGGCATGAAATTTGCGGAAAAGATAGCGAAATTCGCAGATAGCCGCCTGCCGTGGGCGATCCTCGTAGCAGTGAGCGTGGGGCTCGTGATCCTCGCGCACTCGCTGTTTCAAAACTACGTCTATATGCCGCCTTGCGAGCAGTGCGTCTATATCCGCTTTGCATTTTTGTGCATGGCGCTAGGAGGCCTGGTCGCGATCATAAATCCCAAAAATTTGCTCCTCGCCGCGCTTGGCTACCTGCTAGCCTTTTGGGGCGCGATTCAGGGCATAATGTATAGCGTCAAACTCGCCAAGATCCACGACGCCGTGCACGGAGACGATCCGTTCGGCGTGCAGGGCTGCTCGACCGAGCCGCACTATCCGTTCGGCCTGCCGCTTGAGCGGTGGGCGCCCGATTGGTTCTTGCCTACTGGCGACTGCGGCTACGATAATCCGCTAGTGCCCGAGGGCGTCACGCTAGACGGCTTTCAGAAGTATCTCGTGGACCTTTATCAGGACGGCTGGTATTTGATCCCGTCAAGCAAATTTATGTCGATGGCAGACTGCACGCTCATCGGCTTTGGCGTCTGCTTCGTCGTGCTTGCCGCGATGTTTATTTGCAAAATTTTAACTATCAAAAAAGCTTAAATCGGTCTAAATTTAGACCGATTTTGCTATACTCGCCGTATGAAAGCCTTACGCGAACATAATTTTAAAATCTACTTCATCATCATTTTCGCAAGCCTTTTCGTGGTGCTTTTGGGCGTGAAAAACTACGAGGACGCCAAGGCACAGATCACGACGCTCGCGGATAAAAACAAGATCGCCGCTAGCGAAAATATCGTCGGGAATTTCTCGTTTTGGCTGGATGAGCGGCTGCACTCTCTGGTGCGCGCGGCTAAATTTATGCAAAACGCAGGCGCGATACGAGACGACGAAAAGCTCGGCGGCTTCATACGGCTTTTTAAAGAAAACTCCGCAGAATTCGACGCCTTGCAGTTTTTGCGCGAGGACGGAGAAATTTTCGTGGACGGCAAGGAGCTAGAGGGCGACGAGGCGATGCCAAAGAGCCTGCGTACGGGGCTTGTGTGGTTTGAGGAGACCAAAAACACGCTAGCGCCCACGGTAAATTTTATGCAGCGCCATAAAATTTTGGGCGAGCCAACGTTAAATTTATGCGTGCCCGTCATGGACGGCGGCTCGTTTGCGGGGGTGTTTTGCGGCGTAGTGAAGCTGCAAAACATACTAAAAAATATGGAAAAATTTAAGCTAGCGCCCGACTCCTACGCCTTCATCGTCACGCACGGCGGCGAAATTTTAACGCCGATGAAGGACGCGGCGCTAAAAAAGCAGATCGAGGATAAATTTAAAGAGCTTTTCTTGCGGGACGAGGATATCACGAGCCTAAATATCGGATCAAATTTCATCTCCGTCGCCGAGATCCCCACGCTAAACTGGTTCATCGGCGCAGGCACCGATAACGAAAAGGAGCTCGCCGCGCTGCTTAACTCCGCGCTAAAAAACGCCCTTATCTTGCTTTTTGCGTTCGCAGCGCTGGCGCTGGTGGCAAATTTCTTGCATAACTTTATGTACTCAAAAATCAAAAACCTGCAAGACGACTACGAAGCCCTGCTAAAGCACAAAGCCCGTATGAGCGAGGCGGGCGAGCTAATCAGCGGCATAAATCATCAGTTTATCCAGCCGGTTAATTCGCTAAATTTGATGATCTCAAGCCTGCTCATGCTACAAAAAGACGGCAAGCTAGACGCCGCGACGCTAGAGAGTATGCTGCAAAAAGGCCAAGCCGCGACCGTGCTTTTGAGCGATACGATCGAGATTTTTAGAAATTTTTATAAAAGCAGCGACAGTCCGCAAAAATTTAGCGTGCAGCGCTGCATCAAAGACCTGCTAAAGCTCATGCACACCGAGCTTAGCAAGGCAAACGTCGCGGTAAGCTTGCGCGAGTTTCAAGACGAAGAGGTCACGCAGCGAATGGGCATCGTGCAGCAAATTTTACTCATCCTCATTCACAACGCCAAAGACGCGGTCGTGGAGCGATACAAAGACGAGATTGCCAAGCGGCAGGTTTTTATCGATGTCAAATTTGAAAACGGCACGTGCAAAATATCCGTCACGGACTACGGCAGCGGCGTGAGTAAGGAGCTTCGGGATAAAATTTTAACCCAGCCAAAAACTACCAAAAAGCAAGGAAGCGGTATCGGGCTGTATTTCGGTAAAAAGCTCGCAAACGAGAAGCTTTCAGGCGACGTCAAGCTACTAAGCGCGGGCGATCCGACGACGTTTGAGCTGAGCTTTGAGATAAATTTAAAGGAGTGAGATGCAAGAGCATTTAAAGCTACTTAAAGACCTGAGCGTCCTCATCGTCGAGGACGACGAGATCGCAAGGGAGCTGCTAATAGGCGGACTAAAGCCGTATTGCCTGAGCGTCTGGGGTGCGGGCGACGGGCTAGAGGGGCTGGAGCGCTTTAAAAAGCTAGCCCCCGCCATCGTCATCACCGACATCCACATGCCCGCGATGAACGGCTTTGAGATGATGAAGGAGATGATGCGCATCAAACCCGCGCAAAAATTTATCGTCTTTACCTCCTACGACACCGACGACAACCTAATCAAAAGCATCGAGCACGGCGCGGCGTCGTTTCTAAAAAAGCCCGTCGATATCGCCGCGCTTTGCCGCCTGCTAGTGGCTCTAACCTACGAAAAGGACGAAAAGCTCGTGCGCCTGAGCCCGCAAACGAGCATAAATCTCACCAAAGAAAAGATCTACAAAAACGGCGAGGAAATCTATCTATCCTTTTTGCAAAACAAGCTCTTTTGGCTCTTTGCGTATAATCTAAACAAGCTCGTGAGCTACGAGATGATCGAGGAGTTCGTCTATGAGGGCGAGCAAACGAGTAAGGGCGCGATACAAAACGTCGTGCTGAGGCTAAAGCGAGAGCTGGGGGTTAAATTTAAAAATATCAGTGAAAGTGGATACATCCTACTAAGCGGCGAATAAATTTAACTTTGCGGCTTGTCTTTTTCCTTTATACTTCGTTAGAAATTTCGCCGAAGCTCAGTTACATACTATATGTATGCGCCCTCGCTCGGCTCATTTCCGCCTCGTCTAAAGAAAAAATACTTCGCCTTATCGTTTTTCGCTAAAATTTGAAATTAAATTTGCAAATTTCGGCTTCAAATTTGACTCACCGAAACCCGCACTCTGAAAACGTCAAATTTGCAAATTTAGTAAGCTATGAGATAAATATTCCAGACGTCGGCAGGCGTAGTTTAAATAGTTTTTGATTAGGCGTGACGGGAGCATACATATAGTATGTGACCGAGCGCCTTAATCAAAAACTACTTTTAAAATCCGTCAAGCGCGGGGAATCCTAAATCTAAATTTGATTGATTTCGCTACTGCGGGCATTATACACAAACCAGCTTAGTATCATCACAAGACAAAACACCCCAAACACCGCAAAAAACGCAAAATTCGCCCACGCGTAAATTTTGATAAATCCAGCCTCGTTTGCCGCGCTAAAATCAGGCGCAAAAAGACTCGGGCAAATTTCATTTAACGGTAGCGCAAAAGGAAAACTAATCTCGCTAACGCCGCTAAAATCGCTCGTGGAGTAATCAAGTCCAAATATCACGCCTAAAAAAATCAGGAAAAATCCCGCGAGCTTGATGCCAAAAACCTTAGGGGCGCACATCGCCACGCACACGCCAAACGCCGCAAATAGCGTCGCAAAGCGTAGCTTTACTACGAGCGCGTCCGCAACCGCGCCGCCCAAAAACAGCTCGCACAAGATAAATTTGATCGCTAAAACCGCAAGCAACGCCGCCCAAAACGCCCGCCTTCGCTGCAAGTTATACACAAAGCAGACAAAGCCCTTGTTTTCGATATTGTAGTCCATTATTTTGCTAGCAGCTCCTTCACTGCCGCCGCCATCGCGTCTACCGAGCCGATCGCCTTCACGTTTATCAGGTATTTGCCGCCGACCACGTATGCAGGCACGCCCTGGATCTTTGCCACGTCGTAGCTATCGTCCCACGCTTTTAAAATTTCTTGCGCGCGCTGGCTAGCCAGAGCCTTGTCGTAGTCCGCATCGCTCACGCCTGCCGCGCTAAGAGCCTCTTTGATAAACCTAGCCTTATCTTTGCCGCCGTTAAAATCGTCGTCCTTGTCGTGAGTGGCCTTATAGATCGCAAATTTGGCCTTTTTAAATTTAGACTTGTCGCTAAGCAAGCTAACGTCGCTAGCCTCGTCCAAAACGATCATCGCGGCAAAAATTTTACTCGCCGTTTCGCCCAGCTTGCCTTTGGTTTTTAGGTGGTACGGGATAAATTTGACCCCGTCTAGCTCGCTAAATAGCTTCGGCGTTACGCTTCGGTCAAATTTGTAGCAGTGGACGCACTCGTAGCTAAAGACCTTTACTACGCTATCTTTGGGCACGCTTAGAGGCTTTTCTAGTGTCTGATAGTCCGTGCCTTCCTCCAGCGCGTTTGCACCGATGCCGAGCAGGCAAACGGCGGCTAGAGTTCGTATAATCTTGGAGATCGTTTTCATCGAATTTCCTTTGCGGTAATTTTTAAAGATTGTATAAAAGAAAGGGTAAATTTGAGATTAAGCGGGCTAAACTAGGCAAATTTAACGAGTCAAATTTGACGGCGCTGCGGATAAAATTTCAGCGAGTAAGTTGAATTTAAACAAAGTGGCGAGCCAAATTTTCTTTCAAATTTAACCCGCCGCACAAACACCGAATCCAGCCGCGCGCCGAGTTTGGCGGCGGCCGGAAAAACTAAACCGGAAAAGGCTAATTTTAATACTCAAAGATATTCGGATCGATCACCATCGCGCGGTAGGCTACGTCGTCTCTAGACGCAGACTCCACGTCCATTTCAAATTTAATGTCGTTGCTCTTTGGATCGATCTCCACGAGCACCATTTTGATCGTCTTATCGGGCTTTAGCAGATAGACGTTCGAGCTTGAGATGAAGTACGTGCTTTTATCCTTTTGCCACTCCACGTTGCTAGTAACCGCGCTATAGAAGTCAAATCCGCGCTCCTTGCCAAACTCCCACGTCTGTTCTACCGTGCCCTTTTTCTCGTCGATCTTGTACTCGACCGCGCGAGAGTATTTTTGCTCTTTTAGCGCAGGCTGCTCCATGCCGCGGCCGTCGCCGTTGTCAAATACGCTGATGTGCTTTACGGAGCCCTTGTTATCGTAGCGCGGAGTTAGCCACGCGGTGTGCTGCGTCCACGACCAGTCGAAATCGCCCTCGCATTTTGAGTTTTCGCATTTGATTTTGTTGCCGTTTTTATCCACGGGCACTAGCACCTTTTCTTTAAAGTCTGCGCTCCAGCCCTCAGGCGATGCGAGGATCCATTTTACCTTTTTGTCGCGGCCGATCTTAACAATGCCTTGGTGGCGAAGCGAGAGGATGATGCTGTCGTCGCTAGGGTCATATGAGATGGAGTTTACGTGCGCCCAGTTGCGTCCCGTGCCGGTCGATGTCACGTCGCCGAAAGGCAGATCATCGCTGATTTTGATCTCTTTGGCGTCCATATCGATATTTAGGCATACGGCACGAGCGTCAAGAGCTTTGATGAGGCTGCTGCGGTAGACGTTTTTGCCGAAAATTTCATTCAGATCCCACTCGTCCACGACCTTGCCGCTGCCGTCCACTTCGATGATGTGATCTCTGATCGTGTGCGAAATTCTGCCGTCAGGATGATGGTAGTTATATTTGGCAACGCGAAGCAGCAGATGATCGCCCTTTAGTGGCATCACCTCGTGGCTAAGGTCGATGTAGCCGCGCGGCAACTCGCGGTTATACACCTCCTTGCCCATCATATCGTAGCGCATATATCGCTGCGCCATGCCCCAGCTAAGATCGCCGTTTAGCAGCTGATGAAAGCCCATCATCATGCCGCCGTCCATCACTCTGCGCTCGCTGCGGTCGTAAAATTTCTGATAGTCCAGATACCATCTGACCTCGCCCTGCGTATCGACGACGAAATTTTCTGTGAAATCGTTCCAGCTAGCCGCACCGCCGTTTTTCCAATCAAGCGGCTTATAAACGCTCGTGATCGTGTTGTTGATGAGGTAGAGCCTGTTTTTAAAGGCAGGATCGACCTTTTTAACCTTCATCTTTTGCATATGGCTAAATCTATAATCACGGCTATACGTCACGATCGGCTGAGCGTAAATTTTATACTTTTCGACCTTCTTTTCGCCGTTAAAAACGTAGCTTACTTCGACCTCGTTTAGATAGTCCGGATACAGCCCCCAGATCGGCACGCCGTCGTGCGTCAGCAGCGCATGCTCGGAGACGTTATAGGCGATGTCGATGCCGCCGTTAGGCTTTCCTAGCACCCGCACGTGGATATCCTTGATGTCCTTGCCCGCCCTATCGATGA
>CAURWB010000083.1:0-7018 GCA_963528245.1 uncultured Campylobacter sp. | reverse complement strand
GCTAGCTATATGTTTTATGTTTTTGATACTATTTTTGGGCGATACGACGCAGCTTTTAAAGTCGTTTGTGCAAAACAGCGGCGACTACGTATCGACGCTTATTTCAAACACCTTTAATCTCTACGCCTACGAGAGACAAAACGAGAGCTGGCTTGGCGGTTGGACGCTGCTATACTGGGCTTGGTGGCTATCTTGGTCGCCGTTTGTGGGGCTGTTTATCGCCAAAATTTCAAAGGGTAGGACGATAAGAGAATTTGTGATCGGCGTGCTTTTCGTGCCAACCGGCTTCACATTTGCCTGGATGAGCTTTTTTGGCAACTCGGCGATCGCGCTTGTGCAAAGTGGCTTTAGCGAGCTTGCGACGACCGTAAATTCCGACTCGGCTTCGGCGCTTTTTATGTTTTTGGAGAAATTTAGCTTTTCAGGCGTGCTAAGCACGATCGCAGTCTTTATGATCGTCATATTTTTCATCACTTCGGCCGACTCAGCGGCGATCGTGATGAATATGCTTTGCTCAAACGGCAAGGACGATACGCCGGTTTGGCAAAAGGTCTTTTGGGGCGTTACAGTGGGCGTCGTGGCGGCATTTTTGATGCTAGCCGGCGGCCTTGGCTCGCTTCAAGCGCTTACTATCGCTACGGCGCTGCCGTTTTCGGTGGTGCTTTTGGGTGCGATTTTTGGGCTATTTAAGGCGCTGCGCGTCGATGTGACCAAAAAAGAGACAAATAACTTTAATAACATGCCTCTTAGCGATCTTTCAAAGCCTTGGCAAGAGCGACTAAGCGCTATCATCACTCTACCTAGCAAAAAAGACGGCAGTAAATTTCTAAACGAAGTCGTGCTAAAAGCCTTTAACGAGCTAAAAGAGGAATTTGCCAAAAACGGCCTTGAGGCAAATGTAACAAAAGCTGAAAATTTCGTAAATTTAAACGTCGGACTTGGCGACGAGATGGACTTTAGATACGGCGTATATCTCACCAAAAGCCAGAGCCCGGACTACACTAGAGAGCTTGAGGGCGACGATCTTTATTACAGAGCCGAGGTATATCTAAAAGAGGGCGGTCAAGACTACGACGTGCTTGGTTGGAGCGAGGCCACGCTGATAAATGACGTAATCGAGCAATACCGCAAACATATGCAGTTCTTGCATGTCGTTAGAAAATAATAATTTGGCGTAAATTTGCATAAATTTACGCCTTTAAATTTATGCCAAGTAGCCTTTTTCTAATAATATTTACCGATTTTAATCCAGATTTGTTTTAAATTTCAAAGATGGTTCTAAAAACTTTAAATAAAATTTTTATATAATCTCTCTTTTTCGTAAAGGTATACAGATGGATAGAAAATCGTGGAGTTCAAAGCTCACATACATTTTAGCCGTTGCGGGGGCTACGGTCGGTTTTGGCGCGACGTGGCGCTTCCCGTATCTGGTCGGGCAAAACGGCGGCGGCGCCTACGTACTCGTGTTTTGCATCGCGATGATCGTGATCGGTATACCGATGATTTTGGCTGAAAATGCGATCGGCAGACGTCTAAAATGCAACGCCGTGGACGCATTCGGCGGTAAAAATATAAATCCGGCGTGGAAAATCGTGGGCTGGATGGGGCTGCTTGGGGCATTTGGCATCATGGCATACTACATGGTTATCGGCGGCTGGGTGCTAAACTACATCGCGCAGATCGCATTTGGCATGCTTGATCTTTCGCAGGTGCTTAGTTTTGAGGCTACGAGCGCGTTTTACGAGCAAAATATCGTTAGCGATCCGCTGGCTATTAGCTTTGCGACACTGGTTTTCGTACTCGTAAACTACGCGATCTTGGTGCAGGGCGCAGTCGGCGGTATAGAGCGTTCGGCGAAGTACCTCATGCCGCTACTTTTCGTGCTGATGATCGTGATGATCGTAAAAAACTTGACCTTAGATGGCGTGGCGCAGGGGGTTAAATTTTACCTCACGCCCGATTTTTCAAAGATAAATTTAAAGCTTTTTGTCGA
The DNA here is from genome assembly GCA_963528245.1 of uncultured Campylobacter sp. Lineage (GTDB taxonomy): Bacteria > Campylobacterota > Campylobacteria > Campylobacterales > Campylobacteraceae > Campylobacter_A. The sequence goes on along the minus strand of CAURWB010000083.1, from coordinate 5,025 downwards.
GGTTTTGGGGCAGGTATTTTTCGCGCTTTCGCTTGGTTTTGGCGTGATGATCACGCTTTCAAGCTTCGTTAAAAAAGACGAAGGGCTGGTTAAAATCTCTATCATCACGGGCATCCTAAACACCCTCATCGCCGTGCTTGCGGGCTTTATGATATTTCCGTCGCTCTTTAGCTACGGCGTATCGCCTGATAGCGGCCCAAGCCTCGTGTTTAAGAGCCTGCCGATCGTTTTTTCGCATATGCCTTTTGGCGGATTTTTTGCTGTGGCGTTTTTTGCGCTGCTGATGATCGCCGCGCTCACGACGTCGCTGCCGATCTACGAGGTCATCATTACGACGCTTCAGGAGAAATTTAAAATCAAGCGCAAAAGCGCGATCTTGCTGGTTCTAGGCACGATATTTATATTTGGAAATTTACCGTCCTTGATGGCTACAAACCTGCTTTCTGACGTTAAAATTTTCGGTAAAAATATCTTTGACGCATACGACGCCATCAGCGCTACGATATTTTTCGTGCTGACCTCGCTTGGGTGCGCGATATTTGTCGGCTGGGTGCTAAAAGACGAAGCCAAACGCGAGATAATGCAGGGCAGCGAAAAATACGCAAAACTCGTAAATATCTGGTTTTGGTATATTAAATTCGTCGTGCCGTTTATCATTTTAGTGCTTTTTATCAGCTCGTTTTACGATAATTTTTTAAAGTAAATTTGATGGCAAATCTCGTAAATTTAGCTAACGGCGATCGCCTAAATTTGCGCGTAGAGGGTCAAATTTTAGCTAGCGAGAGCATCAAAAACGGCAAAACTAGGCAGACGCAAAAGGAGTTTGCTAGCATAGACGAAGCACAAAAAGCCTGCATAAAAAAGGAGTGGGAGAGTCTAAAAAAAGGCTACGTCCTGCAAAACAGCGACGCGAAAGCGGGCGAGGCGAGTTTGCGCGTCTATATCGGCGGCGGATATACGGGCGCGCTAGCCTTTGCTGGCGCGGGCGGTGAGTTTTTCGTCTACAAATGCGGCGGCTACAAAGAAGAGGACTCGGTAGATTTTCTAACTAGGCTGGGCTCAGACGGAGCGATAAGAGGCGATATCATCCTGCCAAAGCCGCTTGCGTGGCAGGCAGAACGTGCGGGCGAAATTTTGCTTTTGGATCTGGATCACTCTATCTTTAAATTTGATCCCGCAAGCGGCGAATTTAGCGATCTTTCTCAACGGTTAAGCTTTAAAAATAGCAAAGAATTTACGAGTTTCGTTTGCGCTGTGAAAGATACGGCGGCGTTTGCGATGTTTGGTAAAATTTTTACTTTGCGCGGCGGCGAGATTTCGCCTCTGGCCGAATACAAATCCGAAATGAAAAGCCATACACCGATCCTTTGCGCCGCACTCGACGCTGACGGTACGAGGCTCGCGCTTCATTGCAAGCAAAACGAGATCAAAATTTTAAGTACGTTAAACGGAGAAATTTTAAACGAAATAAAAGGCGACTTCGGGGTTTTTGATAAAATTTGCTTTTTAGCGGACGGCTCTGTGCTGGGCAAGGAGTGCTACGCAGGCAAATTGGTTTGCCTTGACGCTGCAAGCGGCGAGCGACTTAATCCTGCATGGCTTCGAGGCGAATGCGCCGAGGTGGACGAGCTTTGCATTAACACAGACGATTCACGGCTTGCGTTAATTAGCTACGACAAGGCTCGCATCATCGATCTAAAAAGCGGAAATTTGCGGCTTATCTTTGAGCTCTCGCACGTCGTGAAACGCTGCGAGGCGAAATTTGAGCGCATAAACGGCGAGGAATTTTTGGCCGTGCGCACCGACTACGGCTGCTTTAGTCTTTATAAAATTTAAGGGAAAATATGTTTTATTTTTTGCTTGGGATTTACTTTTTTTACGTTGCCGCAAAGGCGATTTTGGCGATTTTGCAGATAAACTTCATCCGCTCGGAGGCTAAAAAGCCCGCCGTCGTGCTAGAGCAGGGGGAGTATAAAACCGCCGCCGCAGCCGCGATAACGAATCAAAAATTTGAGATAGCTAGCCTTTTTTATCACGCTGCGATATTTATGATGTGGGCGTGCTGGGGGCTTGGTGCGATATCGGGGTATTCCTACAAAACTGGAGATATAGGCGATAACGTCTTTATGGTTATGGTATTTTTGCTCGTTTCGTCGCTGCTGGAGCTACCGCTAAATATCTACGAAACCTTCGTTAAAGATAAAAAACTCGGCTTTTCAAACGTAACGCCTAAAATTTTCCTGCTTGATCTGCTTAAAACGCTCGCGCTCACGCTGGTGTTTGGTACGCTGTTTGTGTGGCTAGTGTTGCTTTGCATTAGATTTTTGGGCGATTTTTGGTGGTTTTGGGCATTTTTACTAAGCTTTGGCGTCGCGCTCGTGATAAATCTCATCTACCCGACGCTCATCGCGCCTATCTTTAATAAAATGCAGCCGCTAGAAGAGGGCGAGCTAAAAAGCCGTATAGAAGGGCTTTTAGCGCAGTGCGGCTTTAAAAGTAGCGGCGTTTTTACGATAGACGCCAGCAAGCGCGATAACCGCTTAAAAGCCTATTTCGGCGGCCTTGGCGCGACTAAGCGCGTGGTGCTTTTCGACACGCTCGTTAAAAAACTAAGTCTTGCCGAGATAATCGCCGTTTTGGGGCATGAACTCGGGCACTTTAAGCACAAAGATATCCTAAAAATGATCGCCCTAAGCGCGGTTATGCTTTTTGCGATGTTTTTTATATTCGGCAACATCCCTGACGAGGCGTACGACGCGCTGGGGCTCAGTCCGGCAGGCGGCGGAGTGATCGTGTTTTTGCTGCTTTTTTCGCCGATTTTCGGATTTTTATTTTCGCCTATTAGCTCGTATTTTAGCCGTGCAAACGAATTTGGCGCCGATAAAATCTCATGCGAGGTTTCAAAAAAGTCCGACATGATAAGCGCGCTAAAAAAGCTAGGCTCCGAAAACAAGGCCTTCCCAAAGGCCCATCCGCTCTATGCGTTCGTCTATCACTCGCACCCAAGCCTCTTTGAGCGTATAAACGAGCTGGAAAATGACGGTAAATGACGCGCTAAAGGCTGCCTCATCTCAGATCGCGCCTGCGTGCGAGATAAACGGCGCAAATCCAGCGCGCGTAGCCAAGGCGCTTTTGATGCGATACCTCGGCGTAAAAATCGAATGGATATTTTTAAATTTAACCCGCGAGCTAGAGGATGCGGAGGGATATTTCGCACTTATAAAGCGCTTCGCAAATCACGAGCCACTAGAGTATATCACGGGCGAGGCGGGCTTTTACGGACTTACTTTTAACGTAAAAAAGGGCGTTTTGATCCCGCGCCCAGAGACTGAAATTTTAGTCGAAAAATCGCTTGAGATTTTGTCAAATTTGCCCGTGCGAAAGGGATCGCCTATAGTGGCTGAGATAGGCACGGGAAGCGGTATAATCAGTATCTGCCTCGCGCTAAACTCAAACGCTAAAATCATAGCATCAGATATCAGCGACGAGGCGTTAAATTTAGCTCGCGAGAACGCTGAGAAATTTGGCGTAGAGGACAAAATAGAGTTCGTAAAATGCGCATATCTGGATCAAATTTACGGGCGATTTGATCTGCTAGTTTCAAATCCGCCCTACATCTCGCGGGACTACAGGCTTGATAAATTCGTATTAAATGAGCCGCACGAGGCGCTCTTTGGCGGCGCGGCGGGCGATGAGATATTAAAAAACATTATCCTCGTCGCTAAAAATCGCGGCGTAAAATATCTAGCCTGCGAGATGGGCTACGATCAGCGAGAAAGCATGCAAAGCGCGCTTAAATTTAATGGGTTTAAGGCGGAGTTTTATCAAGATTTAGCCGGATTTGACCGCGGATTTGTCGCGCGAAATATATTTGCAAATTTTTAAATTCTCACGCGGTTTGGGCTTTGGCGATAAACCAAATTTGACCGAGCTTGCGTCAAATTTAGCGCTCGCAAATTTCCGCCTTTCTTGCTCAAATTTAGCGGATTTTAAATGCTATAACCCTAAAATGCGGGCAGTAAATCAAAAAAAAGGAAAATTATGAAAAGCGTTTATTTTTTGCTTCTTGGCGCGCTCATCGGCACGGAGCTCGCTCTTGGCGCTCTGGTTGCACCCACGATTTTTTATCCGCAGAGCATACTTGGCGAGGGCGTACTCACGCAGTTTCAAAGCGGCAAACTCATGGCTACGATATTTGTTAAATTTAACTACGCCTTGCTAGCAGTTAGCGTCCTGATCGCGCTTTACGAGCTTGCCTCGTTTAGATCCAGCGTCAAATTCGCCGCCAAATTTAGCATGGGTATGCTTTGCGCGATAAATTTAGCCCTCGCGCTCTCGTTCGTATTTTACTTCACGCCTTTTGTCATGGACGCGCAGGCTGCGGGCGAGGTGGCGACGCAGACGGCCGAGTTTAGGCAGATGCACGCGGCTAGCGAGTGGACGATGAAGCTGATGTTGTTCGCGCAGCTTGCTTTATTTTTTATCAAATTTAAAACCGCAGAAAAATGAGCGCAAAGCCCGATATCCAAATTTTAACCGATTTTCTCTCTGACTACACGAGTGCGATGGTGAGCGCGGGCACCTACACCGCGCGCGTCGAAAAGTGCGTCGACCGCGTGGCTAGGCGCTACGGCTACGACGTTAGCGTGACGATTTTCGTAAAGTATTTTACCATTAGCGTGATGGACTCGGCCGACAACTCACTGCGCCGAACCTACGTGAAAAAGATCCCGCTAGGGCAGGTGAGCTTTAACCGCATTTCCGAGCTTTCGTCGCTTAGCTGGCGGATATTGGATGAAAATTTGAGCCTTGATGAAGCCAAAGAGCAGTTTGAGGGCGTCATGCGAATAGGGGCGAATAAATTTACAAGCTCTCTTATTTTGATCAGCCTTGCAAATGCGGCGTTTTGCAGGCTTTTTGGCGGCGACGCGGGCTCGGTGGCTTGCGTATTTTTCGCGACGCTCGTGGGATATAGCCTTAGATTTGCGCTTGCTAAAATGGGCGTAAATTTAAAAATCCAGTACG
>CAURWB010000082.1:0-7029 GCA_963528245.1 uncultured Campylobacter sp. | reverse complement strand
GACGGGCAGGGCTACGTGAGCATAGAGGGGCTGGTCTCGGGTGTAAATTTGATGGATAAGAGTATAACTATAGTAAAGCATAAGATATGGCTTGGGGATATTTGCGACGTTAAAGTCGTTTTATAGAATCATTTTTGTAAAATACCCAAAGTGTACCACTTTTTGCTAAAAGTGTACCATAGTTTAAGAAAAAATTCAAAGAAAGGAAACTGCAAAAGAGACGGTTTAAATACCGATAAATAGGGCATTTATGGTGTCACGGGGGAGACTTGAACTCCCGACCTCCGGCTTATGAGACCAGCGCTCTAACCAGCTGAGCTACCGTGACGTTAAAGTTCGCAATTATATTCAACGTTTGCTTATATATTGATAAAATATTTTCATTTTTGCGCAGTATGGCGCCCAAAAGTCAAATTTTAAAATTTAAATTTGCGATTTTCGGGCACAAATTTGTCAAATTTAAACCAACAAAAATCAAAATTTTAGGCAAAAGCGTCAAAAAAAATTCGCATTTTCAAGATACGGGTTTTGCCGCTCAAATTTGACGAGTTCAAATTTGCCAAAATGGGTCAAATTTGAAACGGCAAAGGCCAAGTTTACTTGATAAAATAATCTCCGTCAAAGCTAACCAGCGAGTACTTGCGCTCGCTGCCGATGCTGCTAACCAGCTCGTTTACGTCCAAAAACTCGAGACTATCCGCGCCGATATATTTGCACACTTCTTCGGGCGTTTTGTTTGCGCTGATTAGCTCCTCGAAGCTCGGAGTATCGATGCCGTAGCGCTCGGGGTATTTTAGCTCGGGGCAGGCGACCTTGAAATGTATCTCTCTCGCACCCGCGTGACGCAGTAGCTCGACGATCTTTTTAGAGGTTGTGCCACGCACGATGCTGTCGTCCACGACGACTACGCTTTTGCCTTTGAGTAGGCTTGCCATCGGGTTTAGCTTGAGTTTGACCTTAAGGTTGCGCATCTCCTGCATCGGTTCGATGAAGGTGCGGCCGACATAGTGGTTGCGCACGATAGCTAGCTCAAACGGTATCCCGCTAGCGTTTGCGTATCCCAGCGCCGCCGGCGTTCCGCTGTCTGGCACCGGCACGACGAAGTCCGCGTCGATCTTGCTTTTTTTGGCTAGCGTTTCGCCCATTTTTTTGCGCACTTCGTAGACGCTTTTGCCCTCTATGACGCTATCGGGGCGCGCGAAATAAATATACTCAAACGCGCAAACCCTAGGCTCGGCTTCAAAAAGGCGCACGCTCTCAAACTCGCTTTTGCCCTGTTCAAAAACCAGCATCTCGCCCGGCTCCACGTCGCGAACGAAGCTCGCGCCCACCAAATCAAACGCGCACGTCTCGCTAGCTACGATGTAGCCGCCGTCTTTTAGGCGTCCCAGCGAGAGCGGTCTCACGCCCCAGCGGTCGCGTATGGCGAAAATTTTATGGCGCGACTGTATGAGTAGGCAGTAGGCGCCTTTGATCTGTTTTAGCGCCGCGACGATGCGGTCTTGCAGGTGTTCGCTGTGGCTTCTAGCGATGAGGTGGACGATGTTTTCGGTGTCCATGTTGCTCTGAAATATCGCGCCCTCGGCGATCAGCGCTTCGCGGACTTCGTCTTTGTTTACGAGGTTGCCGTTGTGTACGACCGAGATCGAGCCTAACGCGTAGTTTGCCGCGATTGGCTGGGCATCGGCGGCGGAGCTTTTGCCTGCGGTGGCGTAACGGTTGTGTCCGATCGCCATATCGCCTTTTAGCGTCTCAAAGCTCTTTTTATTAAAGACCTCCGTAACGAGCCCGCGACCCTTGACAGTCTCGATGTGCCCCTCGTCGCATGCGCTGATGCCGCTTGCTTCCTGGCCTCGGTGTTGCATCGCAAATAGCGCGTAGTATGCCGTTCGCGCAGCGTCTTTAGAATTTATTACTCCAACTATCGCACACATTTTAATTTTTCCTTTTTTAGGCTCGTCTCGCGAGCGCTTTTTGCGGAGCTTGAAATTTCCGCCCTGCGACAGACTACATGTCTAGTCTTGGACGAAAATTTCTGCGCAACCCCAAAAATCATCTCGCGATACTTTGCCCCTCATGCTAAAATTTAATTATCAAAAATTTGAACGCAAAATGACAAGGCACAGGATTTTTCGCTTAATTAAGGCGAAATTTAATTTTTAAGCGTAGGCTAACCGCGCGGGTTGCCGAGCTTGAAAATTAAATTTCAACGCAAGGTAAGTAGAAAAAGCCAAGCCGCCTATTTTACAACCCCAGGCAATCATCTATCCCGTACAGCCCGCTCTCTCGCCCCGCCACCCAAATAGCCGCCTTTATCGCGCCTTTGGCAAAGGTCGCTCGGCTAGTTGCGGTGTGATTTAGCTCGATAAACTCGCCGTCGTTGTAAAATCCGACCGTATGCCTGCCCACGACGTCGCCGCCTCGCACGGCTAGGATCGCGATCTCGTCTTTGCTGCGAGCTCCGACTAGCCCGTCTCTGCCCGTTACTAAAACGTCTTTTAGATTTAATCCTCTAGCCGCTGCTACGCGTTCACCAAGTGTCAGCGCCGTGCCGCTTGGAGCGTCTTTTTTGTGCCTGTGGTGCTGCTCGACGATCTCGGCGTCAAATTCGCGCAATGCCTTTGACGCAAGCGCTGTCAATCGGTTTAAAACCGCTACGCCAAGGCTCATGTTGGTGGCGTAGAGTATCGGCATCGCCGCGCTTGCGAGCTTGAGCAGGTTCGCGCCGTCCTCGCCAAGACCCGTCGTGCCGATAACTAGCGGTTTTGGGTCGGTGCGGGCGTAGTTTAGCAGGTTTATCGCGCCATCTTTGATCGTAAAGTCGATAACGACGTCACAATTTGCGAAAAGCTCGTCAAATTTATCCGTGAGGATGGCGTCCTGGGGCAGCGCAAAGTCAAGCGGCTCTATCGTATAAGCCGCGCTGAGTTTCGCGTTTGGTTCGTTTTTTAGGCACTCGATGATCATACGTCCCATTTTACCGCTTGCGCCGTGGATTCCTATTTTTACCAAAATTTATCCTTTAAAATTTGGCCTAAATTTAGCATAAATTTTATAAAAAATAAATTTAGCACGGCCGCCGTCTTCGCCGCGTGCGGGCAAAAATATTAAAAATCGCGCTATATAATCGGCTTTTTAAATTTAAAGGACAACGATGAGAAAAATTTTATTTTTATTTCTAGCCGTTTTTGCGGCGAGCATTTTAGCTAAACAAGCACCGGTCGGACAGGTGGCTAAAACGCAGCAGGCGGACGCGAATTTGAGCGCGTTAAATTTAACGGCGAAAGATAAAACCGCGCAAAAGCTAAATTTGACCCAGGATCCAGCTATGGCGAGCGGCGAGCTAGCAAACGGGCTAAAATACTACGTTAAGGAAAACAAGCAACCCGCAAATTCGGCCTATTTTTATCTAGTCGTAAACATCGGTTCGACCGACGAGCGCGAAAACGAGCTGGGGCTGGCGCACTTTACCGAGCACATGGCGTTTAACGGCAGCCGCGAGTTTAGCAAAAACGAGCTGGTTAAAAAGCTAGAGAGCCTCGGAGTGGCCTTTGGCGCGGATCTAAACGCGCAGACTAGCTACGATCAGACGAGCTATCTGCTAGAAATCCACGTAAACGAGCAAAATTTAAAGGACGTTTTCCGCGTTTTTCGCGACTGGATCGACGGCGTGAGCTTTGATGCGGCAGAGCTGGATAAAGAGCGCGGCATTATCATCGAAGAAGAGCGCGCCAGAAACACGCCCGCGTATAGATTTTACATCAAAAACCGCGTGCCAGAGCTATACGGCGATAGCATCTACGCCAAAAGGTCGCCCATCGGCGATATGAATATCGTAAAAAACGTCGACGTAGCGACCATAAAGGGCTTTTACGAGAGGACGTATCAGCCTAGATTTATGAAATTTATCGCGGTCGGCGACTTTAATAAAAATCGCATCGAGGAGATGATAAAGCAAAGCTTTAGCTCCGCTAAAAACACGAACGACTACGCGAGCCCTGATAAAACTATCCCTATAAAAAGCGGTTTTAGCGTAAACAACTACGACTCCGCAGAGATCGGACTAAACTCGCTAAATTTGATCTTCGCGCAAAAGTATAAATTTGACGGCGAGATCCAAAGGCTCAGGCAAAATTTACTCGCAAACTACATCTCAGACCTAGTCGCCATGATATACGAGCAGCGAAATTTAGCCCTGCGCGGGCGATTTTACTCGCCGATCATCGAAGACCAAAACGTGCTTTACGCCTTTGAGATAAATGCCGTGGATGATGATTTTAGCGGCGCGCTTAGCGATCTGGCGGGGGTTTTAAAGGGCGTAGAAAAATTCGGCTTTAGCCGGGCGGATTTTGAAAGCGCGAAAAAAGATTTTATAAACTCGGCTAAAAATGCCTATTTGCAAGCGGGAAACAAGCGCTCTAGCGCGGTCGCGGCAAATATCGAGGATACGACTAGGATCGGCGGCGTGCTGCTAGGCGACAAGGACCTGCGCGACGTCACTTTGGCGCTACTTGAGGACATTAGCCTTGAGGAGGTAAATGCCGAATTTAGGCGGATACTCGGTATCGACGCAAAAACTTTAAACGTAATTAGCGCCAAAGGAGCAAAGCTAAACGAGGTTAAATTTGATCAAATTTGGGCGGAGGCAAAGCCGTACGACACGCTAGCCGCAAATCAGGCAAAGAGCGAGCTTTTCGACTACGGCGCGCTAAAGCCTAAAAATTTCGTATCAAAAAAGCATAACGAAAAGCTTGATTTTTACCTTTACGAGCTACCAAACGGCGCGCGCGTGGCATTTAAGGAGGTAAAAACCAAAAAAGACGTCGTCTGGCTAAGCGCGGTTAGTCGCGGCGGCACGTCAAATTTGGCCAAACCAAAGCAGGGAGCGCTAGCCGTAGAGGTCTCAAACGAGAGCGGGGCGGGGGAGTTTAGCAACTACGACCTGGCTAAAATCCTAAGCGGCAAGCAGCTAAGCTATAGTAAATTTATCGATCAGCTTTCGCAAGGATACAGCGCAAGCTCGGCTAGCGCGGACTTTGAGTGGCTTTTGCGCGCGCTGTTTTTGGAGTTTAGTGAGCCTAGATTTGACGAAAACGCGCTAAAAAAGACAAAAATCAACGAGCTTGAAAAGTTGGAAAAGACCAAAAATCTGCCTGAGCGTAAATTTCGCGACGAATTTGCGAGATTTTTCTACGAAAACAACCCGCGAACCAACCCGCTCGAGGCCGCGGACATAAACGAGCTGCAGATGAACGACGTAAAAAAGATAGTGAAAGAGAAATTTACTAACGCGGCTTCGTATGATTTTATCGTGGTCGGCGATCTAAATTTGACCGCAGCCGAGCCGCTTTTACAAAAATATCTGGCAAATTTGCCCGCGCGCGGGGAACGCGAAAATTTCGTAGATGACGGCGTGAGGACGATTTCTGGCGAGCTGGAGTTTAAGCGAAACTACCAAACCACGCAGCGAAGCGACGCCGCGATGATAATGAAAAATGAAAAAGTGAAGTATTCGCGCCCAGAGTTACTGCGCGTAAATGCCCTATCTGCGGTGCTTTCGATGATGCTACGCGAAGACGTGCGCGAGGACCGCGGACAGGTCTACGGCCTGGGCGTACATATGAATCTCGCAAAATACCCTTACGAAAGCTTCACCGCGCATTTTGGCTTTACGGCTGCGCCTGATAACGTAAATGCCGTGCTGGGCGAGATAAAATCAAACGTCGCCGAGCTAAAAGGTGGCGCGGACGTCAAGCGCTATCTGCAAAATTTCAAAAAATCAGCCCTCGTAAAAATGCGCCAATCCTACGTTCAGGGCGAGTTTTGGACGCGCGCGCTCATGCGCGAGCTGGTTTTTGGCGATGAGGTTTTGAGCCTGGACGAGTACGAAAAGGCCGTAAATGCGCTCACCGAGCAAGACGTAAAAGACGCGGCAAAGCTCTATCTGGACGAGAAAAACGTCGTGATAAGCGTGAATAACCCCGCCTCGGCGAAGTAAATTTAGCCTCGGCGGTAAATTTGATTTGCTGCCCGGGCGACGAGCGCAAATTTGGCTTTAGATTCGGCTGGGAGCTGTTAAATTTGAAGCTAAATTTGCCTCTAGCCAAACGAAATTTGAGTTAAACTCGCTCAAATTTAACTCAAATTCCCCTGACATTTTATCTCCTTTTATCTATTTGCTTTGTAAATTTAAGTTTGAGTCTGATTTGCTTCGGTTGCTATCTACGTAAATCACCTGAGCCATGCCCTTTTTGGCTCTACCTATGGCGCTCTTGATCCCGTCTCGTTTTTCCATTTCGTTTGCCCATTTGATAAAAGCCCTAATATCTTTAAACGTAGCATTTTCATCGGGGCAATGCGGATTATAGAAATTTATTTCTTTGTCAAATTCTTCTATCTTTTTCGGGTCTATCGGCTTTGGTTTGTATTGCAAAAGACCTTCATGATATAAGCACTCGGTACATAAGTGCTCATACTTCTTGTTTTTGCGTAACCTCGCTTCGCCTTCTTCGTCTATACCTTTATTCATTTTATAGATATAGTTTTCTTTATAATCAATCCATCCCTTACGCTTTTTATAGCACTCCTCATACGCCTTTTTTAACTCCTCTTTCGTGGGTTGTCCTATAACGTCGTATTTTAAAAGAAGCTCCAGCATAGGTTCGTAGTTTGGGATGGTATCTAGCAAGATATATAAAGATCGCATAAAATCAGAATCATCTCTTAATCCGTGAAAAAACGTATTTGGGTGATCGTCTAGTTTCGGTCTATACCCGCTAGCAAGGGCAAGCTCGGCCATTTCTACGTAGTTATGGGTTACTATATATCCTATCGGATCGTTTACATCTTTGGATTCTTTATTAACTTGGTAATTATCTCGATATACTATCTTTACGTCGTCTCCGTCTATGATAAGCTTTTCGATATTGTAGTAAAAAGGGGTTTTTCTATACCACTGCACTGCCTTGACCTCCTCAAATTTAACCCCGCTATCAAGTAAGAGCTTAGCGGTCTTTGTAGAGTTGTTTT
>CAURWB010000081.1:0-7058 GCA_963528245.1 uncultured Campylobacter sp. | reverse complement strand
CGTCAAAGCTCTCAGGCTCTTTTAGCGGCGTTAGCTCGCCGTCCGTCTTAAACTCGCCCTGCTCGCCGTCAGCCAAAACGACGTTTTTACCGAGCATTTGCAAAAACTCGAATATATTTTTCGCGTCAGCATGGGCCAAAAAGGAGCTATCGATCACGATATTTTCGCATCCGTTTAAAAACTCCGCGATCTGCTCAAACTCCTCCTCGCCGACGTTGCACTCGCCGCTTAGATATCCTTCGTCAAGCCCCTCAAAATATTCGTGCGTTTGCTCGTCAAATTTAGCCGCGTCAAACGAGTATTTGCAAAGTAAAGCCAGCACGTAGCTAGCCGATCCGATCTCGCAGCGAACGAGATTTTCAGTGCCTAAAATTTTATCCTCAAAGCAAGAAATATATAAAAATTCGTTTTGCTTTATCTGCTTTGCTAGCTGCGGATTTTGCTCGCAGAGCAGGCTTGCCAGGCTTAAAGTTTTTGCATTTTTAAATTCGCCAAATTTCATCGTTTATCCTTTAAATTTAGCTTGGATTTTATAAAAATTTGTTTTAAGGGGGGGTAAATTTGCGCCGATTAGACGCAAATTTGGTTATTTTTCTAGGCCGAATTTAACGGCTGCTTTAGCAAGCTCGAGGGTAGCGTCTACAAATTTATCTTTTTTCGTCGCGTACGGTAAAAACAGCGGTATCTCCGTGCAAGCCGCGATATACGCATCAGCCTCGATAGCCGCGATCGTATCGTTAAAGAGCCCGACATACTCTTTTAGCTTGTTTGCTTTTGCGCCCTTGTAAATGCAGTCCATGATGTTTGTCATCAAATTTTCGGGGATTTTTACGCACTCTAGACCTGCGGCGATCAGCTCGTTTTCGTAAATTTTAGCCGCGGTCGTGCCGGTAGTGGCAATGACGGCGATCTTTTTAGCGTGCGGAAAACTCGACTTTATCGACGCGGTCGCGATTTTGGCGATGTGCAGGATATTTACGCCGCACTCCTGCGTTAGTCGCTTGGCAAAATAGTGAGCCGTATTGCAAGCTATACAGATAGCCTCGCAGCCGGCGTTTTTTAGCCTAGTCGCGGACTCTTTCATAAAAGGAAACGGATCCTCGCCTCCATGCAAGATATACGCCGTGCGGTCCGGGATCTGCGGGTAGTTGTCGATGACGATAGGGATGTTGTCCTGATCTTTTGCGGCGTTTGTGAGTTCTACGATCTTAGCATATAGATCTATCGTAGCTAGCGGTCCCATGCCGCCTAAAATTCCGATTCGTCTCATGAAAAAGTCCTTAAATTTAAAAAAGCCGAGAGTGAAGTCTCGGCTAAATTTAGCTCAAAATTCTTAGAGAAGAACAGGAGCGATGAGGAATGCTAGCGCAACCGAAAGAGCAACCATGATGGTGCCAGGCACGAAGAATGAGTGGTTAAATACGAATTTACCGACTCTAGTCGTTCCCGTATCGTCCATAGCGATAGCGCCCAAAGTCGTAGGATACGTAGGAAGTACGAATAGTCCTGAAACAGCGGCAAATGAAGCTACTAGGATCCAAATTTGACCTGAGTTTTCAGGCGTAGTCATACCTAGCGCAGCAGCGACCGCAGGCATCATAACGCGAGTGGTTGCGGCTTGAGAGTATAGCAAGCAGCTTAGGAAATACAGCGCGACGGCTAGTATAAACGGATACTGCGTAACGACGTTTTTAGCTACCTCTTTGATGCTATCGATGTGACCGTTAACGAATGTAGTACCAAGCCATGCGATACCGATGACGCAGATGCACGCATTCATACCGCTTTGGAAAGTGCTAGTCGAAAGCAATTTGCTAGTGTCGACCTTGCAAAGCGTAGCGATAAGGAAGCCGATAGTAAGCATAAAGCTGATGATCGCAGCATCTCTAGAAAGGATAGGTTTTGCCACGATGCCAAGGCTCTTAGAAATAACGAGCGCATAGCAAACGACGACTAAAACGCCGACGGCAAATATCGCAACTGATCTTTTCGCATAAGGTTTTAGCGCCTGATACTCTACCTCTTTTATCTCCGAAACCGCGCCTCTAGCTAGTCTGTCTTGATAGATAGGGTCTTTTGAGAGGTCAAGATCGTAAAATTTATTTACGATGAAGGCCGTAATAATCATAGCTACGAAAGTGGTAGATATGCAGATGAAAAGTAGCATCGGATAGCTAACGCCAAGAGGCTCGCAAACGCCCGTCATCGCAACGAAAGCCGCAGATATAGGGCTAGCGGTGATCGCTACTTGAGATGAAACGACCGAAAGCGCAAGAGGCGCGCTAGGTTTGATGTTTTGCGTTTTAGCAACCTCTACGATAACCGGAATCATAGAAAACGCAGTGTGACCGGTGCCCGCTAGTATCGTAAGAAGATAGGTAACGATAGGCGCTAGGTAGTTGATTTGTTTTGGGTTCTTACGCAAAATTTTAGATGCGACCTGAACCAAATAATCAAGTCCGCCCGCGACTTGCATCGCAGTGATGGCTGAAATAACGGACGCGATGATTAAAATAACATCCATCGGGATATCTTTCATATCCACTTTCATACCGAGCATCGCCAAGATAACGACGCCAAGACCGCCGGCATATCCGACGCCCATACCACCTAGCCTAACGCCTAGATAGATACCTCCGAGTAGGACTATAATCTGTAAAATCAGCATTATATCCATAGGAAAACTCCTTATATTAGATTTTTTTACTTACTAAATTTAAAAGGCGCCGAATTTGACTTCGGCGCTTTAAGACTTTTGCTCAATTATTTGCCCATGTGAGGGTTTAGCATATTTTTAGGCTCTAGGATCTTGTCTATCTCCTCTTTTTTCAAATATCCTCTCTCTAGGCAGATATCGCCCACGGCTTTACCTGTTTGCAACGCTTCTTTAGCGATGCTTGCAGATTTTTCGTAGCCGATGTATGGGTTAAACGCAGTCACGATACCGACTGAGCCGAGTACTGATTTTAAGCATGCTTCAGGGTTTGCAGTTAGTTTTCTGATAGCTTTTTCAGCTAGAGTTTTCATCGCGTTTTCAAGGATAAAGATCGAGTTAAATAGCGCGTAAGCGATGCCAGGCTCAAATGCGTTTAGCTCAAATTCGCCTCTCTCGCTGCAAAGCATGATGGTTACGTCGTTGCCGATTACCTCGTAGCACGCCTCGCCTACGACTTCTGCGATGACAGGATTTACTTTACCAGGCATAATTGAGCTACCTGGTTGCATTTGTGGTAGATTTATCTCGCCAAGACCGCATCTTGGACCTGAGTTCATTAATCTTAAGTCGTTTGCGATCTTGCTTAGGCGAACGGCTGCGGTTTTTAGCGCGCCGCTAACGTGAACGAAATCGGCAGTGTCTTGAGTGGCTGCGATGAAATCATCTGCAGGTTTAAAATTTACGCCGGTGATTTGGCTCAAAATTTTATGAACGGCAGCTTTATAATCAGGGTGGCAGTTGATGCCCGTACCGATAGCAGTTGCGCCCATGTTTAGCACAGCCATAGACTCTCTTGCGGCGGTGATTTTTTCGATATCGCTTTTGATGTAGCTTGCAAATGCGTTAAACGTGTTGCCAAGCGTCGTAGGAACGGCGTCTTCCAGCTCGGTTCTACCCATTTTGATGATATCTTTAAAGTCTTTTGCCTTGGCTTCTAGCTCGTTTTTAAGTAGCTCCATAGCCTTTAAAAGATCGGTTAGTTTAGCGTATGTAGCGACTTTGATCGAGCTTGGATAAGTGTCGTTGGTGCTTTGGCCTAAATTCGTATGGTCGTTTGGATGCAGATACTGATATTCGCCTTTTTTGTGGCCAAGGCTTTCAAGCGCGACGTTTGTTATAACTTCGTTCGCGTTCATATTGGTGCTAGTTCCCGCGCCGCCTTGAATCATATCTACTACGAATTGATCTAAATATTTACCCGCGATCAGCTCGTCGCACGCTTTTGCGATGGCGTCGGCTTTTTGCGCGTCTAGAACTCCGACTTCTTTGTTGGCTAAGGCCGCAGCCTTTTTGATTTGAGCAAATGCCTTAACGAAATACGGATAATCTTTAAGCGGTCGTCCGCTCATGTGGAAATTCTCAAGCGCCCTAAATGTTTGTACGCCGTAATATACATCATCAGCTATCTCTAGCTCACCTATGAAGTCGTGTT
Source organism: uncultured Campylobacter sp. (assembly GCA_963528245.1). Classification (GTDB taxonomy): domain Bacteria; phylum Campylobacterota; class Campylobacteria; order Campylobacterales; family Campylobacteraceae; genus Campylobacter_A. Next base: position 2,910 of record CAURWB010000081.1, on the reverse strand, counting down.
CTCTTCTGGTTCCCATAATGGTACTCCTTGTGATGAAATTGAATAGTGAAACTATAGCGCAATTAAACTGATATTTAAATTAAAAGTTTAATTTTATATTTATTTTTTTATTACTATTTTGTTATTTTAATATATCCATGTGAACTTAATTTATCTTTAAAATATCCTAAATAACGCAATAATTTTTGCTTTTAAATATTATACATTTTTTAAACACGAGTAGTAAATGTATGGGATAGTGTTTCTAAAATTTAAATTATTAACTTTTTGTTTTACTATTTTATACTTATAACAAAGCTTAACTTAAAATGTTATATTAATTTTTCTTGAAAGAGGTTGATGGTTTAAATTTTGATTTTTTGAGTGGCTTGACGGCTATAAATTTTATATGGTTTTAAATTTATATTTTTTATTGTAGACTGACAAAATCTTAGTTTTTTATAATTTAAGAAATTTTCGAGCGTTAAATTTAAACACACTTATTTTATATAGCTGGTTTTTACTTTGTTTTTAGATCCATGTAATAAATTTAACAAAAGTACTTCTAGTTGCGCGCTATTATCTAAATTTTATAAAATTTAAAGCCAAACCTTATACACATAAAACCTTATGGAGGTTGATGGCTTCGCCACCGCTACTCAGAGACAAACTATGCAAAAATCATATATTAAAAAAGTTTAAAACGCCTTATAAAATGACGCCAGCACAGTAAAATTTGAATTACCGCAATATAGGCAACCCCGCCAAAGCCACCTCACAGCAGAGTTGCCTATAATAAGCTCTTTTCATTGTCGTACTTTGGTGCCAAAAATTAATCGTAGATCCCTGTATGGCACCACTACAGCTATTATATAGACTAATTATTTATCGGTAGCTTTATAGCAAAAACCACAAGAACAGGGACTAAGGTTTTAAGACTCTAAAAACCCTACTTACATCGTCATTTTTGCTCAAGCTAAGTCTTACGATACTATTTTCCAAAGCAGTCAAGGCATGTACTACGTTTGGTTTGAGCGTAACCATATCAAGCGCATCCAAAATAACATTTTCGTTACCAACGCTAAAATCTATTTTGCCGCTTAAAACCTGCACCATGATAGCGCCAGGAGCCTTATGCTCTTTCATTTGAGCGCCTTTTTCTAAATTTATGCGTATTTCTTTACTGTTCGGGCCATCAAAAAGCTTAGTTATAGCAACGCCGTTAAATACATCGTTTTGCCATACGATTTTTTCCATTTAAAACCTTTATTATAAAATAATAACGTCATTGTAACTATAATTTTAGATAAAAGGATTGATTTTAATTAAGTGTTTTTTAAAATTTAATAATATAGAAAGAAAGCAAAAGCCTAAAACTAGACTTTTGCAAGGAGTAAAACTATTTTTTAAGCTCTTTGATGCGAGCGGCTTTACCGCGTCTATCGCGTAGATAAAATAGCTTAGCGCGGCGAACGCGACCTTGTCTTAGAACAGTTATGCTCTCTAGACTTTCGCTATAGATAGGGAAAATTCTCTCTACGCCTACGCTATTTGCGCCGATTTTTCTGATGATAAATGTTTCGCCAGTTCCGCTTCCGCGTCTTGCTATGCAGATACCTTCAAAATTTTTAATTATCGTTTTATCTCCCTCCTTGATGCGGATGGCTATACGCAAAGTATCTCCAGCACGAAAATCAGGCACAGACTTTTGGGCTATTTGAGTTTGTTCAAACGCCTCTATATACTTGTTTCTCATATTTTTTCCTTAGTCGGCGGCTCAAATTTTCGGTATAAATCCGGACGAAAAAACCTAGTTTTTAAGAACGCCATATTATTTTTCAAAGCTCTGATTTTAGCATGGTCTCCCTTTAAAAACGCTGAAACTACACCAGAACCTTTGTAATCACTGGGTTTTGTAAAAGACGGAGCCTCAAGTAAATTTCCTTCAAAACTCTCAACTTCAAGACTTTCATTGTTTCCTAAGACGCCGTCGATATTGCGAGAAATCGCATCGGCAATACAAAGCGCCCCCAGCTCGCCACCCGTCATCACAAAGTCGCCGATACAAAAAATTTCATCCGCGTATTTCTCTGCTATGCGCTCATCTATGCCTTCATATCTACCGCAAACTAAGCAAATATGCTCTTTTTTTGCCAAACGTCTAGCGTCGTGTTGATTAAATTTTTTTACGGGTTGGGCGAGAAAAAAAATTTGATTTTTTTGCCTTCTTTTTTTTTAAAAATTTAAATTATAATCAAGAGGCTGACACATCATGAGTAGCCCTGCACCGCCTCCAACCATATAGTCATCTACTTTTTTATGCTTATCGGCACTAAAATCCCGAGGATTTAAAAAATCAATTAAGATATGCTTCTCTTTTGTAGCGCGGCCTAAAATACTATCTTCAAAATAAGGCCGTACAAGGCTTTCAAAAAGCGTAACAAAGGTAAATTTCATCAGGAATTTTCTAAAATTAAGATAGCGTTTTTGGTGTAAATTTTTTTATTTTCTACATCTACTTTTTCTATATAAACGTCAATATACGGAATGTAAAAACTTTTTTCCAATCCCTTAGCAATCAAATTTTCATCGGTTTTTATCAAAAACAGATGATTTGCGCCGACCTCGTCTATATCCTCTACTTCACCCAGCTTTTGATTATTTTCGTAAATTTCGCAACCAATGACATCAAAATAGAAAAATTCGCCCTTTTTTAGTTTGCAGTTTTTTCTAGTTTCTTCTTTTGTGGCGTAGATTGTTTTATTTGTAAGAGTTTTTGCACTATCTATATCTTCAAAACCGCAAAAAGAGATCGTATCATTTGTATGATTGTAGCTTTTTACGACAAGTTCTTTACCGTCGTTATCGCAATATATAGAATTTTTTTTAATCTGGTTTGGCAAGTCGCCTGTATGATGAAGCTTGACACAT
>CAURWB010000080.1:0-7168 GCA_963528245.1 uncultured Campylobacter sp. | reverse complement strand
CTTGTTTAGATTTCAAAGATTGACTAATTAGTTTAACAGTGTTAATTTAAAAAACTTGCTTTCTGTGAAGCGGAGAGTGAAGTATATAGAAAACATGCTTAAACAAACATAAAATTTGTCTAAGCATACTAAATTTTATTGAAGAAGAGATTTTAAGGATAAATTTTCATTAAAGATCAAGTCTTGCGTTCTTTTATTGTATTTAAAGATAGTTACGTATTTGCCGCCGTTTTCTTTAAATAGTCCGCCGTTTACGAGCATAGCATCTATTCCCTCTTTTTCCTCGCCGCTACCGAACACAAACTCTCCCGGCGTCGTATCAAGCTCGATTTTGCCGCTAAAATTTATAGCAGTCGGGATATTATCAAGGAAATTTTGAGTATCTATGCCGTCCGGATCTATAGAAAACTCAAAATTTGAGGCATAGTTCTTGCCGGCCGCATTTTTAAAATTTAAATTTTCAAAGGTGAGCTTCGGCGCTCTTTTTATAAATTTATCAAGCGCTTGCATTATAGCAGCAAGCTGGGCTTCAGGCTCTCCCTTGGCGTTAATAATATCTTCAAACGCGGCTTTATCTAAATTTGCAAATTTCGTTTTGATCAAAAAGTCTTTAAATTCATATTTTGCATACTTTATCTTCTCTATCGTGCTCGTATCGTCCTGCGTTAGAGTATCGCTTAGCACGGTTAGCTTTGAGTCGCTCGTTATCTTTCCGATTTGTAGCGCCTCGGCGCCCGAAATCACATCTATGCCGCCAAGTTCAAATTTATAAGCACTATTTACAAGCGCTTTTGAGATCATATTAGGCTCGATCGGCGTTTCGTACTTCACGTCGTAGTCGATATTTTTGATTTTTATAGCGACACCTTGTTTGCTAGCAAAGTCGATAAAATCGTTTACGAAAGAGACTCCAGCTATTTTCTTTTCGCCGTTTATGTCAAAATTTAAAAACGATTTGGCGAGATTTAGCTTATTACCGTCTTGTTCTTTTTGTACTCCGACTAGCTCAAAGACGAATTTTTTATCTCCTCCAGAAGCGCCGTCGGCATGAAATTTAATAGGTCTAGTCGTATCAAATATCTCTTTGATGAAATTTTTATACGGGTCGTTTAAAAACTCGGCATCGCCCGCAACCTCAAATTTACCCAGCAAGCTGTCAAATCCATGCGAGATATTCATATCGATTTTTATCGCTAGATCCTCGGGCGCGCCGTACTCTTCGCCAAGAGAGACGAGCTCGTTTATGTAGTTTTTAGACAAAACTACGTCGTAGTTTGCGTGCGATTTTAGCAGACCGCCCTCAAATACGCTGTTTTTGACCTCCATACCGTTTGCTTTGATTAGGTTCAAAGCCTCGTTATATTTTTCCTCCACCTTGTTTGCGTTAAATTTTAGCCCGCCAAAAACCACGCCGGCTATAATCACCAATACAATGAGTAACTTTTTCATTCCGACCTTCCTTTCTTTTTTGTTGCTTTTTGTAGATATACCCAAATGAGCGTCAGTAGCGAAAACATCGCAACCGGCATCAGCCAGCCGTTTTCGCCCATAAAATCCCACGCCCGCTCAAATGCCTCGCCCGCCCAAAAGCTACCTAGCCCGAGCAAAATCGCCCAAGCTACCGCGCTAACAACGTTTATGACGCTAAATTTAGCAAACGAATACTTTGTAAGCCCGATGGCAAGCGGGATGAGAGTCTTTAGTCCGTAGATAAATTTTTTGAAAAATATTATTTTATTTCCGTGCTGCTTGAATAAAATTTGAGAGAAGGCAAGCTTGCGTTTATGTCTAGCCAGATACGGCATCACGGCCGCGCGGTTATACCTACTGACGTAAAAAAGCAAAGTATCGCCGATAGCATTGGCGGTAGCCGCCAGCACGATACTTACGGTTATGTCCATCTTGCCAAGATGAGCTAGCACGCCGGCTGCGATGATAGCGACCATGCCGCCTCCAAGCGAATATAAAAACACTACCAAATACCCGTAGGTCGATAGCGAGGTTAGCATCTCTTGCAAATTTGGCCTTTAATATTTTGAGATAGCGCCCATTAGCGCGTTGTATCCGTAGCTATCGGTCTTTGGCGGCGTATCTCCGGTTTTAGCAAGTACCGCTCCGCCAAAGCTCGCGCCCGCGAAAAACCCGTCGTTGTCGGTGTAGGCGTAAATGTCGCTAGTGAAGCTAAAATCGCTCACTTTTCCGTAAAATTTACCCGTATCGGCAAACGCAAACGATGCGTCGGCGTTTATCGTGATCTTGGCGTCTTTTATATCGGCTACGAGGCTATCTTTTAGGATAAAGAGCACGAGCGCGCTATTTTCGTAACCTAGCTGCAATCCGATACTGCCGCCGCTAATATCCACGACCATCATTTCGCTGGGCGCATACGGGTTTCCCACGAGCATCACGCCTTTGCCGTGCATACCGCCCAGCACGAAGCCGACTTTAGTAATGCTCGGAAAAACGACGACCGCTTTTGCGTTTTGAAGCAGGGCCTTAACCGGCGCATCGGGGTTTTTACGCATAGTCTTTGTAAAAGAATTTGACGCGTTTAGCACGAGTTCGTCGTTGGCGCCGAGCGCTAAAACGCAAAAAATCGCTAATAAAATTTTTTTCATCTTTTACCTAAATTTGACCTATTTCGCCATTTCTACGGCTCTAGTTTCGCGGATCACGTTTACTTTGATCTCGCCCGGATATTGCACCTTGCTCTCGATCTCTGCGGCGATCTCTTTAGCAACAAGCACCGCTTCGTCGTCGTTTATGAGCTTTGCATTTGCGATGACGCGTATCTCGCGACCGGCGTTTATCGCGTATGCCTGTTTGATACCCTCTTTGCTTTTTGCGATGTTTTCTATCTCTTCTACGCGTTTTAGGAAGCTTTCAAGCACCTCTCTGCGCGCTCCCGGGCGAGCCGCGCTTAGAGCGTCCGCAGCGCAAACGGCGGCGCTTTCTACGCTAGTTGCCTCCTCGTGTCCATGGTGGGCGTAGATGGCGTTTATGACGACGGGATGTTCTTTGTAGCGTTTGCAAATTTCAGCGCCCAGATCGACGTGACTACCCTCAAATTCATGCGTCAAGGCCTTGCCGATATCGTGCAGCAAGCCTGCTCTTTTGGCTAGCTTTTCGTCCCCGCCCGTTTCAGCAGCGATGATGCCGGCAAGATGCGCTACCTCGAGGCTGTGCGCTAGGGCGTTTTGTCCGTAGCTGGCTCTAAATTTTAGCTTGCCGATTAGCTTCATTATCTCGGGATGAATTTTGCTAAGGCCTAGGTCGATGACGATATTTTCGCCCTCCTCTAGGATTGATGCTTCAAATTCTTCGCATACTTTTTTGTGCAGATCTTCTATCCTTGCCGGCTGTATGCGTCCGTCTTGCACCAAAAGCTCTATCACGCGCGTCGCGATCGCCCTTCGGTAGAGATTAAAGCTGCTTAACGTGATAGCGTGAGGCATATCGTCGATGATGATATCTACGCCAAGCACCATTTCCAGGGTCTTGATATTGCGCCCCTCTTTGCCGATTATGCGGCCTTTTAGCTCATCGTTTTTGATATCCACGACGTTTATCAGGCGCTCGGCGGCAAACTCTCCCGCAAACCTCGACGTAGCCTGCGCTAGGATGTAGTTAACCCGCTTTTTAGCCTCGCGTTTAGCCTCCTCCTCGTGTTTTCGCACGATGTGAGCGATCTCGGCACGGCTTTTTTCCTCTACTTTTTTTAGCACCTCTTCGCGCGCCTCTTCTTGCGTTAGGCCGGCGGCGTGTTCGAGTACTTTTAGCGCCTCTTGCAGCTTGGCTTGATAGCTTGCTTTTAGCCCAAGCCCTTCCTCGTACATGCTTTTTGCTTCGTTTCGAGATTTTTCAAGCTCGGCCCTGCTTTCGTTTAAAATTTCTTGCTCGTTTAGCAGAGTTTGCTCTTTTTTACCGATTTCTTCAAATTTTTGCGTGTACTCTTTTTGCAGTTTTACGGTTTTGTCGTCGTATTTTTTCTTGGCTTCAAATTCAGCCTCTTGGACTTGGATTTTAGCGTCTTTTAGGGTGCGTTCGGCCTCAAATTCTATCGCTTTGGCCTTTGCTTTTGCCTGTTCTAAAAATATATTGTAGTTTGCGTCATTGATTTTTTTAGCGATGAGATAGCCTACGCCAGCGCCCGCCACACCTGTTCCTAAGCCGATTAAAATTTCTATCATAGATTCCTCTTTTTACGTAAATTTTGCTCGGGGTCAGGTAAAAATCACAAGTAGCGTCGTGATCTTCGGATATGATTTCATTTGTAAAATTGTCTAAAATTTCAACGAATATCAAGGTAGGTCGGTAGGGCAAATTTGCAAAAAATCTATCATAAAAACCCTTACCGTGTCCTATTCGCGCCATATTTCCGTCCACCCCGAGAGCCGGAACTACGGCTACGTCTATACGCTTTTTAAATACCTTGGTGCTTAGCGGCTCTTTTACGCCGAATTTCGTCCGAGATACAAGCGGCAGCCTGGATTTTACCATTTCTAAACTAATACCAAGCATAAACGGAGCGAAAATTTCATACTTTTTGGCTAGCTCGCGTTTCAAAATATAAAAATTTGGCTCATAAGAAAGGGGATTAAAAATCAAAATCCGTTTGGCTTTAAGCTCGGTTAGCAAATTTAAAAGCGGCTTAAACATCTTATAGTGTTTCGCTCGTGCCGAAATTTGAACCTCTTTTTTTAAAATCCGTTTGGCATCGCGCCTAAAATCTTCTTTTGTCAAATTTAACGCTCGTTTCATAAATTTTATGTATAATTCAAGCCTAAAATCAATCTTAGACAGGAATTATTAAATGAAAATAAATCTTTTGATTATACCATTTTTGGCACTATTTTTAAGCGGTTGCGACAATGAAAATAAAAGCGACGCAAACAAAACTAGCGACGCGACGCCGACAACAACCACGTCCGCTCCGACTCAAAGCCAAAGCGCAAGCGCAAGCCTAGAAGCGCCGTTTGAACTAACGCTAATGGACGAGAGCAAGATGACGCTACAAAAATTTGACAAGGGTTTCAAAGTCGAGGGCAACGACGAGGCGATTTTGTTTAACTTTTTCGCCACTTGGTGCCCGCCGTGCAAGGCTGAAATCCCGCACCTAAACAACTTAAGCGATAAATTTAAAGGCAAGCTAAAAATCGTAAGCGTACTGATGGAAGATAAATCAAAAGACGAAATAGACGCGTTTATGAAGAAATTTAAAATAAATTTCGGCATTAGCTACGGCGAAAACAACTTCCTCTTCGCAAAGGCTCTAGGCGGCGTCGTAGGCATACCGTATATGGTGCTTTATAAGCCAAACGGCGAATACGCCACGCACTACGTCGGACTCGTGCCAGAAGAGATGCTAGAAAGCGATATAAATAAGGTGATCGACTAATGCTTGGCTTTTTAAAAAAGGGGCTTGATAAGACGCTTGCGGCGATCCGCTCGTCAAAACCTGCCGATAAAAAAATCTCAAAGGAAATTTTAGAAGAGATTTTGCTCGAAGCCGACATCGCCTACGAGATCGTCGAGGAGGTCCTCTACTACCTGCCGCCGCAAAACGAAGTAAAAAAAGACGACTTGAAGCGACTTTTAAATACCTATTTCATATACGAAAACGAGCGCGAGGCAAAAAGCGGAAAGCCTTTCGTGGAGCTTATTTTGGGCGTCAACGGAGCTGGCAAAACGACCACGATCGCAAAGCTTGCGAATTTATATAAAAATGAAGGCAAAAGCGTTATTTTAGGCGCTTGCGATACATTTAGAGCAGGCGCCATCGAGCAGCTACGCCAGTGGGCGATCAGGACGGACGTGCCTATCGTCGCTACGCAGCAGGGCCACGATCCGTCCGCGGTCGCCTTTGACGCGATAAGCTCGGCCGTCGCTAAAAACCTAGACAACGTCATCCTAGATACCGCAGGTCGCCTGCAAAATCAAACGAATTTAGCCAACGAGCTAAGCAAGATCGTGCGCATCGCAGACAGAGCCTACGCAGGCGCGCCGCACCGCAAAATCCTGATCCTCGACGGCACGCAGGGCAACGCCGGCCTAGCGCAGGCAAAGGCCTTTAACGACATCGTGAAGCTTGACGGCGTCATCATCACCAAGCTTGACGGCACGCCAAAGGGCGGAGCGCTTTTTGCCGTCGCGCGCGAGCTGGAGCTGCCGATACTCTACATCGGCACCGGCGAGACGATGAACGATTTAGTCAAATTTGACCCGCACGATTTCGTAGATACTATCGTGGATGAAATTTACGCCTAAATCTCGCAGGCGTAAATTTTAGCTTTTAATTTTACACTCTCCACTTAAATTTGCAAATTTTATATATAATAACCCCGCTTAACGCAATCTAATAAAAGGCATAAAATGACGACGCAAGAGTACGAGACTAAATTTAGCGAGAATGATGCGCCCGGCTGGGACGCGATAGCAGGCGCACTAGAAAAAATCTACGATCCCGCCAACGAGCGCCACTATGCGTCTCGGCTACATGCGAGTCTGGGCGGAGAGGATTACTTAGACGGCGTTAGCGTATTTGACTCCGTAGAGGGCGCACCACACCGTCATCTCGTAAGCTTTGGCATGAGCGAGCTTTACTATGATCCCCAAAGCTCTCAGAATGAATTTAGCGGCTGGGGATTTGAGTTTAGTATGCGCGTCGCTCCGTTTGCAGACGATCCTGACTCAGAGTCTGGCGACGGCTTAGTAGTCGCGCATGAGCCTTTTTGGGCGATATCCCTCATGCAAAATCTCGCCAAATACGTCTATAGCAGCAAAAAATGGTTCGAGGCTTATCATTTTATACCGACCAATTCTCCTCTGCGCCTTAATACCGATACTAAACTAGCAGGCGTCGCCTTCGCGCCAGATCCAGTGCTAGGAGGCATAGATACGCCAAACGGCAGAGTCGAGTTTCTCCAGATGGTCGCCATTACGCAGCGCGAGCTAGGCTGGCTACGCGAGGATCCGAGCGTAGGACGAGTAGAGCGTTTGATAAACATGATGCGCAAGGACAATCCTTTGCTAATCACGGATTTAAATCGTACGAAAGAATACGTTTGATTTAATAGCAATCAGATCGGCAAGGCAAATTTAGCCTTGGCAGTTAGTAGTGGCCGGAAATTTGCTAGTCCTTGCCGGCTATTTTTATCTCTTTTGTTAT
>CAURWB010000079.1:0-7172 GCA_963528245.1 uncultured Campylobacter sp. | reverse complement strand
CGGCGAAGTAATCCGCAAAATCCCGACCGAACAGGCAATGAAACTAAGCGAATATTTTAGAGAGGCGGTCGGAGTTTTATTTGACAAGGAGAGCTAAAAATGGCACTAGGTAAAGTTTCTTCGCTTGGCTTTGGTAGCCAAGTTTTAACGCAAGACGTTATAGATAAGCTAAAAGCTGCTGACGAAGCGGGTCAGATAAAACCCGTAACCGCTAAAATCACGGCAAACGCGACAAAACAAAAGGATTTAACGGCTCTAAAAACACTGATCGGTACATTTCGCTCCTCTGTTTCAACCCTAGCGGACGATAGCTCGTATCAAAAAAGAACCACTAGCTCGGACGGTAAAAGCGCAGATATAAGCGTGAGTGCGGGCGTCGCGGTACAAGATATCGAGGTAGACGTTAAACAACTAGCTAAAAAAGACGTTTATCAAAGCACCAAATTTGCCACCTCAAGCTCGTTTATCGGCAAAAACGGAACCTTTGGTATAAAAGTCGGAGACCAAACCTATAAAATCGAGGTTAAAAACTCCACTACGCTAGAAGAGCTAGCCGATAAGATCAACGAGGTCACAAACGGCGCCGTCTCGGCAAAAGCGATGAAGGTTGGCGGCGAAGATCCGTATCAGCTTATATTGCAGTCCAAAGAAACCGGCGCAGAAAATAAAGTCGAGATAACAAATGTCGATAGTAACGGTACGGCCCTAACCGGCGCGGACGACGTTTTGCAAAAATTAGGCTGGGATAGCGCAAACATCGCAAATAATAAAATCTCAACGGCACAAGACGCCGAGTTCGTCTACAACGGCATTACGATAAAACGAAGCGGCAACGAGGTAAAAGATCTAAATTTAGGAATGACGATAAAACTAAAAGATACGGGCAAGACGACTTTTAGCGTCAAAGAGGACACCAGCGCGATAAAAGAAAGCATGCAAAGCATGGTGACGGCGTACAACAACCTCGTAAACAACCTAAAAGTCGCGACTGATTATGATTCGGACACGAAAAAATCTGGTACATTCCAAGGTGTGAGCGAGATAAATACGATAAAATCGACGCTAAATAAAATTTTATTCGGCAATCAGACCTATACGAAAGATAACGTAACAAAGACGGCAAATTTAGCCGACTACGGTCTAAGCCTAAATAAAGAAGGCCTGCTAGAGCTAAATAGCTCAAAGCTAACCTCAAAACTAGATCAAGACCTAGAAAGCGTGCAAAAGATATTTGCCGGCGGCACTACCTACGGTACGGCTCAGGTTCTTAGCTCAAAACCGGTAGATAGCGGCGCGCTCACTCTAGGCGGCGACGATCTCGTGATAAACGGCAAAAAGATAAATTTAGCCGCTACGCCTGCGTCAAATTCGGCAAAAGAAAACGCGCTAGCGCTACTAAAAGCTATAAACGACGCTGGGATATCGGGCATACAAGCGACGCTAACCGCAAACGAAGACGGCATATCGCTAAAAACGACAAACGGTACGGCGATAAGCATAAAAGGCTCTGCCGCAGCGCTAAATGCAGTGGGTTTTAGTGAATCAACAGTAACGCCGAAAAACACGACAGTAAACGGGATATTTGCGTCTACTAAAAAAGCCGTAGATAGACTAATTAACTCAAAAGACGGTTCTTTAACCAAGTACAACCAAAGCCTGATCGACGAGAAAAAGTCGCTAGACTCGGAAAAAGAAAAAATGCAAAAGTCGCTCGATGCAAAATACGCCACGATGGAAGAGCGATTTTTGGCATACGACAAGATCATCAGCAAGCTAAACAACGACTTTTCGTCGCTAAAATCGATGATCGAAGCCGAATATAACAAGAAATAAAAAGGTAAAATTATGCAATACAACACTGCACACGCGGCGTATTCGCAAAATACGGTAGGTGGCATCGAGTCGCCTACCAAGCTCATCGAGATGCTTTACGAGGGTGTTTTGAGATTTATTTTTAGAGCTAGAAAAGCGATGCAAGATAACGACGTGGAGAAAAAAGTATATTTCATAAACCGCACGAACGCTATCTTTATCGAGCTTTTAAACTCGCTAGACTACAACCAAGGTAGCATCGCACACTATCTAAGCGGGCTTTATACGAGGCAGATCCAACTGCTGTCGATGGCAAATATAAACAACGACGAGCAGAACCTAAACGAGGTCGTGAGTGTAACCAAACAGCTGCTTGAAGCATGGAAAGAGACGACAAACGCGGGACAAGCCGATGTGGCTGGATGAGCTCAAAATCGCCGTCGCAAACGATGATGCGGAGGCTATCGCGGCGCTAGCTAACGAGACGCCTAGTAAATTTGATAGCCTAGAGGATGCCCTACAAGCTCAGGAGCTCCTGGGCGCAGCGATAAATTTGATACAAAAAAACAGAACCGAGCTCGGCAAAGAGCTAGAAAAACTAAAAAACGTAAAAAAATACATGGCGTCGTAAGCAAATTTGACCGCTTTTACGGCGCTTTTATCTCCAATTCCCTTCTAAATTTTATCCCGCAAAGGCAAAGATATGACGAAAAACGCTATAAAGGACGCTTTAAAAAATAGACTCGGCACGGATATAGCGGGCGATTTTAGAGTGCTAAAGGAGCACGAGCTAGTTAAATTTAACGATGAAGCGAAATTTGTCTTTGAAGGCGAGAGCGAGATATTGCGAGAGTTTTATATCTTTGCAGATACAGGCACGGGCGATCTTTGGCTAGCCTGCTTAGATGACGGCAAGGTTGCTTTTTACGATCACGACGCGGGCTATCTTTGCGCGTCAAATTTGGTTAAATTTGATCTGGATATAGAAGGCTGGCTTGAAGTCGCCGAGCTGTTTGGAAAATTTGAAACCATAGACAAACCAAGCGACGAACAAAAATCTAAATTTAAGCTAGCCGTTAATACTATGTGCCCGCAAATTTTAGAAATTTGGAGTATTTAGGCTCCAAAAACGCGCCTTGCGCCGTTTCAAACTTAAACCCTGTCCGTAGCCGTCAAATTTAAACCCGATTCCGCCTCGCCAAATTTGATCAAATTTTACTCTGCTGCTCGCCGCAAACCTCAGCTTAAATTTGCCAAGCTTCGCAAAACGCGCCGTCCAGATAGCGGTTTATCGCAACCAAACCCACGAATTTAAAAAATCCAAGCTAGCTAAATTTGATGAAATAAAAGTAGTAAAAAGGCATGGCGATAAGCCGAGTTCTGTCGTGAGTGATTATTTATCTACTCCAAATTTTACAATTTGGCTCTAGCGAAGGGTTTGACATAAGACTCAAAACCATCCCTTCTTGCTGCGAGTTGGGTTTATATAGCCGCTGCGCTTGCACGCCGCGCTGGTGGGCTCTTACCCCGCCGTTTCACCTTTACCGCCGAAGCGGTAGTTTGCTTTCTGTTACACTGTCCCTTGGGTCGCCCCAGCCATCCGTTAGATGGAACTCCGTCTTATTGCAGCTCGGACTTTCCTCTTTTGCCTACGCAAAAGCTATCACTTGCCATACCTTGGGCGCGATTATAGCTTTTTCGGGTTTAAGGATAGCTTGGATGTGATTTTGCGCCCTTTGAAGCAAATAAAAATACGCGTATATCGAGGTTTTATAGGCACGCAAATTTAACGATCTCGCGTCAAATTTGCGCTTTTCATAGACGAGATTAAGCCTTCTTTAAAAACTCCGTCTTTAGCACTATAACGCCCATTTTATCGATCTTGCCTTCGATTTCTTTGTCGTCGTCCGTGATTTTTATATTTTTTACCATGGTTCCGCGCTTTAGCGTCGCGCCAGCGCCTTTTACTTTTAGATCTTTGATCAGAGTTACGTTATCTCCCGCGTTTAGTTCGGTTCCGTTTGCGTCTTTTGGCATATTTTCTCCTTTAAATTTAGCGCCCATTTTACTAAAAAATGAACAAAAAATAAAGCCCAAGCCGCTAAATTTACTTCGTATCGTTAAATAAAGTTGATAATTTGATTATATTTGGACAATATTGTGATAAGTCTGCGTAGAAAAACCGCCTCTAAAATTTAAACAAAGTTTCAAGGCTTTCAAATTTTAAAATTATAAGGCAAAAGAGCCAAATTTGACCCTTTTGCCGTTAAATTTAAACAAGCTTTTTGATGACGTCTAGCACGAGATTGCACTTCGGCACGACGGAGCTAGCGTCCATATACTCGTTTTTAGTGTGCATATTTCCGCCCGTAGGCCCCAGTCCGTCGATCGTCGGGCAGCCAGCCGAGGCCGTGATATTGCCGTCGCTTAGACCGCCGGCGTCCACCCAGCTCACCTTCGCGCCCGTTTCTTTGGCGACCTCGTCGAATATCGCTTTGATCCTCGGCAAATTTTGCTCGTCTATCATCGGCGCCTCTTCGTTGATTAACGTCTTTTTGTGAGTTACGCCGTTTATGAACGGTTTGCTTAGGATTTCGTCTAGCTTTTTGTTAAAAAACTCGACCGAGGAGGCAAATTTATACCTCATCTCGCAGGTCACGCTGGCAAACTCAGGCACTACGTTGTGCGCGGTGCCGCCGTTTGTGATAATGGAGTTAAAGGTATGTCCCGCCGCAAAATCAGTCAGCTTTGATAGCTCGACTACGAAATTTGCCGCCTCGACTACCGCTGAACGGCCAAGCTCCGGGTGATTGCCCGCGTGCGCGCCCACGCCGTGAAAATCTATAACATAGGTCATCACGCCTTTTCTAGTCGCCACCATCGAGCCGTCCTCGCGAGCAGGCTCCATCACGAGGCAAAATTTGGACTTTCTTGCATATTCGCGGATCTTTTCTTTGGCGAAATTTGACCCCGTCTCCTCGTGCGAGTTTAGAAACAAAGCGACGTTGATTTTACTAAGATCAAGCTCCTTAATGACATAAAGCGACAGTAGCGCGCCGCCCTTGTCGTCGATGACGCCCAGCGCATTTACCCTGCTCTCGTTCTGAGTAAAAGGGGTATTTTGCACCGAGCCTACGGGGAAAACCGTATCCATATGCGCGACGAAAAGCACGTCAAATTTCTCCGCGTTTGGGTTGTTTGAGATGAGTAGGCAGTCAGCGACCTTATCGGTGCCAAGCGCTACCGTTTCGTGTTTTAGACCGAGCTTACCAGCTTTATTCATAAACCACTTTGCGACGCTGTTTACGCCCTCTACGCTAGCCGTCGGGCTCTCGATATCGGTTAGCTCCTTTAGCTCGGCTAGATATTGTTTTAGCTCCTCTTGCTTCATCGACCATCCTTTATACGATGAGGCTCATCACGAACATCGCTAGATAGGCGTTTAGGATACATATGCCAAATAGCACCAAGTAGTGCTTGCCAGGAATTCCTAGCACGCCTAGCACGCGACCCATATACTGCACCGTAGAGCCTACTAGCGCCATACCAGGGATCAGTACTGCGATATCTGGAGCTGTTAGAGTACCGCCCTGAACTAGCGCCACTAGCACGCCCGCAGATCCGCCCCAGCTAAGAAACGCCGCCATGATCACCGCTATCGACTCGCCCGGAAGTCCAAGCGGCAACATGACAAATCCAAGATACTTGCCTATGATGTCAAGCGCGCCAGAGACTTTTAGGATGTGGATGATAACAAAAGCCATAAGGACGTTTGGGATGGTGTTGTGAACGGCGATATCCCAGCCCTTCCTAGCGCCTTCTACGAAAACGTCGGTTAATAATTTATTATTAGCTTGCTCGCTCATACTTCAGTCTCCCCGTCTTTTACGAATTTTTTGACGTAAAGTCTCATCAAATTTGCGCCAAATACCTTAAACACCAAAATGATTCCTAGGCCCGCCGCGATAGATATAGGCGCTAGGGCTCCGTTTTTATCCGCAACTAAAAGTAGCGGCGCGAAAGATGCTAGGAAATTCGTGATCATCGCGCCCGCGCTAAACTGAAACGCGGCAAATATCAAAAGCTCTTTGTGCGTGATCTTACCGTCTTGGCGTAAAAACTTCGCCGTGGAGCTACCCGCGTCCGTGCTTTGCGTGCTAGCTATGAGCGAGATCGAGCAGCAGCCCGGGATACCGATGAGAGGCTTTAGTACGGGAGTTAGCCAGCGTGAAGCCGCGTAAAGCGCGTAATATCTCTCAAATATCGCGACGAACCCAAGAGCGAGCATGATCGCCGGAACCAGACTAAGCGCAAATATAAAACCGCCCTTTGCACTAGTGCCGCCTGCAGTCTTAAACCACTCCGGAAACTGTCCGGTTAGCTTACCAAAATCAAAAATTCCGCCCGCTACATCCTTTAAGAAACCGCCGAAAAAGACGATAGCTAGGATCAAGGCAACGGTGCCGATCGCTAGCTTTTTGCCGTCGTTTGCCTCTTGCATAAAGCCTCCTTAAAAATAAAGTAAATATATAGGTAATATACAGTCGCGAACCTTAGGAATGAGTAAAAAGCAGATTAAGATAATGAATAATATTTAGTTCTTTTAGTTAATGTTACTTTTAGATACTTTGATTTCAAAACAATCAAATTTAATAAAAATAACCGTAAATTTGTAGCTTTAATAATACGAGCGCGAGGCATGAAGTAAGCTAGCGATAGAGTTAAAATTTGACAAAAACAAGGCAAGCGCTCATCTAGTCAAATTTAACGTTCTGCTTGCAGTTACTAAAATTTAAAGCCAAAATTTGCGAATTTAGCCGAATTTGACTTCAAATTTGAACTAAAAAATCAAGGCGAAGTGAAGTAAATTTCGTCCCAAAACTAGACATATAGTCTGTCATAGGGCGAAATTTACGCTCTGCTTGCAGTTGCGAGCAAAGCGAAGCAAAAATCATTTAAAAGCGCTCGCAAGACAAGCCGTCGCCCTACTCAAAGATATTTTTATGCAAGATTTCTTCTAGCACAATAGTCGCGTAGCTGCCTTTTTGCAGCGTGAAATTTATCGTAAAGTGCGCTTTTTCCTCGTTGTATTTGTAGCTTGCATCCTCCAAATAGCACCACGCAAAGCGCCTAGACCCAGTCATTTTAGCTTTATATTCATTTGCCTGCGCAAAAATTTGATCCTCTACCGCCCTAGCCGCACCCTGCGCCTCATACGCCTTAGCGCCTGCGATCAGCCCGCAGCTAGTGATATCTCTCGCGTCGAAGCGCGCGCCCTCCGCGTCCAAATCCTCGCATAAAAAGTACTTGCCGTGCGGGTAGTGACCCAAAACTTCGCCCTCAATTAGCTTAAAAAATCT
>CAURWB010000078.1:0-7388 GCA_963528245.1 uncultured Campylobacter sp. | reverse complement strand
GGACTAAAGGCCGCTAGCGTCGTCGTGCTACCGTTTTTGATGGCGGTTTTTATCGCTATCGTGGCGACGCCTGCGATAAATGCGCTTGAAAAGCTCAAATTTCCGCGCGTTTTAGCCTTTGCGCTCGTTACGGCGGTCGTGTTTTTATCGCTTGGATTTATCGCAAACACCGTGCTAAAGACCATTAACGGGCTAGTTAGCTACATGCCCGAGCTTCAGAGTAAATTTAAAGCCCTCGCCGACCACTATCACCATATCTTAGCTAGCCGCGGACTCATCGACCCAAACAGCGTCGCCGCGCCCGCAGACTTTGATATAAATAAAATTTTTGCCGTGCTGGGCGGATTTTTAAGAAGCGGCACTGAGCTTGCCTCAAAGAGCTTTTTTGTATTTTTACTCGTTACTTTTATGCTTTTTGAAGTACAGGTATTTTCTCAAAAAGTCGAGTATTTTGCGAGCAAAAATCCGCAAACAAACCAGATCGTAGATACCTTTATATCAAATCTCAAACGCTATCTCGCGATCAAGTCCGCGGCATCGTTTGCGACGGGCGTTTTTATATTTATCGGGCTAAATTTCATCGGCGTGCCTTACGCGCCGCTTTGGGGGATTTTGGCTTTCGTGCTAAATTTTGTCCCGACTATCGGCTCTATCATCGCGGCCGTTCCCGCGCTTTTGGTAGCGCTTTTGCTAAACGACGCGGCGGCTTGCGTTTGGACTGCGGCGCTGTATGCGGTCGTAAATGTCGTCATCGGCAACTTTATCGAGCCAAAATTTCTTGGCAAAGGCCTTGGTATCAGCACGCTTGTAGTGCTTTTGAGCCTACTTTTTTGGGGATTTTTGTTCGGCATCGGCGGTATGTTTTTGGCCGTACCGCTTACCATGAGCCTAAAGATCGCGCTTGACGCGAACCCGAGCACGAAATTTATCGCCGTTTTACTCAGCGATAAACTCGAGCGGTAAAATCAAATTTAAAGGTAAATTTTGAAAAGCATTATCTTTGTGGCGGCGTTGCTAGCCGTCGGCATTTATGCGTATTCGTGGCACTTTTTGATCACGGTTTTGGTGATTTCGTTTCTTATATTTTTTCACGAGCTGGGCCACTTTCTCGCCGCTCGCATGCTAAAAGTCGGCGTGTTAAAATTTAGCGTGGGCTTTGGGCAGAGCGTCTACTCAAAAACCATCGGCGGCACCGAGTACGCTATCGGCGCGATACCCCTTGGCGGCTACGTTAGCCTAAAAGGGCAAGAGGACTCCAAACCGGGGCTAAAAAACGAGGATGCCGACAGCTACACGAGACTAAGCCCTCTTGGACGCATTTTCATCCTTTTTGCCGGGCCGTTTTTTAACTTCGCTTTGGCGTTTTTTATCTTTATCGCACTCGGACATATCGGCGTAGAAAGGCTAGCTCCAACCGTAGGCAAGGTGCTGGAAAACTCAGCCGCAGCAAGCGCCGGAGTGCAAAAAGGCGATAAAATTTTAAACATAAACGGCATCAGAATCAGCGAATGGGACGAGATAAGCAAAAACGTAAATTTAACCTCCACCACGATCACGCTCGAGCGCGCCGGCGAAATAAAAACGATAAATTTGACGCCTAAAATCGGGCAAAGCATGACGATATTTGGCGAAAAGATAGAAAAACCGCTCATCGGCATTTCGCCCTCAGGCGAGGTCATCACGATACGAAATACCGGCCTTAGCTCGCTCAAATTTGCGCTCGTTGAGACCGTAAACGCCTCAAAGCTCATATTTACGGGGCTTGAAAAGCTCATCGTAGGCGTCGTGCCGCTAAAAGAGATGGGCGGCATCATTCAGATCACCGACATCACCTCAAAAGCCGCAGGCATCGGCATTTCGACCCTGCTCATCATCGCTGCGCTGATCTCCGTAAACTTAGGCGTGCTAAACCTGCTGCCTATCCCGGCGCTTGACGGCGGACACATATTTTTCAACCTTTACGAGCTCATTTTCCGCCGCGAGATGAACGAAAAAGTCTATATCGGCCTCACCTACTGCGGCTGGGCGTTTTTGCTCTGCCTGATGGCGTTTGCGACCTTTAACGACGTGATGCGCCTAAGCGGAGCGGGACAATGAAGCTCGCGCAAATTTTAGAACGTATCGAAAACGCGCGCACGGGCGAAGCCGTAAAGCTAATCGCCGTGAGCAAAAACGTAACGACGAAAGAGGTTTTGGAGCTTTTTAGGCAAGGGCAAACGAGCTTTGGCGAAAACCGCGTGCAAGAGCTCAAAAATAAGAGCGAAATTTTGTCAAATTTGCCGATAGAGTGGCACTTCATCGGACGACTTCAAAGCAACAAAATAAACCATCTGCTAGCGCTCAAACCCGCGCTTTGGCAAAGCTGCGAGAGCGTAGAGGCCGCGCTTGCGGTGGACAAAAGGCTCGAATATGAACTGCCTTGCCTGCTGCAGATAAACTCCGCGCGCGAAGACACGAAACAAGGTATCTCGCCCGAAGCTGCCCAGGATGCGTTTTTACAAATCGCGCAGGAGTGTAAATTTTTAAAACCAGTAGGGGTGATGAGTATCGGCGCGCACGTAGATGACGAGCGAGCAATACAAAAGAGCTTTGAGACTACGCGTAAAATTTACGAAAATCTGCAACCTCGCGGCGCAGGGATTTGCTCGATGGGCATGAGCGGCGACTTTGAACTAGCGATAAAAAGTGGGTCAAATATGATTCGTTTGGGGTCGATTTTGTATAGTTAAAAGGCTAAAATATGGAAAAACGAAGAGATGAACTTGAGCTGCTATTTTTAAAAAATAAGCAGAGTAACAAAAACACTAATCCCCTTCCGATAATAGTTGATATAATCGGACTTATTGCCGGCTTTTTAACTCTATCTTTTGTTGCTCCTTATGATGATAGGGATGCGGTTGGATTTAAAATTTTAATACTTACCGATATCATTATATGTCTCATCTACGGCTTGATACCAAGACTACGAAACTGTAAATATTTTGTGCTTTTGGGTATTTTATTATTTATAAATTTTTTACTTTTATGCAATGTTGAAGGCTGGAATGCAGGCAGCATGGCTGGAAGTTACTACTACATAGATTTTTTTAAGCCAGCTAGCGATATATTATGGAGTTTATTACTAATATCTGCATTTTTATTTTCTATACCGATAGCCTTATATGTTTCGTTTTTACACTTCTTGTCTAGGACGACTTATTATCTATTAAATCGGGACAAATTTAAGACAAAAAACCAAGAAAACACAAAGGAGCGATAAATGGGCTACGACGTGAGTTATCATCCGATTAACGAAAGCGAGATCAAGCAGTGGTATTTTGACGCGTTAAAAAGCGCGCGAGACGGCGACTGGTCGGTCGTACAAAGGCTCGCAAAAGAGTACGGCGTAGAGGATTTTTACGCGCAAAAATACATCGATACTCTTAAAATCGCGCTTGAAACCAAAGATGACGAGAGCTTTTCGGTCAGCCATGGCTACATACTCGCCGCCGTGCAAGGATTTTTTAGAAAATACTTCTACACGCGCGGCACGGCGTTTGGTTTTTTGGCGGAGGAACACGGCGAATTTAAGCGGTATCTAAGCGACATAAGCGGTGTCATACCGCCTGAAATAAAAGCAAAATTTACAGGCGAATTTGACGGAAACTACTCGTCTGGCGCATTTATAAGCGCATCAAATTTGGCTAAATTTTGGCAGGACTATAACGCCGATGAAAATATAAAGCAAAAAGTAGATGATTTTTACGAGCAAAATTTGCCTGCGTTTTTGAGCGCAGTTAAATTTAGCGTAGAAAACAGCTACGGACTGTTTGAGGCAACCGACGTGATTATACCCAACCCGATTGATTTAAATGATTCCGAATGCTACTCAAATCTTTTTAACTGCGACCCGGAAGGCGCATTTATCTACGCCGACACGGCGGCCAAGCAGCTAAGCGAAGCGATAAAGCTAGACAAAAAGAAAAAAGAAAACGATAAAAACGAGGGCTCAGGCGGCTTTTTCGGCGCTATAAAGAAGCTTTTTGGGAAGTGAAGCCGCGAGCTTTACTTCCGCGTCCTTTTTCAAAACTCCGCTTTAACACAAATTTCATCTATCTATTTTGATAATTCAAAAACTCAAAATTTATTACTTAATACGCATAAAAATACAAAAGCTTCACGCCCAAGGCTCCATATTTTGTAGCTGATATTTCAAAAATATTAAGTTTTATTTTTATACTTATGATATATAATAATAAAATTTTAAATATTCCACACGTATATTTAAAAAATAAAACTTAAAGGTGTGAAAATGTCTTTAACCAAGTCACAAATTTCAGGACTTTATGTTGCCTTATTTGGCAGGTCTAGCGAAGGTGCAGGCAATGAAGCCTGGCTAAAATCGGCAAACGCTAAAAATTCAAGTTTATCTAACATTGCAAATTTGATGTTAGATACGACGGCGTCAAAGGAATTTTTCGGCAAAAGCCTAGAGAGCAACGAAAATTTCATCAAGCATATTTATGCAACATTGTTAAACAAGGATGAAAATACCGACGTCGGCGGAAAAGCAGGCTGGATAAATATGCTAAATAATACAAACGACAGAGGTCAAGTCGTAAGCGAGATCTTAAAAGCGGCGCTAAACCCGGTACACGCGCAAAGCTCGGATGCCGCTACAAGAGACGCGCATAAAACGCTGATAAACAAAATCATCGCCTCAAACGTCGTAGCCGATAGCGTACAAGACGTACCGGACGGCGATATAAAAACGGCTTTAAATTCTTTTTTAAAAATAAACGACGCTATAACGGCGACATCCTCCGCTCAGGATATAAAAAACGTCATCATAAATAACAAATCAAATTTGACGCTAGATGACGCAAAACTAGACGAATCGCTAAGTAAAAACGATAAAATATCCGTAATATCGCAAGTAACCGGAAAAAGCGAAAGCGAGATAAAAAGTCAATTTCCAAACTACGATAAAGATTATGTCCCTACTCCGGAGCCAAAACCAGATCCCAAACCGGAACCAAAACCGGATCCCGATCCCGTCATAGAAAAAACCGACGTTAAGACGTTTTTGGAAAAAGCTGCAAACATCGCCGACGAAAATACATCGTTTATCATAGAAGACGAAGCCGGAAATATACAAAATAATATAGACAAAATCGCCTCAAATTTAAAATACGTCCTATCTATCAAATTTAGCGGTAGCTTTACGCTAGACGCCAGCAAAGCTACTACAACGCTACTAAACAAAATTTCCGAAGGTAAAATTTGGCTACATAACGTAACGAGCGATCATCTAAATTTGATAAAAAGCAGTTCGGTAGAGAAATTTTTTATAGACGATAGTAAAGATTTTACGTTAGATATCGCTACCTTTATAGCCTTAAAAGACAAAAAAGCAAATGGCGATAAATTTGTAATAAAAGATACTTCGGCAAATATCGTTAAGCATTTTGAGTATATAAAATCTCACGTAGACGCTATCAAAACCCTAGATAGCACGGATAATGCAAAGATAAATTTCATAAAAGCACAATACGACGCCGTAAAAGACGTAGTATCTAAGGACGACAAAGATAACGGCGTATATGAAGTCAAGGAGCTAACGGGTAAAGTAGCCATGAAACCAATCGACGTAAAAGACGGCAAGGCCTTTACCTGGGAATACTCAAACGACACGACGGGCGTAACGTATAGGATAGAATTTGGCAAAAGAGACGCTCAGCCTGAGAGCTCGGATATAAAAGTCGATATGCCGGACGGCAAATTTTATAACGGCGAAAACATGATCAAAGACTACAAAATCAAAGCCTATAAAATTTATGAAAAAGACGGCTACAAAGTAACCGAAGAATACACGCCTAGCGTCTCAAAAACAGGCGACGTCACTAGAGATAAATTTGACGACAAAGGCGTACTGGAAGAAAAAATCTTAGAAAGAAGCGACGGACAAAAACTCACCCTAACCTACGAGGACGGCAAGCTAAGCTATGCTAGCAAAACCGATCCAAAATACGCAAATACCGATATAAACTTCGAGATCAGTAAAGATAGCGAAAATCTGGACTACAAAGGCAAGTTGTATCTAAACGCAAGCTCGCCAGAACACTTAAGTCCTCTTGCGCCGAATTTCAACTACAAAGGTAAAGTCACGGTAACAGATAGCGCGATAGATACGAAATGGACCGCTGATATCGGAAAAGACGAAGTGGTCTACCGAGCATACGACGGACGATACTCAGACGACGTAACGCTAGTGTCAAAGGCTGCATATACGGTCAATAGCAGCTACGGAGTCGATACTTTCGATATAGCCCAGACCCTACAAGAAAATGCAAATTTGAAAAAAATAAGCATCAACGCCGACACGAACAATCTATCAAACGGCACAAAAATGGCGGTACTAGACAACGCTCAAGATAAAATCATGCTTCCGTCAAATATCACCGAGCTAACAAGAGCTCAAGAGGGCGTAAATCAAGAAAATATCGAGGAGAAGCTATCTACGCTCGGAGTCGGTAAGGCGCAGTATTTCTTGCAAAACGTAGGAGAAGATAAATTTAATGCCTATATGGTGCTAAATACCGACGGCGTAGAGGGCTATCAAAAGGATAGCGATACCTTGATAGAGGTAAAAGATGTCGAATCTAGAAGCTATTTTACAGGGATAAAAGAAGGCTCAACTTCGATTTATAAGAAATTAACACCTGATTTTACCGTTCCTAATCCGTCTAGTTTTGAAGATGCGGCAGCTAAAGATGTAGTAGATGGAAAATCTAAAATCTGGGAATACGAAGATACGGTGGCTAACAAGACGTACCAAATAGTCTTTGAAAAGGCGCAAGACGAAAATAGCGGGTTTAAATTTGCCCAAGGAGTATTTTTCGATAAAAACGAAAAGGCGCTAAATACGACCGGTTGGCAAACTAGAGCAAAGGTCTACGAGATAGACAAATCTACTCCAAACGTCGAGATCGTAAAGTCTCTAAGCAACAACGAAGGCGGAAGAGTTATCCAAACCGTCACAAAAACCTACGACGCTTCAAACAAGCTAATAAAGCAGGTATTACAAGACTCTTCGTACAGTCAAAACGACAAAACCGTAGACGTAACCTACGAAAACGAACAGATAAAATCGGCTACAATAACAAGCGCAGAATATGCCAATAAAACGGTAAAATTTGACGTTAGCTCAGATAACGACGCTTCGATGCTAACGACAAAATCGCCACTTACGATGGATTTATCTAAGCCTTGGGATCTAAGCCCGTTAAGCGACGTAACAAAAGGACTTAAAGGTACTGCGACTATAACCGACAAAGCGCTAGATAAAAAAGCCGTAGCCCATATCGGAGATACGCAAACAACGTTTAAAATCTATGAAAATATAAACT
>CAURWB010000077.1:0-7664 GCA_963528245.1 uncultured Campylobacter sp. | reverse complement strand
AAAAAATTCTTACGCATATTCGCTCCTTTTGGGTAAATTTATCTAATTTTACTACCACCAAATCACATAATAATCATACTAGCTTTAAATTTTACTTAAATATCAAATTTAAAGCTATATTTTAATAAAAAGGCTTAAATTTTAAAACGAGAGCGAGCCGGATAACGGGTCAAATTTTGATATAATTAGCCCGAATTTATCAAATTTAAGGAGAAAAAATGCCTTTCATAAACGTAAAAATGGCAGGCCCGGAGCCGACAAAAGAGCAAAAGCAAAAGCTAGTCGAAGAGATGACCGACACTATGGTGCGAGTGCTGGGCAAAAACCGAGAGCGAGTGCAAATTTATATCGAGACATACGACGCAAGCTCGATAGGCTCGGGCGGCAAGACGCTTGAGGAGATTAGAAAGGAGCAAGAATGAGCGAATTTTCAAAAGAGGATCTAGAGCGCAAGATCACGCTAGCAGCCGGCGATACGGCGCCAAATTTCACTCTAGAAAATAGCGACGGCATTAGCATCAGCCTAAAAGACTTCGTCGGCAAAAACGTCGTGCTGTATTTTTACCCAAAGGATAACACCCCGGGCTGCACGACCGAGGCATGCGAATTTAGCGCACTTTACGACGATTTTATCGCTAAAGACACCGTGATCGTGGGCGTTAGTCCAGATAGCGTCAAGTCGCACGCCGGCTTTGCGCAAAAACAGAACCTAAAGCACATCCTGCTAAGCGACCCTGCGCACGAAGTCGCCAAGCTCTACGGCGTTTGGCAAGTCAAGAAAAACTACGGCAAAGAGTATCTGGGCATCGCGCGCTCGACCTTTGTGATCGGCAAGGACGGCAAGATAGCGAAGGTGTATAAGAGTGTGAAGGCAAAGGAGCATGCGGCAAAGGTTTTGGCTGATCTTGTGAAGTGATTGCGGCTCGTCTTTTTCCTTTATACTTCGTTGAAAATATCGCCGAAGCTCGGTTACATACTACTTGTATACGCCCTCGCTCGGCTCATTTCCGCCTCGTCTAAAGGAAAAATACTTCGCCTTAGCTTTTTTACGTTCAAATTTGAAGTCAAATTTGCAAATTTTACGCACCGAGACCCACACCCTGAAAATGTCAAATTTGATTCAAACCTGTGACGCTTTGCGCAAGCAAAGCTATGTCGCCACATTAAAAGCGTCGTAGGGGGAGGGGGATTAAAGGGGGGGGGGCAGCGACTTCGCAATTTAAGCCCCTACCCCCTTTACAACAAAGTAAAAAACAACCTCAAATGGTTGTTTTTTACTCAAAGAACTTAATTTGTAACGCCAAATTTAACCCAAAGTCCCATCAAATTTCCGCTCAAATTTTTGATAACGATTATTTTCTAATTATCAAATTATTTATATTCGAGGAGTAATATTTCAGTTATTAAATAATTTTAAAGGAGAAAAAATGGTTAGGTTACAAGAAAAATACGACCTTTTTATAAACGGCGAATTCGTCCCTGCAAGCAGCGGTAAGACGCTAGACACCTTTGATCCCGCCACCGGCAAAAAGCTAGCCGCAATCGCGGACGCGAGCAAAGAGGACGTGGATACTGCGGTCAAGGCCGCCCGCGAAGCGTTTAAGACGTTTCGTCATAGCACGGTGAGCGAGCGAAGCAGAATTTTGCTCAAAATCGCCGACATAATCGACGCAAACAAGGACTTTTTAGCCGCGGTCGAGACGATGGATAACGGCAAGCCTATCCGCGAGACGCTAAACGTGGATGTGCCGTACGCGGCGGAGCATTTTAGGTATTTTGCGGGCGTGATCCAGGGCGAAGAGGGCAGCGCGAACGTGCTCGAAGAAAAGCACCTCTCGCTAATCTTGCGTGAGCCTATCGGCGTCGTAGCGCAGATCGTGCCGTGGAATTTCCCGTTTTTGATGGCGGCGTGGAAGCTAGCCCCGGTCATCGCAGCCGGCGACACGAGCGTGCTAAAACCGTCGTCTGAAACCAGCCTGAGCGTACTCGAGCTAATGCGCCTCATCAAAGACGTGCTGCCAAAAGGCGTCGTAAACGTAATCACGGGCAAAGGCAGCGGCGCCGGAGCGTTTTTGCAAAAACATAGCGGCATCGACAAGATCGCATTTACCGGCTCGACCGAGATCGGACGCGAGATCGCTATCTCGGCGGCTGAAAAAATCATCCCGGCAACGCTCGAGCTAGGCGGCAAATCAGCCAACATCATCTACGCCGATGCAGACTTTGAGCTAGCTCTAGACGGCGTCCAGATGGGTATTTTGTTTAACCAAGGGCAAGTTTGCTGCGCGGGCAGTAGGATATTTGTCGAGGAGAAAATTTACGACAAATTTATCGCCGCGGCTGTGGAGAAATTTAAAAATCTAAAAGTCGGCGATCCTCTGGATCCAAAGACGCAGATGGGCTCTCAAATCAACGCCAAACAAGCCGCCAAGATCGTCGAGTACATCAACATCGGCGTCAAAGAAGGCGCCAAAATCGCCGTCGGAGGCAAACTCGCGGCTGCGGGAGATAGCTTTGTCGAGCCGACGCTGCTAGTGGACGTGAGCAACGATATGCGCGTGGCGCGAGAGGAGATTTTCGGCCCTGTGGGCGTCGTGATCAAATTTAAAAACGAGGACGAGCTCATAAAAATGGTAAACGACAGCGAATACGGCCTGGGCGGCGGCGTATTCACGCAGGACATCACTCGCGCCATCCGTACCGCTCGCGCGATGGAGACGGGCCGCGTGTGGATAAACTGCTACAACCAGATCCCGGCGGGCAGCCCGTTTGGCGGCTATAAGAGTTCGGGCATCGGCCGCGAAACGCACAAAATCATCCTTGAGCACTACACTCAGATGAAAAATATCATGGTAAATTTGACGGGCAAGGTTAGTTCGTTTTATTAAAATTTGCTAGCACAAATTTGGGTCGGGCGATTTGCTCGACCTTTTGCATGTTTTTTGACTTTTTGAATTTGACGAAACGCTTGTAGATTTGAATAAATTTAGAACCGATTTTATCCGCGCATAGCTCAAATTTAATGCTGTGTCGCCCGTTTTGCACCAAGATAAAACACCCTCTAGGTCACAAATTTGATCATCAAATTTAGCTGAATTTAGCTTTGTGCTTTTACATCGCTAAATTTCTAAATTTTAGAAGCCTGACCCTCGCGACTCATCACGAGTTTTTCTGCAAATTTTCTAGAAACATAATACCCGTAGCCGGCCTGCGCGATCACGTCTAAAACCTCGTCCGCATGCGTAGTATGGACGCCGCCCACATGACTCACGTCTATATCACAAAGCACCTTTAAGGCATCGACACGACCAGCTCTACGACAATAAGCTTCGGCGCCGCTATTTTTGTCAGCCGAGATGTCCTCTAGCATATCGTTTAGCAGCGTGACGCCGGTTATGACGAGTTTATCGGCCGCCCCGATCGCGTCCGCGGCGCATTCTTGCGAGATAAAATACTTAAGCTCATCGCCTTTTAGTGCGCTCTTACCAAACTTCATAACGCAAAAATCCAGGTAATTTTTTATTATAAATTTAACGCAAGACACCAGCGCGCCCACGATCACGCTAAACGAGCCGCGCTTGATAGCTAGTTCTTAAAAAGGATTGGCCTTAAATTTGGTCGCATACGGACCAACCGAGCATTCGTAGCACGTCTGTGAAAGCGCGTTTAGGGCGGCTACGGCGATGGTTTTTTTGATAGGGCTATCGCTAGATAAATCTTTTAGAAGTGTTTTTACGTTTTGCCGCAGATGTTGCCGAAATTTGGCATTATCGCAGTTTGCAACGCGCAGTAAAAGGCATATAAAAAGGATTTTAACGAAGCGTAGCTCACGCCGCAAACGCCATCGGTTAGCTTTGCGCCCGTAAAAAATAGCCCAATCGCGACGTGCTGCACGCTTAAGTTTTCTATTTCGTCGCCCAAATTTTCATAAATTTGACTTAGGGTGTCGTTTAAAATTTGACCCACGGCAATCTCCTTTCGGCTATGCAAGTAGTTAAATTTTATGAAAATTTTATAGCAAAATATTTTAAATTATATTAATCTATATCATATTTGCATCTAAAATAGATGGCGCCCAACGGCATAAAATTAGTCAAATTTTGAGCCTAAATTAATATCTAGCTTCATTACTTCTCCTTGCGAGTTAAAATTTATCTTATTCTTTTGATTCTTTAAATTTTGGTATTGTTTGAAAAGTATGTCCGTCTCATGTTTATAATCGTATAAATTTTTATTATAAAATATCGTTTTATAATCGAGATTGTTCCCCTTGTCGTATATTGAAATGAAAGAAAATATATATTCTCTATCGCAATCCATATTTTCATCAATTATATTTTTATAGTTATAGCAAAACGGGTATATGCTCTTTTTTTTGTTGATAAACTACATCCCTAAATATAGAGTTTAAAAGCCTTCTATAACATCTGTTTTCTGGAGTAATTATGTCAAATTTTTTAGTTTTTGTTTCGTGCGTAATTGGTAATTGTATGTCATTTTTACTTATAAATACAAAATCAGTAAATAGGTCGAATGAGTGGTTGGCGCCATCTCCAAACCTCATATATATAAAATTATCTATAAAATTTCTCCATCTTCGTCAATCAAATGCTTTTGCTCCCAAGAATAAAAGAGTCGTAGCTTTAAAATCTCGTCGTTTTTTACAATCTCTTCGGCATTTTCTATGGGCTTACCGTTTTTGCAAATTTTAGAGCCCAGATCCATTAGATAATCAAAATTTAGTCTTTTATCCAGCTTCCAAAATTCGCATCTATCGTCAGGATATTTATCGCCGTTGCACCATGAAAATCGTACTCTCTCATAGCCGTTTTCGTCTAAGTGAATATCCGCCATCTTGCCGAAATCTGTTCGCGAATAATTATCTAAGTAGTGAAGCTTTTTTAGGTAATCTTTTAAATTTAGCTCTACGATCTCTCTTTGAGTCAGGTTTTTATCGCTAAAATCAATCGCTTCTAAGATCGCTGAAATTTTATGAGCGGGCAGCAAGGCGATAAATATGCAAAGCCAGATTAAAAAAACTATTATATAAAAGTATTTTAGACGCAAATTTGCTCCTATGCGGTATATTTATTTTTATGGACTATGCAGTAAATCTCGTATCGATCCATTATATTCTTGCCTTCTTCGCCGTATATAGCATAGTCTCCTTTGCTGTCCGCAAATTCATACGCATATGATATTACTGTCCTATTGGTATCGTGTTTGTGGATAAAAATTTTAAAGCCAGCCCAAGTCCGGCTCGTCTCCTGTAAAATTTGACCTTTTAAGATTTATGTCTCCACCGCATAAAAGATGTTCTCTATAAATCATAGCGTACAAAAAACTTGATTTCCCGGAGCTATTGGGGCTATATACTAAAGCTATCGGCTTATCTGAAAATTTCTACAAATTTTCTCCAAATGCCTTAAAGTTATTAAAACCTACTTCTACCTTTTTAGTCTCTCGATGTATTTTTTGTTTACCGCCATTATACTATAGTTTATTTTTGGTGCTCTTAAATATTGCTAGAATTAAGCGTTATACTTTGCAACGCCTGAGCACTATAGACATAATTACAAAAATAGTATTCAGGCGACCTGTCAAAGCAAAACCTCTAATGATAAAATGGGCCAATATAGGATGCTCTAGAATATTAAATAAATCAGAGAGAAATAAATTTGAAAAATAAAAAATAAGAAGTTTGGGTTACCTTTTGAAAGCTTAAATCTTGAAATACCGTATTTTAGGGAAATTTGGATGGTGCGGATGAAAGGACTTGAACCTTCACGCCGTGGGGCACCAGATCCTAAGTCTGGCGTGTCTGCCAATTTCACCACATCCGCACAACAATAATAAAGTGGTACGCCCATCAGGATTCGAACCTGAGGCCTACGGCTTAGAAGGCCGTTGCTCTATCCAGCTGAGCTATGAGCGCATAAAAACAAAGTGGCGCGCCCGATAGGAGTCGAACCCATAACCTACAGATCCGAAGTCTGTCGCTCTATCCAATTGAGCTACGAGCGCCCAAGTGGGGTGAGTGATGGGAATCGAACCCACGACCCTCAGGACCACAATCTGATGCTCTAACCGACTGAGCTACACTCACCATCTAACAAATGGTCGGGGTGAAAGGATTCGAACCTTCGGCCCTCTGGTCCCAAACCAGATGCGCTAACCAGCCTGCGCTACACCCCGAGGCATTGCGAGTTTAGCCTACTTATTGAAAAGGCGCATTGTAGCCAAAAAAATACGGTATGTCAAGAAAAATAAGCTTAAATTTGAAAATTTTCGCAAATTTTAAAATTTAAGCCGCGCAAACTCGACTAAGAACAAATTTTGTATAAAAGAAAAAAGTTAGCCCAATCAGCCAAACGTTAAAAAACATCGCCTTAAAAATATCTTGCAGCTCCCCGCCAAAAATATCGGCTACAAGCGAGTAAAGCGCGATTTGCAGCACTATCTGACGGGTAAAATTTAAAACAAAAACCGCCGCAGGCCTTTTTACGCCTTGAAGCGTCGAGCCGGAGAGATTTATGAGCGCGTAGCCTATAAACGCTAGCGAATTTACGGCAAAATAGCTTTTTGCCGCGTTTACGACTTCGGGCGTTTCGTCAAAAAAGCCGACCAAAATCCCGCCGAGCCCAAGGCAAAAAGCCGCCGCAAAAATGCAGTAAAGCGCTAAAAATTTGACCGCATAGGCGTAGCAGCCGCGCACTCTGGCATATTCGCGCGCGCCGAAGTTTTGCGATACGATACCAAGAACCGCCGATGCGATGCCAGTCGTCGGCAGCATGACGATCTGCTCGATACGTAGCGCTAGACCATAGCCTGCGACCGCATGCGTGCCGTAGCGGCTGATAAAGTGCATAAGCACGAGCCCGCCAAGCGACATCGATAGGTAGTTTAGGCACGCGGGCAAGGCTTGGGCTAAAATTTTGCTGTAGATGGCAAGCTCGGGCGCAAATGAGCGTAAATTTAAAAAATTTATCATGCCGGTTTTTGCGACCTTGATGCCTAAAAATAGCGAGCCTAAAAGCTGCACCGAAGCCGTAGCTAGCGCGATCCCGCCGATACCAAGCCCGCAAAAATCCACGTAAAAAAAGCAAAAGCCCAAATTTATAAAAAGTCCCGCAAAAAGCCAGTTTCGCAGGCTCTTCGTATCGCCTGTAGCCACCAGCACGCCGTTTAGCGATTTTATGAGCAAGAAAAACGGCGAAGCAAGGAATATCACGCGGTTATACGCCATGGCTTCGCGTAAAAACTCCTCGTTCGCGCCTAAAATTTTAAGCAAATGCGGAGTGAAAATAAAGCCCGAAAACCCCATAAAAAAAGCGCAAAGAAGCACGAAAAACACGCCTTTTGCGGCATAAATTTTAGCTAGCCGGTCCTTGCCGCCGCCAAGCGCGTTACCGACAAGCGCGGTTAATGCAGAGCCAAAACCAAGCCCCACGCCCACGACGCTAATGTAGAGCAAAAAACTCATCGAAAAGCCCGCCAGCGCCTGCGTCGAGATGCGCGCGGCAAAAAACACGCCCGTCACGTTATAAAGCGTGTTAAAGCTCATCGCGACGCCTGCGGGCGCGGCTAGGCGCAACACGAGCTTATTTACGGGCTCTTTTGTGAGATTCACTTGATTTTGAGCTCCAAAAGCGCGTCTTTTACGT
>CAURWB010000076.1:0-8018 GCA_963528245.1 uncultured Campylobacter sp. | reverse complement strand
TATTTAAACGCAAGCTCAAACGGCGTAAGAACCTCGCGCAAGCTAAAATGATAGCGTCCTTGCGGGCAGTAGTCGCTTTTTTTGATGCCTGCGGTCACGGCTAGCGCTACCTTGCGGCCCGCGATACCGTCCGAACCGCGTCCGTAGGCAAAACCGTGCGTCATCACCGCGTCGATCCACGATTTTAAAATCGGAGGGCAGGAGAAGTTGTGAAGTGGAAACTGCAAAATGAGGGCGTCGTGGGCTCTGATGAGTTCTTGCTCGCGCGCGGCGTTGATATCGCCGCTCCCGTAAACCTGCGTCAAATCATGAACGCTAAAGCGCTGCGGCTTTTTGAGAGCCTCTTGTAGCAGGCGTTTGTTTATGACCGAGTTTTGGATGCCCGGGTGGGCTAAGATGATTAGAGTTTTCATTTTTTTCCTTTTTAAATCGAGTAAATTTTAACTGTCGGCAAGCGCCACCTCAAGCTCGCAAATACGCTGTTTCAAACTCCAACGGAGGTAAATTTTGCACTGTTGATAAGCTCACCGCTTTTTTTAGTGCCTCGTTTCAAACCCCATCGGAGCAAATTTTAGCGAACTCGGCTTAAATTTGAGCGAAGCATTGTGTGGGCTTTAATCTAGCCTGCAAATATGAGCTTTGATCTGCCGTATTTTGGATGGGCCTGGTAATTAAGCCTGAGCGCGCGGTCTTAACGTGCGGGAAAAATCGCCGCTTTTGCTTGCTTGGACATAAAGCGGGCGTAAATCTGCAAGCATTTTTATAAAAACGCTTGCAGATTTTTCAAATTTTCTTTTATGGATGCTGGGCGGTAGAGTGCCGAGATAATGGCGACGTAGTCCGGATTTAGCGCGGCGATTTGCGCGATATTTGCCGCGTTTATGCCGCCAATCACGCAAACGGGGATGCGTAAAATTTCCTTTGCGCGCATTATCGTTTCAAATTTGCAAAGCGGGGCGTTTGGTTTGGTCGGGCTCGCAAACAGTGCGCCAAATGCCGCGTAAGAAGCGCCCTCATCCTGCGCTTTTAGGGCTAAATTTAGATCGTCATAGCAGCTAACGCCGATGAAAGCGTCATCGCCTAGGATCTTGCGAGCGGCCTTTACTCCGCCGTCATCTTTGCCGATGTGCACGGCGTTTGCGCCTATTTTGGCGGCAAATTTTACGTCATCGTTTACGATAAATCTCGCTCCGTAGCGCTCGCAAAGCTCTTTTAGAGCAGCCGCAACGCGCTCGTTTTTGGGCTCAATTTTAGTGCGGTACTGCAAAAGCTTCACTCCGCACTCTAGAAGCTCGCGAGTTTGCTCGAGTATGCTGTTTTCGGGCGTCAGAACGTCGTCCGTGATAGCGTAAATTTCAGACATTTTCGCCCGCAGCTTTGTGATCTAGCAGCCGCACGCCGAAATTTGAGCCGTGAGCGTTTTTGATCGCGTTTGCGACGAAGGCTTTGGCGCGCCTGATCGCCGTAATCTCGTCTGCCCCGCAAGCTAGGGCGCAGGCGATAGCCGCGGCGAAGCTACAACCAGCGCCGTGCATGATCGTGGGGCGTTCTAGCGCTTCGCCGAATTTAACTATCTCGCCGCTTTTTTTATAAAGCGTATCCTCGCAAATCTCGCTCGTTTGCGTGCGTTTTAGCACGATGTCGCAGGGCAGATCCACACCCAAATTTAACCGCTTGCCGTCAAAATTTAACCCCAAAATGCGTGCTTCGTCTAAATTGGGCGTCGCGATGCGGGCGAGGCTTAAAAGCTCTTTTAGCGCGTTTATGGCGCCCTCTTGCAGTAGCTTGGCGCCTGATTTCGCCACGCAGACGGGGTCTATCACCGCGCTCACGTCTGGGTTTTGCTCTAGCCAGGCTTTGACGCAGGCTATGAGCTGTTCGTTAAAGAGCATGCCGATCTTTACGGCGTCAAATTTTAGCTCGGCGCAGACTGCTTCTAGCTGCGCGTTTAAAAACTCGGGCGTTACCGGCATCACCGCGCTCACGCCGCTCGTGTTTTGCGCTGTTAGAGCCGTGATCGCGGTCGCGCTATAGCAGCCGTATGCCTCGCAGGTTTTTATGTCGGCTTGTACGCCGGCACCCCCGACGCTGTCGCTGCCGGCGATGATTAGGATATTTTTTTTAGGATTTTTCATTGTTTTGCCTTGAGCGGTTTTTGTTAAATTTATCTTTGGGCGAATTTATTTGTCGCCAAAATCCTTGCCGAACTCGACTCCATGCTCCCTTAAATTTACGGGGCCGTTTCCTTGCGACTCCATCGGTGCTGGCGGCGGAGTTTGCGGCTGCGTTTGTTGAGGCTGTTCGCTCGCAGGGTTTTGCTCGGTTTGAACGTTTTTGGTGACGTTATTTTCGGCTTTTTTCGGCTTTTTCTTTGCTTTTTCGTCTTCTAGCTTTTTACCGGTTAGGCACTCGTAAATTTCCGCGTGATTTTTCTTTGCCCAGTCCTCTTTGACGTCGATTTTTTGGTACTCTTTGCTAGTAGGTGCGGCAAGGCCGTTTTTAACTAGGATTTTGTTTAGGATTCTGCTTTCGTCGCTTACTTCGCACAGCCATCTGTCGCCTAGATTTTTTAGCGTGAGTACGTAGTAGTTGCGTTCAGGACGAAATATCTTTTTGATCTCTTTGTCGTAGGATTTGCTGAAATTTTCCAGCTCTTTTTTATCTTTTATGCATTTTGCGCCGTTATAAAATTTGACGTTTGCAAGCTTGCAAGGAGCGATCACGGCGGCGTTTAGCCTAAATATAAAGGTATCGTAGTCTAAAATTTTTTCTAGAAAAAGGACTTCTTTGACGACTTTTTCGCGTTTGGATTTGGTCGTTTGGGTGATTTGCATGTCGGTAAACTGGGCGACCAAATTTACCGACAGCAAGGATAAAGCGCAAAATTTAAGCAGAGTAAAAAATGCGCTTTTTTTCATTATTTTAGATCGTATTTTTCTAGTAGCTTATCGTAGCTGCCGTCTTTTTTCATCTCGTCAAGCGCTGCGTTTATTTTGGCGATTAGATCTGCTTGTTTGCCTTTGTCAAACGCCATAGAAAAGCCCTCGCTACCGTCGGTTTCTTTATAAAACTCCTCAAGCTCCGGATTTTTCTTTAAAAATCCGTAACCTATCGAGCTATCTAGTACGACTGCGTCTATCTTACCTTTTTTTAGTCCCATGATTAGCGGCACGGGATCCTCGGCAGGTACGACTTTAGCGCCTGCGATAGCGTTAGCGGCGATCTCTTGGACGGTGCCTTGTTGTACGCCCACTCTTTTGCCGTTTAGAGCGTCTTTGCTCGCGATAGCGTCGTTGCCTTTAGCGCGCAAGTAAATATTTTCGGTCGCATAGTAAGCCTGCGTGAAATCGATAGATTTGCGTCTATCACCTGTCGCGCTCATCGCACTTGCTACGGCATCGATCTTGCCGGTTTTTAGAGCTGGGATGAGGCCGTCAAAGCTCATATTTACGATCTTGTACTCAAAACCCGCGCGTTTAGCGAGTTCGGCCACTAGATCCATATCAAAGCCGGTGATCTTGTTTTGCTCGTCTACGTACTCAAACGGCGGATAGTTGGCGGCTGTACCGATCTTTAGCTCGGCGGCGCCAAGCGTAGCTAGAGCCGCTAAAAGCAGCGCAAAAATCTTTTTCATGTTCTCTCCTTTAAATTTGGTTTTAAATTTAAGCCCGCTACCCGGTGCGGGCTAGCAAATTTACTTCAGGCCGTATTTTTCCATCATCTTGTCAAATTCGCCGTTCTTTTTGAGCTCCTCTATCGCGGCGTCTATCTTGCCGATTAGCTCTAGGTGCTTGCCCTTATCAAACGCGATGGCAAAACCCTCGGTGCCGTCTGGAAGCTTTAAAAACTCCTCCAAATCAGGGTTTTGCTTTAGATACTCGTAGCCGATCGGACTATCTGTTAGCACGACGTCGATTTTGCCCGCTTTTAGCGATAAAATCGCAGCCGCTACGGTTTCTGCAGGCACGGCTAGGTCGCCGCAGATTGATTTAGCTGCAGTCTCTTGCAGTGTGCCTATTTGCGCGCTTATTTTTTTGAGGTGCATATTGGTCGCATTTACGTCGGTGCCTTTTTTGCGGATGAAAAGATTATCCGAAAAATAATAAGGCTTTGTAAAATCAACCGATTTTCTTCTCTCCTCGGTCGCGCTCATACCGCTTAGCGCAGCATCTATCTTGCCCGTTTTTAGAGCCGGGATCAGCCCGTCAAAGCTCATGTTTTGCACGTCGAATTTGACGCCGATTTTCTTGCCGACGGCCTCTATCATATCGATTTCAAAGCCTACTATTTTGTTGTGCTCGTCGATATACTCAAACGGCGGATAGTCCGCACTCGAGCCCACTCTTATCGTTTGTTGTACCGCTACGGGGGCTGCCTCGTTTTTTACTGCGGCGTCTTTGCTCGCGTTTTCATTTGAGCTTTGACCGCAGCCTGAAAGCATCAAAGCGGCGGCTACGAAAACGAAAAGTTTTTTAAATTTGCCGGCGGACAAAGCCGCAACGATGTTTTGTGACATTTTGACCTCCTTTTAGTGGTTTAAAATTTTACCTAGAAAATCCTGCAAACGCTGATTGCTAGGGTTTTCAAAGACGTTTTTAGGTGTGTCGTCCACGGCTATTTTACCGCCGTGCATGAAAAATATCCTATTGGCCACGTTTTTAGCAAAGCCCATCTCGTGAGTGACGACTAGCATCGTGATGCCTTTTGCCGCGACATCCTTCATGATGTCTAGCACTTCGCCGATCATCTCGGGATCTAGCGCGCTCGTTGGCTCGTCAAAGAGTATGACCTCGGGGTTCATAGCAAGGCTTCTAGCGATTGCTATACGCTGCTTTTGACCGCCGGAGAGCTTGTGCGGGAATGCGTATTTTTTATCGCTTAGACCCACGCTTTTTAGTAGCTCGTCGGCTCTTTTTTCTGCGCTTTGCTTATCCAAAATCCCCGCTTTTATGGGAGCTAGGATTAAATTTTGCAAGACGTTTTTATTCGCAAAAAGGTTAAAGTGCTGAAAAACCATGCTCACTTTTTGACGGATTTTGTTTATATCCGTTTTTTTGTCCGTTATATCCTCGCAGTTTATCTTGATGTGCCCACCGCTTGGCTCTTCTAGGCGGTTTATGCAGCGCAAAAAGGTACTCTTGCCGCCGCCGCTAGGACCTATGATAGCGATGATTTCGCCTTGTTTGATATCTACGCTAATGTCGTCTAGGACGCGTAAATCGCCGTAATTTTTACTCAAATTTCTAATCTCAATCATGGCGATTTAGCCTCCTCTCTAAAATTTTAACCAAAAACGTAAAGAACTTCACGCTGACGTAGTAAACTATGCCCGTGAAAATGACGGGCTCCGGACTATAAAACACCGCTTGCAAGCTCTTACTTTGCATCGTGATATCGATGACGCTGATGTAGCCTACGACCGAAGTCTCTTTAAACAGCGAGATAAATTCGTTCGCAAGCGCAGGCAGGATGTTTTTAGTTGCTTGCGGAAACACTACCTCACGCATCGAGACGTAGTAGTTTAGGCCCATCGCCCTTGCGGCTTCCATTTGCCCTTTATCGACGCTATTTATGCCGCTACGCACGATCTCTGCGACGTAGGCGGAGCTGTTTAGCCCAAGCGCGATCAAAGCAACATAAAAGTTATCGCTCCAAGTCGCGAAAAACACGACCGAAAATATAAGAAGCTGCAAAATGATCGGCGATCCGCGCACGATATCTACGTATTCGTCGATGAGAAAGCTTAAAATTTTGATATTTAAAAACTTTAAAAACGCCAAAATAAAGCCCAAAGTCACGCCGATCGCAGTGCCGCCGATAGTGAGCCCTAGCGTCACGCCGTAGCTTTTAAGGTAAGCTAGACGTTGCGCCTCGTTTAACTCCGTCGGATAAAAATAATAAACGCCCGCGGAGACGATGACGACGAAAAACAGCGCCCTGAAAAATTTTTCGTTTAGCATTTCTTAAACCTTAAAAGTGTAATGAGGGTTAATAATACGAAAAAAAATATAAATTTAACCTTTTTTACGCGAAAAAATTATCTTTTAAACAAATTTATCATATTATCGTAACTCAAATTTAAAAAACCGAGGGAAATTTAATGGACTATGCACGCTATATCGCCATCGCGCTGTATTTTGGATTTTTACTTTTCGTGGGGCGATACTCGTATAACAAAAACGCCAATATGGGCGAATACCTGCTCGATAACCGCCGCCTAGGACCGGTCGTAACCGCGCTAAGCGCCGGAGCTAGCGATATGAGTGGCTGGATGCTGCTTGGCGTGCCTGGAGCGCTTTATGCTACGGGACTGGCTACGATTTGGATGGTTTTGGGGCTCGTTATAGGCGCATATTGCAACTACCTGTTTTTAGCAAAGCGCCTGCGCGTCTATACCGAGGTTGCTAGCGATAGCATCACGATTCCGGATTTCTTACAAAACCGCTTTAAGGACGAGACTAAAATTTTACGTATAGTCTCTGGTCTTTTGATTTTGATATTTTTCACGCTTTACGTAAGTAGCGGGATAATCGCGGGCGGTAAGAGCTTTGAGAGCTTTTTTGGATTAGATTTCAAATTCGGCGCGATTTTTACGCTGGCCATCGTTGTTTTTTACACGTTTTTCGGCGGTTTTCGCGCGGTTTGTATCACGGACGCGTTTCAGGGTATGCTGATGTTTTTGGTGCTCGTCGCCGTGCCGGTAGTAGCGTTTTGTAATCTAAATTTGCCGGACGGCGCTACCTTTTGGAACGAGGTGGCAAAATACGGCAAAAACCATCTAAACGTCTTTTACGACCAGACTTTTTTAAGCATCTTGGGACTCATGGCGTGGGGGCTTGGCTACTTCGGACAGCCGCACATCATAGTTAGATTTATGGCGATACGAAGCTCAAAAGAGCTAGCTCAGGCACGCCGCATCGGTATCGGCTGGATGGCGATCGGCTTAGCCGGAGCGATGATGAGCGGACTGATCGGCTTTGTGTATTACAGCGAGTTAAATTTGCCTCTAGCCGATCCTGAAAAGGTCTTTTTGCAGCTTGGCGAGACGCTGTTTCATCCGTTTTTCGTGGGTATCATCATTTCAGCCGTACTTTCAGCTATCATGAGTACGATCTCTAGCCAGCTTTTGGTTAGCGCAAGCTCGGTGACGCAGGATTTTGTATTTGCTTTTTATAAAAAAGAAATCTCTCAAAAAGCTCAGGTTGCAGCTGGTAGATACGCTGTCGTGGTCGTCGCGCTAGTGGCTACCGCGCTTGCTTTTAGCTTTAACGAAAGCGTGCTAAACGTCGTGGGTTACGCGTGGGCGGGCTTTGGCGCGAGCTTTGGGCCGGTGCTGCTTTTTAGCCTTTACTGGCGCAGGATGAGCGCGCTAGCGGCTTTGCTCGGTATGATAACGGGCGGAGCGACGGTGATCGCGTGGATAGCGCTCGGGCTAAATTCTTACGTTTACGAGATATTGCCTGGCTTTGCGGTCTCTTGCATCGTGATTTATCTAACCAGCCTCTACGGCGACGCGATAGACAAGATGAGCAACGAGCCAAACTCGGCCACCGTGCAGGACGAATTTGAAAAAATGAAAACGAGGCTGTAAATGCAAAGTAGCGTAAAATGCGGTAACTGCGGTGCCGAAGTCGATGTAAATTTGGCTCTTAAAACCGAGCTTGAGCTTGAAATGAAGCAAAAAATGGCGGCGGCTAGGCGAGAATTTGATAAAGAGATCGAGACCAAAAGGGCCGAATACAAGGCGCATTTGGACGCTTTAAGCGCGAAGGAAAAAGAATTCGACGCTAAATTTGCCGCAGCCATAAACGCTAAAAAAACAGAGCTTGAAAACGAAATAAAAGCAAAACTCGAGGGCGAAAATTTAAACATAGTAAATGCCCTAAAAACCGAGCTTGAAGCCAAGTCAAAGCAGATAAACGAGCTAAATTTAAAGACGCTTGAGATAGAAAAGCTAAAACGCGAAAAGAGCGAGTTTGAAAGCGCGCTGATGGCTAAAACCGAGGCCGAGCTAAGCA
>CAURWB010000075.1:0-8084 GCA_963528245.1 uncultured Campylobacter sp. | reverse complement strand
GCGGAAGGGGCGACGCTTCGTAAGTAGAAACCCCTTCCGCCACCCAAGAAAAAGAAAAGGCGGATATAAAAGGGGGCTCTTTTGCTTCAGCTACGCTTCGCCTTGTGCTTAGCCGCACTTTGTTTGCTACTGCTAGGACGCACTCTCTTTGAGAGCTGCAAAGCAGAGCGTAATTTAAGCCCCTTCCCCCTTAACAAGAAAAAATATACTTTCAAGCATTGTATCAAATTTAAAAACCAAATTTAGCATCTTAAAGGCGCGGGTCTCGGTGAGTCAAATTTACATTAAAATTTGCAAATTTGACTCAAAATTTGAGTGTAAAGAGTCAAGGCAAAGCATCTTGCGATGAATTTAAATGTTGCGAAGAAATTTTCGACCGAAGATAGAACATATAGTTCATCGAGGGAGAAAATTTCTAGCTCATTTAAAGGCGCGCAAGAGACGAGCCTTCAAAAAGCAAAATTTACTCGCCAAATATATCAAGTTTTTTATCGTATTCTCTTGTCTCCACTCCAAAAAACCCCAACAATGAACTAAAAACATTATCGTGCGAGACAGCGTCGTCTTTTTGCGCGCGCAGGCGAGATAGCGTCCTTTCATCGTTCGTATACGCCATCATCGGGATGTGCTTTTGCGTCTCTGGCGCGATGGCGTAGGGCATGCCGTGCAGATAGATGCCGTTTTCGCCTAGGCTCTCGCCGTGGTCCGAGAAGTACCAAACCGCGCTCTTATCGCCGCCCGCGTCCTTGACAGCCTTGATGACCTCGTCAATAAAAAAATCCGTAAAAAGCAGCGTGTTGTCGTATGTGTTTACGATACTATCGCTATCGCAGGAGCTAAGCTCGCTCGTGTCGCAAGTCGGGGCAAATTTGCGAAATTCGCTCGGATAGCGCGCGTAGTAGGCCGGTCCGTGCGAGCCTTGCAGGTGTAGGACGATTATCTCGTTTTGCGCGAGATTTTCGAGGCGTTTTTTGAAGGAGGGTAGCATATTCGTATCATATCCGGCGTCAAAATACTCGACGTCGCCGGCGTCCAAGCGGTCGCAAACGCCCTTGCACTTGCCCGAGTTGTTGCCCAGCCACACGACCTTGACGCCGACGCGTTTTAGGATATCAAGCGCGTTTTCGCTAAATTCTTTGCTGCTGTATTCTTTTCTCGTGGACTTTGAAAACAGGCACGGCAGCGAGACGGCTGTCGCAGTTCCGCACGAGCGAGCGTCGCCGAAATAGACCAAATTTGGCTCATTTTTCGTGTAAAAATTCGTATCGTTTTTGGCGTATCCGCCGAGCGAATAGTTTTTTGCGCGGGCCGTTTCGCCAACGATCAGCACCATCAGTCGCCGCTCATCGCTTGGCCTCATCGTCGCGTCCGTGCCGATTTGTTTAAATTCGGGCTTGAAAAACTCGAGTTTTACGTACTTTTGAGCCGAATATATCGGATAAAACGGCAGGTTGTAGGCTCTGATGAAGCTATTTTCGCGAAAAAACGGAATGATGGACTTGGTCTGCGGTAAAAACAGAGCCGCCGCGAGAGCTAAAAATCCGAAAAATGCGGCAAATTTGACCTTTAGATGCCGCCTTGCGCCGCCGTACTCGATCCTCGCAAATGCGACCAAAAGGCAGGGCAAAACGCCTAAAAATAGCATATAGCAAACGAGTTTTGGATTTAAAAAGCTTAGCACCTCGCTCGCGTCCGTTTGCGCGACGTTTCTTATCATTTCGCTATCGATTATGATACCGTAGCTTTGCATGAAGTAGCTACTAGCGCACGTAACCCCGATCGCAGCGATACTAACAGGCTTAGCTAGATAGGGCAAAAAAACGAGCGAAAACAGCGCGCAAAGCAGCGAAAAATATATAACCGGCAGGCTTGCGGCCGTCAGCGGATGAGCTTCAAAGCTAAGCCTTGAATAAATAAAATTAAACAGCCCGAAATTTAGCGCGGCGATAAAAACGGCGTTTAAAAACGTAAATTTAAACCAAGAAATACGTAGCTTCATAGCTTTCCTAATATTGATAATAAGAGTGAAACTTTATCCAAAAAAAGCTTAAAGCTTTAGTCATTCGGCGCGATTTTGGCGCAAGACGGTTAAATTCGTCCGGTTTGCTCTCTTGCTGGTTTTGCAAACGGCGGCGCGTTTGCGCGGTTTTGCGGTTAAATTTAGCCGTATTCTTTATAAATTTTACGCGCCCGGCTAGCCAAACGATGGATTTTGGGATTTGGCGGCGTAGCTTGTTTTTTAAAGTAGGCGGTTAAATTTGGCGTAAAATTAAGACCCGACTAGCGCAAAGTCATTACTGTTTTTGCCGTCAAATTTCACTCCGCTCTTAAAAAATTAGCGAAAAAATAGCCCACGCCCAAGTTATCGCAGCTGTGCCGATAGAGATGCAAACGGCGGCGGAGGCGCAGTCTTTGGCGATTTTGGCCAGAGGATGAAAGCCTGGCGAAACAAGATCCACTACCGCTTCGATCGCGGTGTTTAAGCATTCGCAGATCAAAATGAGGCCGAAAACAGCGATCAGTAGGGCGTGCTGCACCGCGGAAACCGGTAAAAATAGCGAAACTACTGCGAGCGGGACGATGACGCAAAGCTCAGTGCGAAACGCCGCC
Organism: uncultured Campylobacter sp.; assembly: GCA_963528245.1. Lineage (GTDB taxonomy): Bacteria > Campylobacterota > Campylobacteria > Campylobacterales > Campylobacteraceae > Campylobacter_A. Next base: position 5,474 of record CAURWB010000075.1, on the reverse strand, counting down.
TCGTTTTTTAGCATCGCGGCAAGCCCCTCGAACGCAAATTTGGAGTTTTTGAAAAAGTTGTATTTGGGTTTCATATCTTGCCTTTAAATTTGCGCAATGATAGCGTAAATTTGCTTTATAAGGCGCTTTTGCGGACGGCGCGGTTATTTAAGCGTAGCCAAATTTACCGCTCAAATTTGATAAAATCCGGCCTGCGTAAATTTACTCCTCGGAAATCTTTGAAGTCCTATAAAGCAGCGCAAACGCCGCCGCTCCGATAAGCGCAAAGCTCGCGACCATAGGCGTTAGCGTACCCCGAAACATCTGCCCGATCGCGACGCCTATAGGAAGCGAGATGAGGGTCGAAACCGAGCCGATCAGCGCAGCCGCCATGCCCGCGATCTTACCCATAGGCTCCATCGCCATCGCGTTTAGGTTGCCAAAAAGTATGCTCACGCAAAAAAAGCTGCTCATACAAAACGCCATAAAAGCCCACAGCGGCGGCACTCCGTCATACGCAAGAACGACCGGCAAAAACGCGACCGCGATGACGCAAAACGTTCCCATAGCGCGCATGCTGAGATAGCGCATGCCGTAGATCATCACGAGCTTTGCGTTTATCATCGACGCGGCGCCTAGAGCTAGGGCGTTTATAGCAAAGTAGATAGGAAACTCGTCGCCTAGCTTGTAACTCACCTCGAAAATCTGCTGAGCGGTGCTGATATAGCTCAAAAACATCCCAAAAATCAGCCCCAAAACGATCGTATATCCTGCGGTTCGCCTATTTTTCACGACGTGCGCGGCTTCGGTTTTTATCAAATTTAGGCTAAATTTATTGCGATTTTGCGCAGGCAGAGTCTCGCTCTGACGCAGTCCAAACCACGCTAGGCAAGCAAGCCCCATAAAAGTAAGCATCAAAAATATGCTGCGCCAATTATAAATTTTAAAAATAAAGCCGCCGATGATGGGAGCTAGTGCGGGCACGATGATGAAGACGGCTGCGATAAAGCTCATCACGCGAGCCATCGCGCGTCCCTCGTAAAGATCGCGGATAAGCGCCATCGCGATGATCCTAGGGCCCGCAGCGCCTAGTCCCTGGAAAAATCTGCTCGCTAAAAGCGCGCTAAAATCGCTCGTGACGACCGAAATAAAGGAGCTAGCCGTAAATATCGCAAGCGCTAGCAGCACGGCGTTTCGTCGCCCGATAAAGTCGCTAAGCGGCCCGTAAAATATCTGCCCGACGGCAAATCCCGCAAACATCGAGGATATGACAAGCTGGGTTTGGTTTATCTGCGTCACGCCAAGATCCAGGCCCATTTGCATGAGTGCCGGCAACATCGCGTCTGTACTCATAGCTCCAAGCGAGGTTAGAAGCGCCATGAGAGCGATAAATTCTACGAAAGGCAAGGTTTTGGGGATAAATTTCATCTTAAATTCCGCTTTTTGGATTTGGGATTGATTGTATAAAAAATAAGCTTAAATTTTGAGGTTTGTTTGGGTAGAAATTTGTGCCGATTTAAATTTGGAGGTTAAATTTAAGCCCGCGCGAGTAAATTTCGCTAATTTTAACGCTTTAGTGAGCAGCAATTTAAGAAATTCGAGATTTGCTGCGAAGTATTTAAAAGTAAAACATGGTGACATTGATTGGTTGCTTTTTTAGGTTTTATCGAAATGTTTTAGATTGTAAAAAATAGGGGATGGTGGTTATAGGCGACTTGACGATGTCTTTAAAAGACCTGGTGTTACGCTATTTATTTAATAAAAATGCCAAAAATATTTTTAAAATATTTTTGGACAATTCAGTTTTTAAAGCTCGAAAAAATGGTAATGAAACTTTACTTTTCAATACAAAAACGTAGATATGCCCTAAAATAGGCACTTTGTGATTTAAGCATTCGCCGTTTTTAAGTTTAAAACGCTTAAACGGCTAAATTTTCTTAAGAATTGAGATGTTTCACGGCTTTTTTAGCTCGAAACTTAATTAAGCTTCGTTTGTGAAACAAAAGCCGTTTTTATTCGTTTCACGCTTGCCACTCGTTGGCTTTGTAAATGCCCAAAATCAAAATCTCACTATCGGCTATTAGATATGGAATAACGTAGCCTTTAAATATTAAATCTCTCGCATTACTCTTTTTTACTTTTTGGCTAGGTCTATGAGCTGCTGGCATATCTTTTAAATCTAAGCACTTGCTAAAAACCTCATCGACAAAACCGTTGGCTCTACTTGCGCTATCCTTTGCGATAAACTCTTTTATTGCATTAAGCTCGTCAAAAAAGCGATTATGAAATCTTACGCGCATATCCGCCGTCTTTTATCTGCTCTATCATCTCGCTCGCCTGAGCTTCATCTATTAGCCCTTTGCCTTGTAGAGCTTCGTCTGCTCTTGCGTTTAACTCATCGGCGTAACCGTCGTCAATAACCAGCTCCTGATTAGTCGTATTCGCTAACGCTTTACTTATTGCCACTATTTGGCTTATTAGCGTTTCATCTGCTCGTATGGTTAGAGTTTGCATATCCTAGCCTTTGTTTTAAAATCCGGTCTTATTTTAACCGCTCGGGGCTTAGGGTTTGTTAAAGCGGTCATTATCGCGGTCATTTCCGTAGCCGTTAAACCGTTTTGCGCTGATGGTAGCGATATTTACTTATCGGCTAGGCGGTCATTTTTTGCGCTCAAAAACGCGCTCAATTTTTCCGCCTAGTTTGGGATTGCTTCGATAAAATCGGGCTTTACTTGTCCGCCCTGCGCTCATTTTTCGCCGTTAAATTTTAGGTTTCATTATCGCGGGTTAATCTCTCCCTTAACGGCGCTTGGGGTTTCACTTATCACTTATCCGATCTATCGCTTAACATATCTTTTTTTTAAAAATACGGCGCGCAAAAAATGAAATGCACCCGGCCGATGTTTCGCCGTCTCGGTCGTAGAGATTTGACCTGCCCCTACGGCTTGACTACTTTACGGGCTACGGACAAATAGGGCGGGGTATCCTACTCTAAGCTCCATAAAAAAATAGAGCTTCATCTGTCAAAAACTCTGATACATAAGAGCACACGCTCAATTTTAAGGCGGTTAAATTTACCGGTCCGATAAAATAGACTTATTCAAGGAGGCTATTAAGCCCCCTTTGATAAGCCTATGCGCCCTTTAGGTCGCTATGCCACGTGTAGCTACCTTTTGGCTCGCCTTTGGCTTGTAAGGCGTCTAATTGCTCGCAAAGATACTTTACGCGCTCCTCTAGCTTTTCGCATTCTTTGGCGTAATAATTAAATAATCGGTATGCTTGTAAGCCCGTTTCAAATAATGCGTCCGCCATTCCTTTTGCTTCTCTCTTTGCTACCTCTGCTTTAAACGCTTCTCTCGCCTTGTCGCCTCTTGCCCGCTCTAGCTCGATACCTCGCTTATGCAAGCTAGTCCATAACCTAAAAGCGAAATCTTTTAACTGTGAATAGCTAGGCGCGTCTGCGCCCTTAGCTAAATATCTCAAAGCTTGGTTAAAGTCTCTTTTGTTCATTGTTCGCTCCTTTGGGTTAGTTCCTCTTTTTCCTCTTTTAGCTCTTTGAGCTGTAATCTTAGCTCTTTTAGCTCGTCGTTTAAAGTTTCTATCATAACGCGCAACGCTTCGTTTTTGTCGGTTACGCGAGCTAACGAGCAATAAAGCCCGTATGCTACGTCGTAAATAGTCTTATGCGATAAGTTTTCCGCTCCGCCTGCTTGTTCTATTAGGTGCTTGTTAAAGCCCTCTTTGCTGCTGCCTTTTGGCGTAAATAAAATCATTTCTTTTTCTCCTCTTTTTGTTCGGCTATTTTCTTATCTGCGTAATCTCGCACCGCTTGAGCTACGTCGTCAATCGCGCCTTCTAAAAAGTAGCTTGCGCCCATAACGGTAGCGTCGTTAATGCCTGCGTGCTTTTTAAAATACGGCAAGGCTAGCACTAAAGCACTAATAGCGTTTAGCGCGCTCGGTATTTCGTTGGTTAGGTCTAGCTCGTCGGCTATGTCGAATGTTAATTTCATTGGGGTCTCCTTTCTAAAAACTCGGTCTTGCTTTTATTAATAGCTCTTTTTTACTTAGCCTATCTATGCCGTAAAGCCTGATTGCTCTTTGCAAATCCTCGCGCTTTTCTTGTTCGGCTTTGTATTTAGCTTCTAGTATCTTATGATTTTTTGCTAACGCCTCTAAAGCGCAGAATAAATCATAAGCGCAGTCAAGCACCTTGTAGCTCACTTCCTCATCGGTATCGTTTAGCTTAAATTGGTAGCTAGATAGATACTCTGTAAATTTCTGTCTGGTTGGTTGCATTGGGTCTCCTTTGAATATGCATTTGCATTAAAATAATTTTGAAATTATACGCTTATGCACTTTAAAGCAAGCTTAATAAAATATGCGTAAGCACTTTTTAATAAATTATTTAATACACTAACGCATATTTTTTAAAGGTCTAAAAATGGATAGAGACGAATTTAATGAGCTTATGAAACGTGCAGGGCTTAATAAAAAACGATTAGCGGAAATTTTAGAAACAAGCTATCAGGGCGTAAATAGCTGGGGTACTAATGGACGTGGTTATCCGTATTGGGTAAAAAGCTGGCTCGAAAATTACATTAAATCGCTTGATATGGATAAAATCGTCGAGGTCGTCAAGCCTTACGCCGATAAAGACCTTTAACCTCATCGCCCCCCCCCCTTAATCCCAACCGCTTTAAATCTCTCTCCGATAGCTACCTAAGTTAAATTTACCTAGCTACCTACATTTAACGTAGCTAGCTACCGGTATTTAATTCCCCCAGCTCCGATCACGGCTCATAACTTCGATTTATTCAGGCTTTGCGGTCTATTTACGGCTAAAAATGCCGTATTCTGATCCCGACAATCAGCGCAAAAATGCGTTTAGCTCTATGAATTAAACTCACCCAGCTTTTAGGGTTTTCCTCTTTTTTGTGGATAACCCCTTTTTCAGATTTTCTTGAATAAATGCGTTTCTCTTTTTCGTGAAATCCAAAAAGGTAGGATTGAATACCCCGCCCTCTATCTCAGGGGGGGTGTCGGTAGTGGCTACGCCCTTTTACTTTGCGCCTATGGGCTAAATTTGACTTAGGGCATAAGTTCGCCTATGACCTAGATTAAATCTACCTCATCGCTTAGGTTATGCGTTCCATTTTTTTATGGAATGACGATTTTAGGGGCTTGGCCATGATTTCAGTTTTTGTGAAATGATGTTTTTTAGAGGCTCGGCTCGTTGCCTTATTTTTAAGGAGACGGACAAAGCTCGCATTTAAGGGCATTGCTACGTAAGCCGAAAATTAAGCGCACGCGCTAGGCTAAAAAGCTTTTGATCGTGTATGCTGCCGCCTCCGCCCTTGGAGGGGCGGGGCGTATTCATCTAAAAGGTTAAAATTCTCTCGCTTTTTTAACATATCGCCTTTTATTTGTTAAAAAATACGCCAAAAATTAACAATACGCATTTAAACGCAAAATAAAGCCCGCTATTTGATTTTA
>CAURWB010000074.1:0-8741 GCA_963528245.1 uncultured Campylobacter sp. | reverse complement strand
CGCACGCTCAATTTTGCTTCAAAACTCGAAAAATCATCTCACGATACTTCGCCTTATCATTGCTACGTTCAAATTTGAAGCCAAATTTGACTAAATTCTCAAATTTCGACTTCAATTTTTTCATTTTATACACCTAGACCCCCACATCTTGAAAATGTTAAATTTGAAATGCGCGGTGCGATAGCGCTAGATAAACCTGCGCGTAGCGCAGCAACTTCTCACGTGCAGTGGGGTTAGAGAGGGCTTGGGAGAGGAAGGGGCGACGCTTCGTAAGTAGAATCCCCTTCCTCTCCCGAAAGAAAAAAGAAAAAGCTTAAATTTTACAAATTTGACTTTAAATTTGAACGTAAAATGATAAGGCGAACTGTTTTTTCGTCAGGCGATGGAGCGGACTGGCGTCGTGACCCAAGCCGACTGAGCCGGTAACGAAGTATGGCGGAAAAAGATAAGCCGCGTTATTAAATTTACTGCTCTCCGAAGTCTTTGCCAAAATCATCTATCTGGTTTAAATCCATCGGTTTTAGCTGATTTTTATTTCCTCTTAGTATATCCTCGACCTGCTCTTTTTGCGATCTTTTTGAACCTGTAGTTTTGACGTTTTTTAGCGCTTCAAGTAGCTCTTCGATATTTGGTTCGCGCACGGTTTTTAGCGAGATGATGAGCACCTCGTCGATATCTATGGAATGCTTTTTAGCAGTGTATTTAACAAGAGTTTCTTTAAATTTTTCCTTACCCAGCGACGTTAGCAGATCCTCGACGTAAAAGCTACCTATAACGACGTTTAGCGCGTCAAGCACGTACGCTTCGTTATCCGCGACGTCGCGCCCCTCTAGACGCAGGCTCACGCTTACTTTTTTGATCGAGCTTTTAGCGTCTCTGGAGTACAGATCGGTTTCAAAGTCGTCGATATTTAACGTCTCGGCAAAGGCCATAACCGCAGCAAAAACCAGCGCAAAAATCTTTTTCATACGTCTTCCTTAATGTTTTCAAATTTGTTTTCAAGATAGAATTTCTCGACCTCTTCGTCTATTTTAACGACGCTTTGCAAATACTCTCTAAACGGCCGACTTTTGCCGTAAAATATCTTCAGTTTTTTGGGATCGATCGCCCGCGATAGCGCGACGTAGAGCTGCCCGTTGGCAAAGATGTGATTTAGGTCGCACACTAAATTTTCGATACTCATGCCTTGGGATTTATGGATCGTGATCGCGTAGGCTAGCTTTAGCGGAAACTGAGTCAATGACGCCCTCGCACGCTCCTGCAAATGCTCGCCCTCCATCACAAACTCGCTCATATCAAATCTCGCTCGCTCCACCTCGACGATCTCGCCGTCAGCTTTTTGCACGATGACGCTTTTTATCTCGCCGTTTTCTTTTAAAATTTGCATTATCTGTCCGCGCTCGCCGTTATAGTACTCGCCCCATTTATTTACGGTAAATATAACTTTCGCGCCGATTTTTATATTTAAAATTTCAGGCGCGTAGAGGTTTGCGATCCAGCGATCCAGCGCATTTTCGTTTAAATTTTCATCGTAAATTTCCACTAGCGCCTCGGCTCTTTCAAGCTGCGCGGACAGTTTAGAGAGCATCTTGTTATTTAGTTCGTCCGCTTCGTAATTTCGCCCAAAAAGCACGCTGGTGTCGTCATCTACCTGCACGCTTGGCACGCGTAAATTTTCGATATAGCTAAACACCTCGGGGCTCAGCCGCCCGACGCGAAGCATGGATAAAATATCGTAAAATTTCTTATCCTTCGTGCGTTTTGAGACGACCAGTTCGATATTTTTAAACTCAAATTCATGCCACGAGCTTGAGTTAAAAGCATAGAGAAATTTAAAGAGCGAGCTACCGTCTTCGCCGTTTTTTCGCACTGGCGGCAACTGATAAAAGTCGCCCACGAGCATCACGCGCCCGACGAATTTTGAGCTCATCAAGCGGTAGTAAATCATATCCATCAGCCCCGCACTGATCATCGAGATCTCGTCTATCACGATGAGATCGCAGACGTCGAGCATCTTTTTTAGTTCGCCAAGTTTCCCGCGCTGTTTGCGGTCGTAGCCGCGCAGCTCCTCAAGGTTTGAGCAAATGCCGAATTTAAAAAAGCTATGTACGCTCACTCCGCCGACGTTTACCGCTGCGATGCCGGTACTACCGAGTACGACGACGTTTTTTAGCTCGCTTCTATAGTGCTTGATGACCGCTTGCGTGAGGTGGCTCTTGCCCACGCCGCCGCGTCCTGTGAGAAAAACGTTTGATTTTTTTAGTATATCTAACAGCTGGTTTAACACAAATTTCCCTATTTTTTGTAAAATTATAGCTTATTTTTAAGGAGCTAGATTGAAATTTTATAAATTTATATTTTCCGTAGCGACGGCGTTAGCGATGCTGGGCGGCTGCGCATCGCCAAAAGATACCCGGGACGCGGTAAATTTACCTGATCAAGGCGCTAACGCCGCGCCCGCATACGATATGCCTGAGGAAAGCTCGGACGAAAATTTAGGCCACATCAGTTATCTAAAATTTGACGTCGATCAAAATGCAAATGCGCTACCGATGCTGCCTTTTGAGGCTCAAAGTAGCGGCCAGACACTGCTGCAAAAACGCTTTAGCGCGCTTGATCTAAAAGCGCCTTCAACCACCGCAAAAGATGCGTTTTGGGCTCTGGACTACTATAAAAATACGGCAAAAAGGCAGTATTATTTCTCAAATATGCGCAAAATCCCGAACGAATGGTTTGAAAAGGTGCGTAAAAACGCTAGCGTAGAGAGCTTCGGTAAAGTCTCTCTACCTGCGATAACGACGGCAAATACTAGCCTGCGAAATGTACCGACCGACGAGGCCGTACTCTATAATCCGGCACGTGCCGGCGAGGGACTACCGTTTGATTACGCCCAACTATCTTTCGTCTCTATCGGTTATCCGCTTTACGTTTCGCACTTTTCGGCCGACGGCGCTTGGGCGTTTGTCGGTAGCGACGCCGCATGGGCCTGGGTAAAATCGACCGAAATCAAAATTTTAAGCGCGGACGGCGTGCGCGAGCTAAAAAACTCTAAATTTCTAAGCGTTATCAAAGATGAAGAGCCTATCTACGACAAAAACGGCAACTTTTTATTTTACGGGCGCATAGGGGCGATTTTGCCGTTTCAAAGCGAGGATCAGTTTAAATTTTACGGCAAAATCCAGACCCAAAGCGGGCTAAGAAACTACGAGATCTCAAAACAAAGCGCGAGCCGCTTTCCGCTTAAATTTAGCGACGAAAACGTAAGGGCGCTGGCGTCATCGCTACTCGGTCAAAGCTACGGCTGGGGCGGGTTCGGCGGCAAGCGCGACTGCTCGCTGTTTTTGCAGGATTTCCTCGGTAGCTTTGGCGTGTGGTTGCCGCGAAACTCAAAGGCTCAAGGCCAAATCGGCAAGGTCGTAAACCTAGCAAATTTAAGCGCGGAAGAAAAACTGCGCGTCATCAAAACGCAAGCCGTGCCGTATAGAACGCTATTTCACATGAACGGGCACATCATGCTCTACGCAGGCTTGCGCGGCGACGAACCGCTCGCCGTGCACGACGCCTGGGGCATCCGCACGAAAGATAACGGTAGAGCCATGATCGGCGGCGTGGCGATCACGACGCTAAAAATCGGCTCAGACGTAGCAGACATCGATCCAAAACGCTTGCTAGTTTCGAGAATAAACTCCATGAACACCTTTGAAATAGCTAGCGGCGAAGAGGCTCAGCGCGCGAAACAATCGGCGATCGAAAAAGCTTACGGCGTGAAAATAGTCGGTAACGAGGTGATTTTTGCGGACGGCAGTAAGGTCAAATTTGATGACGGCGAGGCAAAAGATACTGCGCATCTGCTAAATCTCGCCGACGTCGAGGATACTTTTGCGCAGCCTTATCCATTATTTAAGCCTCTAGCGCTACCTAGCAATGACGCTGGCAGATACCGAAACTACGAGCTTTTGGATAAAATTTACGGTGCGAACGAGGCGGAAGTGAGGGCAAATTTAACAGACGTCGTTTGGCTAAAAAATCACGGCGGCAAGACGTTTAAATTTAACTCCAAAAACGGCGCGGCGGCTGCTCTGCAAGCCGTTTCAAACGAGCTTGACGCGCTAGTGGCGCAAAAACCGGAGCTGCTAAAATTTCTCGATAATCCATCAGGTACGTTTAACTGGCGCGTGATCGAGGGCACAAAGCGCAAGAGCTCCCACTCCTACGGCATCGCGATCGACATAAATACCGACAAGAGCGACTACTGGCGCTGGAGCAAGGACGGCCGCTACCGCAATCAAATCCCCGAAGAGATCGTGCGCGTATTTGAAAAGCACGGCTTCATCTGGGGCGGGCGCTGGATTAGCTTTGATACGATGCACTTCGAGTATAGGCCGGAATTTGGGCATCTAAGATAAATTTGACGGCGGTTTTAACGATAAATTTGGGCAAATTGGGCCCCAATTTATCGTTATTTTTTGGCTGGCAGCTAGGCGTCACTGTCCGTTAAAAATTTAAGCTCCGATCAAGAAGGCGCGAATAAATTTTGCTTTGCCGCTTTTTGGCACAAAATTTAAGCCAAACAATATCAAAAATCTATCGCTTCGGTGGCAAATTTGAGCTAAACCGGGCTTAGACTTGCCGTCAAATTCGGCTAAATTTTTAGTAAAAGCTGGATTAAATTCGGCGGTTTGATTTTGGCGAGCGTGGTATTTTCGCATTTACGTATTTTTGATATTCGGCGAAAATTTGCAAGCGATTGCAAGAGGCTTGTTACCCTTTTGCGGTTTGTAAATTTAGCTTTAGTATAGGCTGGGCGGTTAAATTTGACGCCGAAGCGACGCGGTCTTGGTTTGGCCTACGTTTTATGATTTTTATAGTTCGTAAATTTTGCGCAAGCATGGCGGATGACGATAAAATTTGACCCGCCGTTTTTTAAATTTAGGGCGGCGATTTGCCGTTTTGTCGTCGTTGCTTTTTACCGTTTCTACAAATTTTTGCCGCTTGCAAATTTCTTACCGAATTTGACTACGATTTGATTATACCAAACCTAAAGACTCCGAAAATCTTACCGAAAAATTTAGATAAAATTTCAAGCGGTAATTTTTCCAAAATCGCGCTAAAAATTTGATACGCACAAATTTATAACAAATTTTGCGCCGCTAACTAGCAGCATAAACCAAATTTTACTAACAGACTAAAGCTGCTAAATTTTCACGCCTTATGTTACCGCGATCTCGATACTTTTACTCATAAACGCCTCTTGCAGCTCGCTCCCAAACATCTGCTTGATCTCGCTTCCAAGTACGCAGTCACCCTCTCGCCAGAGGCGGCAGATCACGTTTCCTTCTTCGCCAGGGCTTAGGCAGACGCAGTTAAAATAACTCTTATCTGAAGCATTGTCCGAGACAAGGTAAACAAGCCCGTCTTCAGGGATAAATTTCCCTCCTCCAGCCCGCGCGGCGTCGGCATTATCCTAATCGCCGCCCCGGCGTAAAATTTCGCACCGTCTGCAATATCTTTAACGTTTATCCACACGGCCACTTTATGCCTCTTTTTCTAAATTTAACTCCGCAAGCGCGCTCTCGCCAACTACCCGAATGCCAAGTTTTTTTAGCGCCGCTGCGGTTATCCCGTCGCCGCTAACGATCCGCCCGGTAAAGCTTCCATCGTAAATCCAGCCGCTTCCGCAGCTTGGGCTTCGCTCTTTTAAAACCGCGATTTTACAGCCGTTTTCGCGAGCGACATCGGCGCAAATTTGAGCGCCTAAAATAAACTTGGCCGTCACGTCGCGACCGCTAAATTTGGTTAAAACTCGCCCATTTGCGCAAATTTCGGCAGGTTCGCGCGGAGTCGTTAGTCCACCCATGCACTCTGGACAAACGGCGATGAGCTCGTAAATTTGCCCGAGTTTAGAGAGTGCGTCCGCAGGGATAGCATCTGCGTTATTGCCGCCGTTATACTTGCAGTTTTCGCCGAGCAAACAAGCGCTGATTAAAATTTTGGGTTTATTTTTCATCGTTAGTTCCGAAATTTGATGGTCGGCAAGTGTTATTTTGGCTCAAATTTACTAACGCTTCGGGCGGCAAATTTACCGCCGATCGGTCAAGTCAAATTTGACGAATTTGGGCTTAAATTTAACACACATCGCGCCGAATTTAGCCTAAAGCCCGGCCTCTTTTTTGATCTTATCTATATACATCTGCCTTAACATCGGCACGTATTTGCCGACTTTGCCGCCGTTTATCGGCTTGCCGTCGGCCTTGACGACTGGCAGTAGCGGTAGCGTCGCAGCCGAGATAAACACCTCGTCGGCTTCGTAAACATCCTGCATCGTAAACGGTCGCTGCCTGATCTCGAGCCCTGCCTTCTCGGCAAAACCTAAAATCACCTTGCGGCGGATGCCGGGCAAAATCTCGTTTGAGAGCGGTTTGGTTATCAGGACGTTATCTTTGATGATAAACGCAGACGAGCTAGTAGCCTCGGTCACAAAACCGTTTTCGACCATGAAACCCTCGTATGCGCCGGCTTTTACGGCTTGTTCTTTGGCGTAGCACTGCGCCAAAAGCGAGATGGACTTGATGTCGCGGCGCTTCCAGCGGATATCCTCGACGCTAACGACCTCGATGCCGGTCGCGGCGTCAGGGTTTGCGACTATATCTTTTTCGTAGCAAAAGACGAAACAAGTCGGCTTTAAGCCTTTTATAAATTTAAAATCCCTATCGGCGACGCCGCGGGTGACCTGCATATAAACGCCGCCTTCTTTTAAGTTATTTCGCCAGACCACTTCCTCTAAAACTCCCTGAAAATCGCTCTTTGAAAGCGGCAAGCTTAGCTCGATAGCAGCTAGGCTTCTCTCAAATCTCTCCCAAAAATCCTCCCTATCAACAAGCCGTCCGTTTAGCACAGGCACCACCTCGTATATGCCGTCGCCGAAGATAAATCCGCGGTCAAATGCGCTAACCTTAGCCGCCGCTGCGTCTATAAATTCACCGTTTAGATATACTATTCCATTCATTTTTTCTCCTTAAAATTTAAGTAATTTTAGCTCAAATACTCTTAAAAAAGCGTTGCTTTAAGGCCAAATTTTAGCTTGGATTACGAAGTTTTTGCTATAATTGAGGCTAAATTTAAGGATAATCATAAATATGAAAAATAACGCGTTTAAAAATTTAATCTTAGAAAATATCTTTGTTATCTCGAAGCAACCCGTGCTGTTTCGCGATCTGCTCGAGGCAAACTGCCTTTTTAACGAAGGCATGTTAGTAGATCCGGCCAAGCTAAATTTTAAATTTCGCTACGCAAGAACTTACCTTGTTTACGGCCTTTTGTGCTTTGCCATTTTTTTTGTTTTGCTGGTTTTGACGCATCATATTTTTACCAAGCTTGACTTTCACCTCTCGATCGTTAGCGCGGTAGTAGGCACTTCGGCCGTTTTTATCGGCTTTGATATGTTTAAAATTTGGGCGAGAAAAGCTGTGAGCAAAGAGCTCATAAAAAAGGCTTGGAGCGTGCATTTTCCGTATTTTAGCTACGAAAAATACTCCACGAAAGTCGAGATGATCTACAACGAAGCGGTAAAAAACGAGATCCCGCGCAAGGACTTGGAGCAGTACGTCCTAGAGCGCTTGGTCGCACAGTCTGAGGCCGGGATTTAGCTATTGCAGGATGAGCGGGTCTAAAATTTGATTTTTGTATTTCATTCTTTCAAGCTTTAGGCGAAGCTCTCTATTTTCTTCTAACAATACGTCGCGTTTGCCGCTTAGATCGCCGATTTCGCGACTGATGTAATAAATTTGATTGGTGATGTAAATTTTAGGTAAAAACAAAGCAAGCGCGATAAAAAGCCCGAGATACGCCGTCGCTAGCGTTTTGTAGTCTAAATTTCGTTCCTTTTTTTGCTCGCCGCCGCTAAACTCTAAAACCTCATTTTTATCTTGCATTTTTACCTCTTGAAATTTTAAAAATCCTCATTTTCGCGCAGCTTGAGCGCGGATTTGCCTTGATCTCGGCAGAGCTTGGAGTTACCACTTTTTTGCTAACGATTTTACCCAGCGCGTTATCCCCTCCGCACGTACATCTTAGAGCCTGCGGCGGACAAATGCAGCTTTGTGCCCACTGTCTAAATTTATTTTTCACGATACGATCTTCTATCGAATGAAAGCTAATTATCGCCACGATGCACTCGTCGATCTGCGAGTCCTCAATGCTTTGTAGCAAATTTTGCAGCTCGCCAAGCTCATTGTTTACCTCTATCCTTATTGCCTGAAAAGCTAACGTCGCCGCACTAACGCTGCGTCCATTTATACCTTTTAGCCCAATTATTTGCGCGAGACGTTCGGCGCTTTTTATCTCGCCGCTTTGCCTGGCTTCTATGATTTTGGCGGCAAATTTAGCCGGATTTGGTAGCTCGCCGTAGTCAGCAAATATACGCTCTAGCTCTTTTGCGCTATAAGAATTTACGATATCGTAAGCTGAAAATTTAGCCTGCGCGTCCATGCGCATATCTAAATTTTCGCTTTTTAGTCCAAAGCCTCGCTCATTTTTATCTAGCTGCAGCGACGAAACGCCGATATCGGCCAGGATACCGCGAATTTGACCTTGTTCTACTTTGCCCAAAATTTCCGAAAATTTACTTTTAAAAATTTGCGCTCTTTGGCCAAATTTTTTAAGTCTTTCGGAGCTAAATTTGATCGCTTCTTCATCTTGATCGCAGGCTATCAAATTTACGTTTTTATTTTGCTCTAAAATAG
>CAURWB010000073.1:0-8787 GCA_963528245.1 uncultured Campylobacter sp. | reverse complement strand
TTCAAATCCCTCTCTGTCCGCCACGAGATACCGCAAATAGCCTATTTTAAAGCTTTTTAGTTAAATTTAGCATCCCTTACCCGACCCCGGACGTAGAAATCAAAGCGCAGCGCGAATATATGCTTAATGTTTCTTTTGTAAACCAGTTGGGCGAGGTTAAATTCTTGCAAATTTCAATCGTAAATTTCAATATCTCGTTTAAATTCGCTAAGGTTTGAGTTAATATAATTTACGTAGACATCGTAAATCATCTTAGTATTTGAATGACCCATAAGGCTAGCTAGCTCAAGCGGAGTTATCAAATTTCTTCTTAGCATATTCGTCGCGTAGGTGTGGCGCATGGTATAGGGACGGCGATACCTAATACCTAAGCTTTTGAGTATAGGCTTCCAACACGTATCTAAAAATACGCCGCAATCCCTATAAGGCTCATGATACTGCGTCTCAAGCAAATATTCATAAGTAAATTTTTTAAATCTAAGCAAATCGTATAACATATTCAAAATCGGAACACGTCTGGCGCTTTTAATAGTCTTTGGGCTACTCTCGCCAAATCTAGAGCGCGTAGCGTTTATCGTAATTATTCGGTTTACCATATCTACGTCTTGATTTTTTAAGGCTATGATTTCCCCGGTGCGCATACCCGTAAAAAACCCGATAGCTATAAAGAGCCTAAATTTAAACGGATATTTCTTTGCTTCTTCCAAGATCTTTAAAACCTCGGTATTGGTAAAGGGCTCAATCCTAGGCGCCGTATAAACTAGCTTTTTAATATGAATTACCGGGTTTTTATCTATAGCTTCATCTTCAAGAGCTAAATTAAAAACGCCGTTTAAGCAGTTTAAGTAGTTTTTCTTTGATTTAGATCCGACGTCGGTTATATCGCTTAGCCACGATCTAACGTCGCTAGGCTTAATTTCCTCAATCTCTTTATCAAAGAAAAAGCTAAGCCTATTATTTACTATCCCCTCGTTTTTACAGAAGGTAGAGAATTTCCAATCTGTGCGACCGAGCTTTAAATATAAATCGGCATAGTATTTAAAATTCATATTCCCTCAATCCCCTCTCGATAAAATCCTCAAGATCCGGCGCATTTAAGTCGTGTTTCTCATTTTTCTTGGTAAACGAATTTAGACCGCGATCGAGCATTATGTTTTCGACGTAGGCTAAGTGCTGGATTTTACAGTTTTTCTTATCGAGCCTTGAGTAGTAATTATATAGCTCATAATTTTTCATCCACAAAGGCGGTTTTTTGAATTCACCGCGATTTTTCATCGCTTCAAACTTGATTTTTTGACCCTCGCGAACATACCAAGAATCAACCCAGGCGTCAAGCTCGGGTTTTATGCTTTGAAAAGTCGATTTTTGAGACGGCTTTTCCTTAACGTATACATTTACGACTTTATCGTTTATCGTATGCGTTAAAGTATCATCCTCTAAAACAATCCTCTCATTCCTATCAGGTAAAAATATATGAATAAATTTATCCTTAAAATCCCACTCGATTATGTTCTCTCCGTTGTTTTTGAAGTTACACAAATGATAAAAATCTCGCATCGAAGCGATAAAATTTATACGCCTATAGACCCACAGGGGAACTTTAGTGCGAGATGTGATAAAACGTCTGATCTTGTGTTTGATATACCACGTTGCAAGCTCGTCTAATTCCTGCGTCTCATATAAATTTACGAACGTTTTTTGAATATACTTCATAACGTAGCCCGTAGGATTGTCAATACTCCACTGAAATCCGTTTATCTCGCCGTTTTTAACCTGCTGCGGGGTTATGGCGTTAGTGCGTAAATTTTGCGGTGCGTAGAAAAGATCCTTATAGGCATCAAACAAATAAGAAATAGTATGCGCGGGCAAATAAAAAAGCGCATGAATATGCGGCACGCCGTCCTTTTTATGAGGCTCAAAACATCTCACGTAACTTCGCTCGACATCCTTAAACCTCTTGCAAAACCGCATAATGAGTAAATTCCACTGATGATTTAAAATTTGAGCCAAGTCTCTAATTTCCAACGCCTCGCCATTTTTCATCCGCATTTTTATAATCTGAGGGATATATTTAAAATCTATCGGCTTAAAGCGCGAATAATCGCCCTTTAGCGCATCTCTAAAACAACCGTTAAGCGTAATAGTAAGAAAAACCGGGCGCTGATCGTAAAGAAGCGAAAAAGAGGAGAGCGTATTCATCCTATTTGAAACTTCGGCGTAATATTTCTTGCTTAAATTTGCAGACATCGAGCAGTCGAGTAAGGATCTAACCTCGCCCAACTGGTTGACAAAAGAAACATTAAGCATATATTCGCGCTGCGCTTTGATTTTTTCGTTGGCATGGACGACATCAAAATGCGAAATTCCAAACAATCTTTGACCCCTAAGCTTAAAAGTAAGAGATTTTTATTAAATTGACAAGGCGCCCTCCTGCTCGCGTCCGCGCGAAGCGCGTTCGCTCGCAAACGGGCTTAGGGCGCCCAACATACACAGCCCGTAAAGTTTTAGCGGGGGGAGCGAACCCGACATTTTTACTCGCAGGCTCGTAAAAATTCGGCTCCCCCTGCGACCCTGTTATGCGCGGCGGCGTGGGAACCCTTGCTCCCACGCTACACACCGCGCTTTGCACAAATTTAGATCACAAAGCCTGAATACTCAAAGTAACGACGCTACTAAGTTCTTGCTCTTGCTCGATGGAAAACAAATACTTAAGCAAGAAAATATCTTTTAAGACCGGTATACCGTTACGCCTTGAAACCGAAGTGTTTTTATTAATACCGCTTAAAACCAAAGTATCGCCGCGCCTTAGAGTATAAGAGCTTTTTAACTCTTTTTTGCTAGTAGTAGGCGTCAAAGAATTGCTGCTTAATATATCCTCGATAATCAAATGCAAATCAAAATCTACCCGATCGCCGATGATTACCGGAGTTATCCAAATTTTTAATCCCACGTCTTTATACTCGTAAGAGTTTTGCGTAGTAGTCTGCGTGCTACTGGTTTGAGAATTTTGCACCAAATATGGGATATTTTCTACGCTGCTAAAATATACTTCCGTATGATTTTTAGCGGTCAAAAACGGACTAGACACGATTTTAGTGATACCGTTATTCTCCAAAAACGATAATATCCCGTAATAATTATCCGACCTCTCGGACAAAATATTAGTATCGTTAGAATACGGAGCCGTGATTAAATTTATATAGAATTTGAAATCCGGACGAGAAATCCCCAAGATAGACTTTATATCAGTTCCCTTATCCTTAATATCTTTTAAGTTCGTTTCCGAGATCACGAGCTTAAATTTCACCTGGTCTAAAGGACGATCGAAAAGTTCGAGATACTTTACGACCTCGTTATAAATTTTATCGTTAGCCAAAAAGCTTACGGCATTATCAGATTTTATATAGGTAGCATTTTTATCATACGTTTGCAGCAAAAAAGACACCTCGTCCTTAACGTTGCTTTTAAGTCTTATATACCTAAGCTCTTCATTACCGGGCACCACCTCGCTAGCCTCGGGTTTGGCGTCGACGTAGTAAAAGCCGTTAGACTCAAACAAATAAAGCCCTTTAACCTCAAGCATTTTTTTAAACAAGCCCAAAGAAATAGAATTTCTTTGCTCATCGTTATAAAAAAACGTAAATTCGTAAGGATCTATATCGTTTGATATCAAAATATCGACGTTATTAGCGATACTGGTAAGATTCGCAAAATCGAAAAGATCAGTTTTTATCAGCTCGGCTTTTATCCGAACCGAACAAAGAAGAGCCAGAGTTAAGATCGTCTTTAACGTTTTTAACATGGGGTACGCCTTTAAATTTATCTAAAATTGGTTTATCAAAAACAAGAAAAAAAGAGGAATGCTCCTTTAACTTGGTTTGAGAGTAAAAATACTTAGGGGGGTTAGAGCGAATAAGAAATTGTAAATACGATTCCGGAATAAAAACCGTCTCGCCCTCTAGCCTGCAAATTTCCTTAATACAAATCAGAGTATAAAAATATTCGTTCAAATTTGACTCTTCGACACTTACTGGTCTTTTGCGCGTATCGTTTGCCGGGGAGAGCTGCGCGGGCTGATCAGCAGTAGAAATACTCGAGACCGGCGCAGCTTCTTCGTCGCTTGCAAACGAGCTTAATACATAATAAATAGTAGCACTTACAAAAACTAACAAGACGGCGATAATCGCTACATAGTATTTAACGATAGACTTACCTTGCGAGTCGGCGCCCGAATGATACAGATTAAACACTTCGCTATCAAATGGAAGATTAACGTTAAAACTATTAACGCGGTCGACCTGGTTCATCTTATAAGAAGTAAAGTAAGCATACTTAAATTTTTTAGAGAACAGACGCTTAGAGCTATCAATAGCGCGGTAAAATCTCTCGGCCACTCTTTTATACTCGTTATTTACCAAAGTAAGATCTTGAGTAATAAAATACATGTCTTGATGCAAATGGCGATGATAAGTTACCCACCAAACTAGCACGGGATCTTCTTTGGCCTTAAAGAAATTGTGAATCTCATCTACAACGAAAAGCACGTTATATAGCCTCATGGGTTTAGCAATCTCGATGAGCTCAGCGTCGCTTTTCTTTTCAATCTTATATGCGGTATATAGACGCGATAGATCGCTATATACAGCATCAAAATCAAACTTTATCAGACGCTCGTCAAGCTCGAATTTAAACTCGTTTATATTCGTATAGGCATAAAGATACTTATTAACGACAGCTTTAGGCTTTAAAATTTTAGACAAAAAACCTTTTTTAACGGGCTCTTTGCGTATAAACATACTCCAAAGCTTATAAACCGCAAAATAAGTCTTACCGCTTCCGGGGCTTCCTACGACGTAAGTTATCATTTTACATCCTAGCAACCGAATAAGCGACTAAAGTTCTCTGCAAAGAATGTAGAACCTTAAGCGCAAGACGGATAGCAAAAATAGTAAAAATAGAAATAATAGGCACCGAAAACACGTTATAAACGTCTACAAAAGCGTTCCAAATCCCAAAAGCCTTTATAACGTCCATTGCCCAGGTTAAAATCTCATCCCCGGCGCCCGAAGTCATATTATTAATGTAGCTTATTAAATAGTTAGTTTTTTCATAAACAAATAATAAAAGTTTTAAGACGGCTGCACCATAAGCCAAAATAGCAACAACAAGAGCTGTATTTACAAAAACCATCTTACCAAAAGTAATACTTTTAAATACAAAACCTACAAATCTTTCCCATAACTCAAAACGAAACAACCAACCCAAAGCAGATAAAATAGCAGACATATAAAATCCTTAAAAAGCAAATAATAAAATTTTAACGATCAGGATCAAGAAGCAATAAAAGAAAAAAGCGTAAAAAATATAATAAAAAGCTCCCGAAACCGTAGCTGCAACCTTACAAAAATCAAATTCTATAGAAGTTTTATAACCGAAAAAATCTATCTCGTATTTTTTAACGCAAGTAGTAGGTTTATTATGTTTATCGGCGCTAGCTAGCCCTTTGCCCTGAACATTACTTATAAACTGATCAACCCCTTGTTTGAAGCCGTCAAAGCCTTTTAAAACGTCATCAAGTGCTTTACTATACTTGTTTTTAAAATCATCGTATTCTCTCTTTTTATCAGAATAATCAAAATCTCCGGGGTTAAATTTAGCCTCTGTATCTTTGTTTCCGCCGCCGCCATTATTATTGCCATCATTATTCGTAGAGTTTCCGTTACCCGGCTTTGGATTTGGTTTAGGATCAGGGTTTGGATTCGTATTGTTTCCCGGATTAGGGTTTGGTTTAGGGTTATTTCCCTGATTTCCGCCTTGATTACCTCCTCCTTGATTGGAGTTATTCGGATCGTCAGGTTTAGTATTATTGTTGTCAGGCTTGGTTTTATTGTCATCAGGCTTGTCAGGTTTGCAGCTTGGATCGAAAAAATCTACTATTTCGTCATCAATACATCTACCCTTTAAAGAGCAAGGAGAGGCAGAAGGATCTACTTGATTTTTACGATAATAATCTTTAGAAGAAATATGACCAGAACCAGAACAAATGCACTGTAAAGCAGCCATAGGGTCTTTAGCAGAACTACAATCAATGCAACCACCGTTAGGAAGGCCGATTTTATTTATGCCGCCGTCTTTTGAGCAATCTCTATAACATTTTTGAGTATCAGGGTCAAAGCTTTGATTAGGCTCGCATGTAGCAACTTTTGAAGCGGTTATTTTTTTGACATCTTGGTAATCTATTTTTGATCGAACACCTTGTTTTTCAATAGAACAATTTCGACTATATATGACTTGATCAGTATTAGCACCCTCGCAGTATGCGGATTTAGGGCTAGGATTAAAATAATAAAAGTAACCAACGTAAATCGTAAAATCATTAAATTTAGAAGGACT
The DNA here is from genome assembly GCA_963528245.1 of uncultured Campylobacter sp. Taxonomy (GTDB): domain Bacteria; phylum Campylobacterota; class Campylobacteria; order Campylobacterales; family Campylobacteraceae; genus Campylobacter_A. The sequence goes on along the minus strand of CAURWB010000073.1, from coordinate 2,394 downwards.
TAACACAAAATAATCAGATGTAGAAGTTATTTTATAAATATCATTGCCATAACGAAAATACTCATCGGATATAAGCTCGGCATCTATTTGACGCATATCAGAAAAATATTTTAGATTCATAAAAAGAGAATACTGACCAGGGTCAGGAAACTCAAAAGAAAATAAATTTAAACAAAAGGCGAAAATTAAGAGGAAAAATTTTAATAAACCTCGCATGGGGTCGGCCTACTTTAATTTTTTGGCTAAAAGAGATATACAAAGCATAAAAGGTAAGCTTATAATCAAAAACCAAACGCCGATACTAGCGAAGTAATCGAAAGAAGCTATACCTATGATAGTAAACATATCAAACCCTTAGCGAAAAAATTAAATTTTATTGATCAATAAAACAAAGATAAGGTTAAGCAAAAAACCCACTAAAATACCCGATAAAGCCATCAAAAAATGATACTGATCGGCAGATAGACCAAGATCAATCATTAGCGGCCTTCCTTAAAACGTCGAGTACCAACGATAAAACGTAATAAACCAAAAGAGCCGAAAACGCGGGAACGAATAAAGAGGTCAAAAATTTAACCAACTTGGAAATCTCTATAAATTCATACATAATCGGCTCCTCACAACTATTTCAGAAAGACTAGCTAGCTTTTCTAATCATTCTAAAACAAATACTGATAGCCGCGATCGTAGCAAGCGCGCCGAAAACCGCAGCACCGACGGCATAAACGTTTGACAAGTTAAACGTTCCAGTAACGGTTCCGTCGGTACCCATAGTAAGATCAGCAGCGGTAGCACTCACGGCACCTAAACCCAAGCCAATGGCCAAAAATGCAGATTTTAGCCCAGAGAAAAGTTTTTTAAACATCTCTCATCCTTTAAAATAAATTTTAGTAGCTACTTGAGAAAACGCTTGATTAAGCGCTTACTAAAGTAGCCGGGAAAACCCGGCTAAAATTTAAGAAAACAAACTCGGCTCAATCTCAACGTTGAGCTTGAAACCCCGAGCGTCAACGAAATACATCAAATTTTTAATTTGCACCTTGATATCGGATATATCATCGAAATAGGCGTCAAATTTGCCCGTCCCGTCGTCAAAACTTCGAAATTCTCGCTCAACTTCCTCAAAGTCACGATAAAATTTTTCAAAGAGTCCAATAAATCTATCAGCATTGTAAGATTTTTTCATCTTATGCCCCCTTGACCGCTTTATCAGATTTAGACGAATTACTCAACAAAAAATTTTCATAAGAATCAACAATCGTAACTACGCCGTTACCGTCAGCAAGAGTGCCGATAAAGGAAACAGAGGATTTATCTTCAAATTTTTTCTGAAAAAACCTAGCGACGTCGCCCGCTGCAATATCAGTCGGGCAAGAGATCTTAATCACTACGGGCTGCTTAATGGTGTTGGTGAATTGAGTTTTTTCATTCTCGACCTCGAAAGTCTGCGAGCAAGTAATACGGACGGAAGCGCCGTAAGGTCTACCCTCGACAACGCCTGCGGATATAGCGCGAATATCGCCTTTTTTAACCTGATAGGTAACTAAAATGTCAGAATCGACTAGTTTCATGATACGCCTTTGAGATGAATTAGGATACTAAATTTACCCCGCGCAAAGACGTATCCCAAGCCAAACGCGGGGGAACAGTTTAACGCCGTATTCAGGGCGTCAGATTAACAAATTTGATATAATTCAAATAATTAAACATATTTGTTAATCTCTGTAAAATAATTATACAAATATGAAACTTAAATTTATGTTAAATAATTAAACAAATTTGGCATAAATTTTACAAGGATTTTACATTGATCAAGAAAGACGAATTAGCAAAATTAATCAACGTAAGCAGGGTAACTCTCTATAACTGGGAAAAAACCAAGCCTGAATTAATGAAAATAATCGAAGGATATTACAAATTTACACAAGGCGAGGGAGAAGAAAACGAACTGCTAAAATACTACAATAGACTAGATCCAAAAAGACAAGAGCTATATTTCACAAAAATTAAACTTGAAGTACTTGAAAAAGAGGCAGAAAAGGAGACAAAATAATGCAAGCAATACAAAATACTTTATCATGCTTAGGATTATGGGGAATACTTTTTATAATTTTTATAGCAATAATATTCATAGGAGGATTTTTTGCAGGGCCAAGAGCAGCAGCAATAGAAATAGCAAAAAAAGAGATGTTTGACAAAAAACACAAAGAGGAAATTTTTAAAGAGTTAGATAACTTTACAGACGAGGAAAGAGAAAAACTATTATTTCTCATCCGAGAAAAAATCAAAGAAAAAAAGAGAGAGGCTAAAACATATTTCAACGATAAATCATAAATTCAAATCCCCATCAGGGATTTGAACCCTAGAGTATTCAAATCCCTCTCTGTCCGCCAC
>CAURWB010000072.1:0-9087 GCA_963528245.1 uncultured Campylobacter sp. | reverse complement strand
CACTTAGAAGAAGGTTTGAGTTTGTGGAGATGATGCCAGAATATGACAAACTAAACAAAATAAATATAGAAGGCATAAATATAGGTGAAATGCTAAAAACGATAAATGAGCGTATAGAGTATCTTTACGACAGAGATCATACGATAGGGCATGCTTATTTTATGTCACTAAAAGATGGTGCGGATATATCGGAGCTAGCCTTGATCTTTAAAAACAAAATTTTACCGCTACTACAAGAGTATTTTTATGATGACTGGGAGAAAATAAGGCTTGTTTTGGGCGATAGTCAATTTATCAAAGAAAAGAAGCCGTCAAGTGATTTATTTAAAAGCGGTACCGACTATATAAACGATAAAATCTTATACGAGATAGATAAAGAGGCTTTTTACGACAAGCAAAACTATCTAAAAATTTACAACTCATCAAATAGCCAAGAAAGTACAGATGAAGCAAACCCAGATAACGCTAGCTGAGTTTGAGCGAATATATCAGCATGATATAAGTAAAAAAGACTTTTTCGATATAGAAAATTTTATCCTTAAAAATAGCGATGAAAATGCACCGTTTTTAAGGATAGCAAGCGGAAGCGGCGGGAAATTTATACAGGCGAGAAACTATGTCGGAGTTTTGCAAACAAAAAGTGGCTTAACAATAGAAATTTTGCCTAAAATAGCAGACAAAACCAAGTCCGATAATAGATCAAGAGCGGTTTTTATAAAAATGCTAAAAACACTTAAAAATTTTCCATTTAAAAGCTCAAATTTAGCTAATCTAAAAACTCAAAATTTACCGCTTTTGGAAATTTTCATCTCTATGTTTTTATGCGAGCTTGAAGCTCTTGTAAAAAAGGGGATAAAAAGCGACTATGTGGCGCTAGAGGAGAACCTAAAGTTTCTAAAAGGGAAGCTAAATATAAACGAGCAGATCAAAAGAAACAGTATCCATAAAGAGCGATTTTACGTAGGATACAGCGAATTTTTAAGCGACATAAAAATAAACCAGATCATAAAAACAACTCTTAAATTTCTATACAAAAAGTCAAATTCTAGTAAAAATCAGCAAAAAATACGCGAGCTTTTGTTTATATTTGATGAGGTTTCGATGTGTGAGGATTATAAAAATTTCTTTGTAAAGCTCGTCATAAACCGCCAAGTAAAGTACTACGAGCAAACACTTTTATGGTGTAAGATCTTTCTTTTGGGAAACTCTTTTACCCCACACAAGGGCGATGATCTAGCCTTTGCCTTGCTATTTGATATGAATGCGCTTTTTGAAAGCTATGTTGGAGATTTTATAAAGAAAAGCTTTCCAAGCACAATATTACAACACCCAGAAAAACACCTCATTGAAGATCCAAAAAGCTTCAAACTAAGACCTGATATATTTTTAGAAGACAAATTTATAGCCGACACAAAATGGAAGATTGTAAAGTCAAGAGATGATATTTCACAAGCCGACCTATATCATCAGCTCTATGCTTACGGCAAAAAATACGAGTGTGGCAAGCTCTATCTCATTTACCCAAAAATGGACGGCGTAGGGCAAGAGTCTATGAAATTCAGATACGACTGCGAAATGCAACTTGAAATTTTATACTTTGATCTAGAAAATGACTCCGACAACAATGAGCTTATAAAAATTTACTAGTCTAAATTATGTATATTAGCTGTACAACAGTTGGCCCTTTGCCTAGATTGCAGTTTAAAATATGCATCCTAAACCGAACTTCGACCGTACAACCCGTCAAATTTAATCGTATCTGCTAATCTCTATCAAATTTCCGTCCGGGTCGCGTACGTAGATTGAGCTTATCGCTCCAAGCGCGCCCGTTCGCGGCACGATGCCCTGCTCTACGGCGATACCAGCAGCCTCTAGCTCCTCTAAAACTAGCTCAAGCGGCGTATCCGTAAGCAAGCAGATATCTGCCGTTCCGACGTTTGCATTTAGAGCGTTTGGCAAAATCTCCTCGCCTTTTACGTGCAAATTTATCTTTTGCGATCCGAAGGCCAGAGCCTTGCGTCCGTTTGCGAAATCAACCTCGCGCATACCCAGTACTCGCACGTAAAAATCAAGCGTCCGTTGTAAATCAGCGACGGTTAAAACGATATGATCGATCGAAGCGATACGCATAAATTCTCCTTTTAATCAAATTTAACGAAACATTGCTCGTCAAAAACGGCAAATTTGACGGCGTAAATTTAAAGCCGCTCGGCGTCAAATTTTACGGTGCGGGTAAATCAAAACCGAATTTAAATTTAGCCGACCTATAAACCGTTACATTTAATCATTCGAGCCAAATTTGCAATCAAATTTTACCTCCGAAAGCCTTAAAATACGAGATAGTAAATGATTATTTAAAAATAATTTAAATATTTAAACTATTTGACGGAGAAATGAAAGTTTAATTTTCATAAGAGTATAATCTCGATTATTCTTCAAAAACCGTTGAAAGGAAAGTAATGTCCGTAAAACAAGAAAGACGAGATTTTATCGGTCTAGCGTTTGGCGCCGTAGCCGCAGTCGGCGGCGCAGCGACTCTCGTAGCCGTTAAAAAGACCTGGGACCCGCTTCCTAGCGTAAAGGCGGCCGGATTTACGACTGTAGATCTTAGCCCGATGAAAGACGGCGAGATGCGCCAAATCGAGTGGCGTAAAAAGCCGATATTCGTTCTAAAAAAGGATGCCTCGATGGCGCCTAACGACAAGCGCGATATCGTAGTAGAGGGCGCTAGATATATGGTAGCGATCGGGCTTTGTACGCATCTTGGCTGTATTCCCGAGTGGAAGCCCGGCAAACAAGTTTTCGTTTGCGCCTGTCACGGGGGCGAATTTGACGCAGACGGCGTAAATACCTTCGGCCCTCCTCCTCGACCGCTAGACATACCGCCGTTTAAGATAGACGGCACGAAACTCGTTCTGGGCGAAACCAGCCCCGAATACGAAAAACTAGCGGCTCAAGCGTAAGGAGGGGAAAATGCACATCAGAAAATCAACGGGCGTTTTAGACTGGCTAGATCAGAGGATCGCCTTAAACAAGCTAATGAAAGTACTCGTCAGCGAATACTGGATACCGAAAAATATAAATTTCCTCTGGGCGATGGGCGTTATACTCACGACGCTTTTTGCTTTGCTTATTTTTACCGGATTTATGCTAGTTATGTACTACAAACCGGACATAAATTTAGCCTTTGACAGCGTAAATTTGACTATAATGAAAGAGGTCGAGTACGGCTGGCTATGGCGTCACATACATGCGGTTGCGGCTTCGGTCGTGTTTTTGATCATCTACATACATACCTTTACGGCGATCTACTACGGCTCTTATAAAAAAGGTCGCGAGATGATTTGGGTGAGCGGTATGTTGCTCTTCATCCTGTTTTCAGCCGAGGCTTTTAGCGGATATATGCTACCTTGGGGGCAGATGAGCTACTGGGCGGCGATGGTTATCACGAATTTGTTCGGCGGCATCCCGGTTATCGGCGATGCGGTAGTCGAGTGGATCAGAGGCGACTATGCCGTTAGCGATCCGACTTTGACGAGATTCTTCATGCTTCACGTATGCTTGCTACCGATCGTGCTGATCGCAGTCGTCGCGATACACTTTTACACTCTTCGCGTCCCGCACGTAAATAACGAAACGGGCGAAGAGATAGACTTTGATATCGAGGCTGAAAAATATCTAAGCGGCGATAAGAAAAATGCTAAAGTTATTCCGTTTTGGCCGGGATTTTTGGCAAAAGACTTTATGTACATCGGCTTTTTTATGATTTTCTTTTTCTATTTAGTCTGTTTCCATTTCAACTTTGCGATGGATCCGATAAATTTCGAGCCAGGCAACGCTCTAAAAACCCCTCCGCACATCTATCCTGAATGGTATTTCTTGTGGCAGTATGAGATTTTACGCGGATTTTTCTTCGATATTTTCGGCTTTAAAGCTTACAACATCGGCCTTATCGCGTTTGCGATCGCAGGCGTAGCTCTATTTTTCATGCCGCTTTACGACAGAAGCGACGTCGTAGCTCCGGCTCACGAGAGAAAGGGCTTTTTCGTATGGTTCTGGCTACTAGTGGTCGATATGATCGTGCTTACGATCTTCGGTAAGCTACCTGCCGACGGCGTGACGCTTGGTATTTCAAACTCATGGATAGGATTTTACTCGACCATTACGTTTTTCGTTCTGCTTTTTGTCGTTTTACCTGTCATAACGACTCTTGAGAAAAAAGGAGCGGTAAAATGAGAGAGTTAAAAATTTTCATAATCGTAGTTATTTTAACCGGCGTAACATACTGGGGTATCGAGCCTTACGCGCATAACATCATGCATCCGCACGTCGGCGCGGCCGATTACGACTTTGGCGCCGAGGGTATAAATCAAGCCAAATCCGTAGTAGAAGCTAGACAAAAAGCCCTCGATGCGACAAAAGCTCTAAATGACGAGAAAAAAGTCGCTGGAGCACAAAAAGATCTCGAAGAGGCACAAAAATCTCTCGAAGACTACACTGCGTTTTGGAACGATATAAAGGCTATAAATTTAGCCAAAGGCGACGCGACTAAAGGCGCAGAAACCTTTGCAAACGCTGGCTGTGCCGGCTGTCACGGAGTCGAGGCTGCGGGTATGCCGACAGCTATGAGTGCTGCTGAACTTAGCGAAGCGTACGGCGTAGTGCCGCCTGATCTTAGTAGCGCGGGAGCGATATACGACGAGCATTTCTTGGCCGCCCTTATCAAAGATCCAACCAAGGCGTTAAAACTAACGCATAAATTTAACGACGAAACTCCGTATCCGATGCCTGCCTTTTTTGGAGCAGGCGGAGAGGATCCAAACGCCGAGATAGCTGATATGGTCGCATATCTAAAGTCTATCGCGCCTAAAGAAATCGGCGACGAGAAGGTATTTCTCGATGCGTGTCAGAGATGTCACGATATGAAATACGAAAACAAATACGTTCTAACCAACCGCGTAAATTTGGCCGCCTACATGGGCTCAAACCCTCCTGATTTGTCGATGATGATCCGCTCAAAGGGCGATGGATATCTGCATAAATTTATAAACGACACGCAAAAAATGCTACCAGGCACCTCGATGCCTCGCGTGGGTCTAAACAAAGCCAGCGAGGACAAAGTCGTAGCCTATATGGCAAAAGCGGGCGATGCTAAAAAAGCCGAGCGCGAAAGCCTAGGCATAAACGCAATGATCTACTTCTTGATATTCGGCATCTTTGGATGGCTTTGGAAACGCAAAGTCTGGTCTGACTTACACTAAAATTTGAGCCCGACTCCGGGCTCAAATTTCTCTTTAAATTTACTCCTTAATTTCTAAAATTTATCTACCGATTTAGAAGCCGTCGTAAAATTTATTCAGCACTCGCGACGCCTTGTCTAGGCTCAAATTTAACCGCAAACAAATACTAATTTTACGTGCCTATAGTTTAAATTTGGATACGTTTTGAGCGCAAAAAACTATAAATATACATTTTACAGCATTTTTAAGAACGTGTTACCGATCCCGCTTTTTACGCTATGGACGAAGCAATACGGCAAGATCATTTGGATTTTTTTGGCAGCGGCGAGCTAAGTAGCGTGATTTATAGATGCATTTTTAAGTTAGAGCTCAGCTTGCTTTAGTTTTTTCATAATTTTTCTTGATTTAGGTCGTCTTTAAATTTATTTCCCGATGTTAAAATCGGCTATCAATTTTGATTTGCAAATTTCAAAAAAGGGCAAATATGAACGGTCTCAAATTTACAGCCAAGCTTTTCGGTGCCATCGCGGTGCTTTGCTTTGGACTAAATTTAAGCGCTAGCCAGATCGAGGGCAGGTGGAGCATCGTCTCGGCGAACATAGACGGGCAGGAGGTGCAAACGGCGGGGCAGAAGTGCTTTGAAGATTCGTTCTTCGAGGTTAGCGGCCGCGAGGCAAAGCTAGGCCTTAGCTCCGTAGGCGAGGACGGCGCGTGCAAAAGCGGCGCGGCAAGCTACGCCTTTAAAAGCGTAGGTGCTGGCAAATACGCGCTGGGTCCTATCGGCGAGTTTTGGCTAGATAAAGACGCGCTAAAGGTAAAACAGTCCTTAGACGGCGGCAATTTTATCGTCTTTTCTTTCAAAAAAGACGCGGCCGCAAACAAAGCCGTGACAACCGCAACCAGCTCAAATTTGAGCGCGGACGAGCTAGAGGGCAGATGGGAGATCGACTCGGTCTCGGCACAGGGGCAGACGTTTAAAACGGCTGGCCAAAAGTGCTTTGAGGATTCGTTTTTCCAGATAGCAGGCGGCAAAGCAACGGTCAGTATCGTAGCGGCAAATCCGGACGGCACGTGCAAAACCGGCGCGGGAGAAAGCGGCTACAAAAGCCTTGGCGCGGGTAGGTATGCGCTAGATAACGACGCGGGCGAATTTAGGCTAAAAAACGGCTCGCTCGAATACGAACAAAGCGCGGGCGGTGTCTTGTTTACCTTTAAAAAAAGCCGCGCGGCACACGCTAGCTCAAATCAGGCGCAAGCCAAATCAAGCTCAAATTTAAAGCCCCAAAAAGACCCTGACGTCAAACACAGCGACGCAAAAGCCACCAAAAAAGGCACGGGCGTGTTTGCGGGCAAGTGGTTCTTCATAAACACCAATACTGACATATCCTTTTATCTGCGCGACGATGGCACTTACGCGAGCCGTTTAGAAAAGCCCGACTGGCGCACTCGCATCGACGGCACGTATAAAAAAGACGGCAAAAAGATCACGCAAACAAGCAACGACGGCAAGCAAAGCACATATAGCTGCGAGAATGCGGACTGCACGTTTTTGTGGAGCGACGGCGGATACCATCTCTTTAACGCTCAAATCTTAAATGAGGTGCCAAAGGGCAGCTACTCGTTTACCTCCGTTGGCTCCATGTCCGTTTACAACGCCTCGGGCGATTTGGACGTTGTTGGCGGAGGCGTGAGCGGGTATTATGACTTCGACGGCAAAGGACGATTTAAGGACGGCAGTTTGTCCTACTCCTCCGCCGCCATGAGCAATGTGGGCGGCGGCGGAACAAGATCTAGCAGTAGCGCGGGCTCATATACGCTAGACGCGGGCGAGCTCACGCTCAGATACGACGACGGACGGACGCAGCGACATAGCTTTTTTTACATCCCGCCTACTAGCGAAGGCAAGGCAGGCGGAGCGGTCGTCGACGGCGTGATATATTTTTTGGACGAGTAGCAACCCATCGGCTTAAAACCAGGGCAAATTTGAGAACAAAAAGCCGGAGGCAAAACCGCCGCAGACGGCTTAAAAATTTACGAAAGGTAAAACATGGCTAAATTTAAATTTTTCGCAATCCTCGCGGTGCTTTGCCTCGGGTTAAATTTAAACGCTAGCGAGCTGGACGGCAGGTGGAGCATCGTTTCGGTTACGGCACAGGGACAGACGTTTAAAACGGCAGGACAAAAGTGCCTCGAAGACTCTTTTATCGAGGCTAGCAGCGATAGCGCGCGCCTAAGCCTAAGTAGCGCGGGCGACAGCTCATGCGAAAAAGCCGAACAAAACTTCGCTCTAAAAAGCCTAGGGGGCGGCAGATACTCGCTTGGCGGTGGCGAGCTACGACTAAGTAACGACTCGCTCGAATACAAACAAGGCACAGGCGGCGACGAAATCGTATTTACCTTTAAAAAAGACGAGGCAAATTTAGCCGGCATCGTAAACGGCGCCGTAAACCAAGCAAGCCTCGGCGGGTCAAATTTAAGCGAGATCGAGGGCAAATGGGAGCTAGTCTCGCTAAAGGCGCAGGGGCAGAGCTTTAAAGTTGCGGGACAAAAGTGCTTCGGCGACTCGTTTTTTGAGATCGGCAGCAATGAAGCGACGGTAGGCATCGTGGGCGTAAACCCGGACGGTTCGTGCAACAATAGCGCGGGCAAAAGCGGCTACGAAAGTCTAGGTGGCGGCAAATACGCGCTTAGTGCTAAAGGGCTGGGTGAGTTTTGGCTAAAAGACGGCATGCTCGAATACAAACAAGTCGCGGAAGGGCAAGAGGTCTTGTTCGTCTTTAAAAAAAGCGCAAATAGCACGCAAGTAAAAGCAAGCAAATCAAGCTCAAATTCGGGCGAGTCCGCAAAGCCAGCAAAAGATCCGAGCGTCAAACACAGTAGCGCCGGGGCGAGCAAAAAAGGCTCGGGAGTATTTGGCGGTACGAAATTTAACATGCTTTTAAACACGAGCGAGGATTATTCCTTTTACCTACGCGACGACGGCACCTACGCTAGCCGCCTAGAAAAGCCCGACTGGCGCACGCGCATCGACGGAACGTATAAGGTCAAAGACGGCATCCTAACGATAACCAGCAACGACGACTACGATACGAGCTACTACTGCGAGAACGACGACTGCACCTTTTTGTGGAACTCAATCGGCACGGGGTATTATATGTTTCAGGCGCAAATCTCAAGCCAAATGCCAAAAGAGTGCTTCTCGTTTCGCAAGGACAGCTCGTCGTCCCTGTACGGCTGGTCGGGTGGCAGCGATACGGTGAGCGTAGGCGTGAGCGGATACTACTGCTTTGACGGCAAAGGGCGCTTTAGCTCGGGCGGATCGTCCTACGCTACGGCAACCTCGGGTACCCCAGGCGGCAGCATAGACGGGGGCAGCTCAAAATCGCGCAGCGACGAGGGCTCATACACGCTCAATCAAGGCGAGCTAACGCTCAAATACGACGACGGTACGGTCGTTCGCCACAGCTTTTTCTACACTCCGCCGCGCAGTAAAGACAACAAAGCCATGGCGATAATCGACGGCGAGGTTTATCGGTAGGCTGGCTCTTTTTGGTTAGTAGGATTTAGCATTTTAGCCCGTTTTTGATCGGGCTAAGCTTACATACTGCGCCAGCCAAATTTGTAGTCTGCTCTCGCCTCTCGCGACCATCAAATTTGCTTGTCGCTTAGCTCAAAACCCATCTTCAAATTTAACGCCGTACGTTAAAATTCCGTCGTCAAATTTTACCCTCATTCGACCCGCCAAAAATCTCAAATTTAATGCGCAAAATAATATTTTTTCAAATTTCCCTAGCTTTTTACGCCCGATTTTGGCTATAATTTCAACCAAAGCAGATCGCGGTCGCGA
>CAURWB010000071.1:0-9357 GCA_963528245.1 uncultured Campylobacter sp. | reverse complement strand
TGATGAAAAAGGGCGGATTTTCTAGCTCGTTTATAGCGCAAACCAGCGTGCGCGTAGTTTCTATCCTGCTTGCGCGAAGGCGAATTTTATAGGCCTCGCTCCATCTGGCCGCGATAGAAGCGCCGGCTAAATTTATAACCGCGTCGCAGCCGCCGATGAGGTTTTTGAGCGCGTCTTTGTCGGCGTAGGCGGCTCGCGGGATAGCTACTATCTCGTGCCTTTGGGCTCTAAAAAATCTGCAAAGCTCGCCGCCGATAAATCCGCTCGTGCCGTTTACGGCTATTTTCATATTTTGCCTTTTTGATAAATTTGCTTTGACGCGTGCAGTCAAATTGATGCGGCAGGGTTAAATGGCTCCAAATTTAACGCCCGAAGCCAAGCCGTTTCGCTCAAATTTGACGGCAAAACGAGGGCTTAAATTTGCCGTCAAATTTACTTTCTAAAATACTCTTTCACGCCGTTTTCGCCATCTAGTTGCGAGCGTAAATTTTCTAGCGCGGCGATGCGATCTTGGGTGCTCGGGTGCGTGCGAAACAGCGAGCCCAGTGCGCTTTTTACGCCGCTAAAGGGATTAACGATAAACATATGCGCACTTTGTTCGTCGGCGTTTGCCATCACTCGTCCGCGCGCGTAGTCCTCGAGCTTTCGCAGCGCGCCTGCTAGGTGCTGGGGCTTGCCCGTTATCATCGCAGCGCCCCTGTCGGCCTCAAACTCCCGCGCCCGCGAGATCGCCATGCGTATGATCGTGGCGGCTAGCGGCATGATGACGGCTAGAGCGATTAGCATTAGCGGACTTTGCTTGCCTTGACGGTTTGCCGCGCCAAACTGCGCGAAATTCGCCAGTATCGCGATCGCTCCCGCAAAAACCGCTGCTATCGAGCCCGTTAGGATGTCGTAGTGGCGCACATGGCTTAGCTCGTGAGCTAGCACGCCCTCGATCTCGTCTTTGTTTAGTATATTTAGCAGTCCTTCAGTCACGGCCACTGCGGCGTGGCTAGGGTTGCGACCCGTGGCAAAGGCGTTTGGTACGGCTTCTGGGATGATATAGATCTTTGGCATCGGCAAATTTGCCTTCGCGCAAAGCTCGCGCACGATCTGGTAAAGTCCCGTCGCGTGCGCCTCGTCAACGGGTACGGCTCGGTAGTGCTTTAACACGAGCGTATCCGAGAAAAAATATGAAAAGAAATTCATTCCAAGCGCAATCAAAAATGCCACCAGCATGCCGCTAGTGCCGCCTATCGCGCCGCCCACGGCTACGAAAAGCAGCATTAGCACCGTCATCAAAAATGCGGTTTTAAAAAGTTCCATTTGTTTCCTTTGCTCGTAAAATTTTACGAAAATATTTCGCCGCCCTCTTTTATCTTTTCGATAAAGGCGAAAATATCTTGCTCCGCTATGCGCATCGGAGCCGAGCCTAGCGCGCCTAGATCGTTAAAATAAATAGTATCGTCCGAGTTTAATTTTATGAAAAATCCAAGGTCGCCGTCTTGACCTATCATATAAAAATTTGGCTCGTAAAGCGCTACTTCGTAGGTTTCGTTTCGCTCAGCTAGAGCTGCGCGTCCGTATAGATACGCACCCGCTCCAGCTTCGTTAAAAACATCCACGCACTCCTCGCCATCGATATCTTCTAAAAATTTTAGATATAGCGGCGGAAATTTTATCATCGTTTATCCTTGCCTATTACGGCGTTTTTAAATATCGCACCGTCCGCACCCGTATCGCTAAGCGCGGCTAGCTCGTTTTCGCTTTCTACAAAGGCGCAAATTTGAGCGTCAAACAGATAATCCTGCGCCAGTTTTGCCGCTTTGCCGGCAAGCTCGCGCGGCACGACGATAAATTTAGCTCCGGCCGCGTTTGCGACGATGATTTCGTTTAGATTTTCCGCCTCGATGCCAAACTGGGCGCCGAGCTCTTGCGCGCGCTTTATCGCGGCCTCGTCAAATTTAAATAAATTTTGCTTGCCCGCTTCGATCTGCCGGGCATTTTCGCGCCAAAACAGCGGCTCGTACGGCACGAGCTCGTGACCGATTAGTTTCATTTTTTATCCTTTATGCAGTCCTCGCAGATATATCCGCCGCCGCTTATTACGGCGTCTTTAGCTTCTATAAAGGTGCCGCATTTTTTACATTCGACGAAATTTTGGGCCTCTTTGTCCTCTTTTTTTGCGCCGCCTTTTACGCCTCTTTTTACGCGGGTTTTAAAAAATATCAAATAAATCGCGATTAAAACCGCAAAAAAAGCCAAAATTTTAAATAACATCGCCGCCCTTTATAAATACGTAATTTCGGTTCCCGCGCCCGTAAATTTGAGCTTTTAGCCCCTCTAGCTCGCTTTGCACGCTGCTTCCTTTGTAGAGTAAAATTTGAGTTTGCGCGTCAAAAAAGCCGTCGCAAATCCCAAGCAAATCTTTCGTTTTCATCAGCGCGCGGCTCGTGATGAGCTGCGCCGCAAAGGGCTCGCCGTCCTCGATCTTGCAAGATTTTACACGGACGTTGGTTAAATTTAGTTCGGCCTTGACGTAGCTTAGAAACGCCGATTTTTTCGGGCTGGGTTCAAAGAGATGCCACTCGCACTCCCTTAAAATCATCGCGAGAAATATCGCTGGAAAGCCCGCTCCGCTACCCACATCAATCGCCGTTTTGGCGTCCAAAATTTGCGGGAAAATTTCAAGCGGAGCTATGCTATCTGCTATCTGCTCGTTTAAATTTTTGTAGCTAGTTAGGCTGTGCACGCGGTTAAATTTAGCCAAAATCTCGCTAAATTTCGCCGTTTGCGCATCAAAGTCCCTCGGCAGGTCAATTTTCATCTAGCATATGCCCCATCTGCTCTTTTTTCACGCGCAAGTAGTTTTCGTTAAATTTGTTCGCGTGTATCACGATCGGCACGCGAGAGACTATCTGCACGCATTTTAGCCCGGATAATTTTTTTGGATTATTGGTTAGCAAATTTATCTTTTCGATACCGAAGTGCTTCAAGATAAAATCCACGATCTCGTACGTGCGCTCGTCGGCCTTAAAGCCTAGCTGGTGGTTTGCCTCGATGGTGTCAAGGCCCTGATCTTGCAGGTGGTAGGCGTTTACTTTGTTTAGTAGGCCGATATTTCGCCCTTCTTGGCGCAGATAGATCACCATGCCGCCGTGCTCCTCGATGTATTTTAGGCTGGCTTCCAGCTGGTCGCGACAGTCGCATTTTAGGCTACCGATCGCATCGCCCGTTAGGCACTCGGAGTGGATGCGGACGTTTACGACCTCGCCGAAAGGTTTTTTGTAAATCGCCAAATGTTCCTTCTCACCCTCCTTAAAGGCCTGTATCTCAAATATCCCGAAACGAGAGGGTAAATTTGCCGTATTTGAAAGCTCGATATTCATAAATTTTTAACTCCTATTATGTTACACTAAGCGTAAATTGTAGCGAAGTAAAAGGAAAATTATGTTTAAACGTTTTAGAAGGCTCAGGATAAATCCAGCGATCAGAGAGATGGTGCGCGAAACTAGCGTTTGCGCGAGCGATTTTATCTATCCGCTTTTTATCGTCGAGGGCAAAGGTATAAAAAAAGAGATAAGCTCGATGCCGGGCGTCTTTCAGATGAGTTTGGATGAAATTTTAAAAGAGTGCGAAATCGTGCGAAATTTGGGCATAAAAGCGGTTATTTTATTTGGAATCCCTAGCCTAAAAGATAGCGTAGGTAGCGACGCTCTAAGCGATGACGGCATCATAGCGACCGCGCTACGAGCGATAAAGGATAAATTTGCAGACCTCGTCGTGATAACCGATCTTTGCTTTTGCGAATACACCGATCACGGCCACTGCGGTATCCTAGATCACGTCCACCAGACCGTCGATAACGACGCGACGCTGGAAATTTCTGCCAAACAAGCGCTGATCCATGCTAGAAACGGCGCCGATATGATCGCTCCAAGCGGTATGATGGACGGCATCATCACTACCTTGCGCGGGGCGCTGGATTTGAGCGGATACGAAAATTTGCCGATTATGGCGTATTCGACCAAATTTGCTTCGGCGTACTATGGTCCGTTTCGCGACGTAGCGGAGAGCGCGCCAAGTTTTGGCGATAGAAAAAGCTATCAGATGGATAGCGCAAACCGCCTAGAAGCCGTGAGCGAGAGCCTAGAAGACGAGGCGCAGGGCGCCGATATCTTGATGGTAAAGCCCGCCCTTGCGTATCTAGATATCATCCGCGATCTGCGCGAAGCGACGAGACTGCCGATCTGCGCGTATAACGTGAGCGGCGAATACGCCCTGCTCAAAGCCGCGGCAAAAGCTGGCGTCATCGACTACGAGCGCGTGATGATGGAGACGCTGGTAGGATTTAAGCGCGCAGGCGCAGATTTGATAATAAGCTATCATGCTAAAGAGGCTGCTCAAATTTTAAGGGGATAGCGGCTCGTCTTGTGAGCGTCTTTAAATGAGTTTCTGCTTCACTTGCGTTTCGCAGCTGCAAGCAGAGGAAATTTTAAGCCTGCGATAGGCTACATGCCTTATCTTGACTTAAAATTTCTGCACAACATTTAAATCCGTCTCTCAATACTTCGCCTTAAATTTTGCAGTCAAATTTTAAAATAAGAGGGAAAAATGCGGCACTTTTTGACGTTAAACGATTTTAGTAAAGATGAAATCATAGAAATTTTAAATTTGGGTTTGCAGATAAAAAAAGAGGCGAAAACACGAGATTTTAAACCGTATCTCAAAGATCAAAAACTGGCGATGATATTTGAAAAAAGCTCGACTAGAACGCGCGTAAGCTTTGACGTAGGGATGAACGAGCTAGGCGGGCATGCGCTATTTCTTAGCTCGAGCGATATCCAGATCGGGCGCGGAGAGCCGATAAAAGACACTGCGCGCGTGATCTCGCGAATGTGCGATCTCATCATGGCTCGCGTTAATCGCCACGAGACGCTCGAGGAATTTGCCAAATTTAGCCGCGTGCCCGTGATAAACGGCCTTAGCGATAAATTTCATCCCGCACAGCTGATGGCCGATCTCATGACGGCGGTCGAATGCGGGCTAAAAATAGATGAGATAAAGGCGGCGTTTGTGGGCGACGGCAACAACATGGCCCACTCGTGGCTGATGCTAGCTAGCAAGCTGGGCTTTGAGCTAAGGATCGCCACACCAAAGGGCTACGAGCCGGACGCTGATATAGTAAATTTAGCGATGAAAAACGCGCAAATCTCGGGAGCTAAAATTTATCTAACTCACGACTCAAAAGAAGCCGTCTCGGGCGCAGACGTCGTCACTACCGATACTTGGGTCTCGATGGGGCAAGAGGCGGAAAAAGAAAAGCGCTTAAAAGACTTCGCGGGCTTTTGCGTGGATGAAAATTTGATGAAATTAGCCGCGCCTGGCGCGATATTTTTGCACTGCTTGCCGGCCTACCGCGGATACGAGGTGAGCGAGGCGGTATTTGAAGCGCATGCGGATGAGATTTTTGCCGAGGCGGAAAATCGTCTGCACGCGCAAAAAGGCGTGATGGTTTGGCTCGATAGGCATCGAAACGGGTAAGTTAAGGAAGTAAATGAAAGAAAAAAATCTACAAAAGACATACGAAAAAATCGACGAAATTTCGGGCGAGCTCGGGATAAAAGAGGGCGAAAAAACGATATTTGAGATCGTGCCGACAAGCGACCCTAATCAAATGAGCCTCAGTCTAAAAAGCGGTTCGTGGGACGGAGTGGAGCCGTGGTTTGGCATTGACGAAAATCAAAATTTACACACGATGGTTTCGTTAAAATCGCTCTCGCAGCTCATCGAAGCCTACCGCAACGTCCAAAAGGAAAATTTCGAGCTAAGGCTTGAAAAGACGATTTGGCAAAACGTGCCGATAGATTTCGCCGACGTTTGGGTCGTGGCGATGGACGAGATACGCAAGGTCGCCGCAAAAAATAAAAATAAAAAAAGCATAGACGTAAATTTGGAAAAACTGGTAAAAGGTATCAAAAAGCAGTATCCGAATTTGTTCGTCGATATGCAGAATATAATGAAAAATGCGAGGAATAAAACGCTATGATAGATTTTGACGCTTACGTGAAGTATTCGCGCCCGGGACCGCGCTACACGAGCTATCCGACCGCGCCCGAGTTTAGCGATAAATTTAGTTACGAGGACTACCTGCGGGAGCTAAAAAACCGCGACGCCTCGCGCCCGCTTTCGCTTTATTTGCACCTGCCGTTTTGCCGCAGCGCCTGTTATTTTTGCGGTTGCAACGTGATCTATACGAGCAAAGAGGACCGCAAAACGCGCTATATGCAGTATCTACAAAAAGAGCTCGATCTGCTAGCGGCAAACCTCGATACGAGCGCGCCCGTGCTGCAAATGCACTTTGGCGGCGGTACTCCGACATTCTACGGCGCGGATCAGCTTGATGAAATCATCAAAATGATAAAGGATAAATTTAAAAACTTCTCGCCCGAGGCTGAAATCAGCTGTGAAATCGACCCGAGATTTTTAACAAGAGAGCAGCTTGACGTACTTGTCTCTCACGGATTTAACCGCATCAGCTACGGCGTACAGGACTTTGATGAGCGCGTGCAAAAAGAGATCCACCGCATCCAGCCCTACGAAATCACCAAAAACGCCGTGGATATGGCGCACGCCAAGGGCATAAACTCGATAAATATGGACCTGATCTACGGCCTGCCGTACCAGACGCTAGAGAGCTTTAAAGCGACGCTGGATAAGGCTTTGACGCTGTCTCCCGACCGCCTGGCGGTGTTTAACTACGCGCACGTGCCGTGGATAAAAAAATCTATGCGTAAATTTGACGAAGCCACGCTGCCTAGCCCTAAAACCAAGCTTGAAATTTTAAAATACACGGCCGAGTTTTTTATCAAAAACGGCTACAAAATGATCGGCATGGATCACTTTGCAAAGCCGGGCGACGAGCTTTTCGGCGCGCTTGCTAACGGCACGCTACATAGAAACTTCCAAGGCTACACGACCAAGGGCGGAGCCGATCTCATCGGCATCGGGCTAACTAGCATCGGTGAGGGGCAAAGATACTACGCGCAAAATTTCAAGGATATGGACGAATACGAAAAAGCCCTAGATAGCGGCGTTTTACCGTATTGCAAGGGTATTTATCTAACTGGCGACGATCTAATAAGAAAAGCCGTGATAATGAGCCTGATGAGCAACTTCGCTCTTGATATCAAGGCGGTCGAGGCTAAATTTGACATCAAATTTTTCGAGTATTTTAAAGATGACTTGGTGGAGCTTGAAAATTTGAGCGAATTTGTAATCGTAACGCCAGAAAAAATCAGCGTAAACGAGACGGGCACGCTGATCATACGAAATATCGCGATGTGCTTTGACGCGTATTTGAAAAAAATACCCGAAAATTTACGTCGATTTTCAAAAACGGTTTGATGGGCGGACATGTTTAAATTTAGCGAAATTTCAGATAAATGCGTAAAATGTGGCAAATGTATCCAAGTCTGCACGATCCACAAGATAAACTCCGACGAAACGACCTCTCCGCGCGGCTTTTTGGATCTTGTGGGAGCTTACGAGCGCGGCGAGCTGAAGCTTGATAAAAGCGCGAAAAATATCTTTGAGAGCTGCTTTTTATGTACGAGCTGCGTCGAGGTCTGCCCAAACTCATTGCGCGTGGATACGGCGATAGAAAATGCCCGCCGCGATATCGCGGATAAATTTGGCATAGCGTGGTATAAAAAGGCGTTTTTTTGGTTGCTTCGCCACCGCGCGGTGATGGACTTTTGTGCGAGGCTGGGCTACGTGTTTCAAAGCTGTGCGTTTAAGATCCGCGAAGGTGCGATGAGTCCGAGATTTAGCCTGCCGATGGTGAAAAAAGAGCGGCTTTTGCCAACCGCTAGTAAAAAGAGCTTTTTAAACTCGCATGCCGAATTTATCGATAACGGCGGCGATAAAACTATCGGAGTTTTTATCGGCTGTATGGGAAACTACGCATATACGGGTATCGGCGAGGCTTTGGTTAAGATAGCGAGCGAGCTGGGATTAAATTTAAATTTGATGAAAAAGCAGGCCTGTTGCGGCGCGCCGGCGTATTTTACGGGGGATTTTGCGACGGTCGAGGTTTTAGCAAAGCGAAATATCGAGTATTTTGAAAAAATGCTGGGCGAACTAGATGCCATCATCGTGCCCGAGGCTACCTGTTCGGCGATGATAAAGATCGACTACGAACACTTTTTCCATGATGACGAGCGGTGGCGAGAGCGCGCAAAAGCGGTGAGCAAGAAGATATTTTTAGCGACGGAGTATTTTGAAAAATTTACGAATTTGGCTGAAATTTTGGCAAAAAAGGGTAAAAATTTAGCCTCCGTGACCTATCACGACCCTTGCCACGCTAGAAAAATGCAAGGCGTCTTTAAAGAGCCTCGCAAACTGCTCGCTCAAAACTACGAAATAACAGAGATGAGCGATCCAAATGAGTGTTGCGGTTTTGGCGGAGTGACGATGCAGTCTGAAAAATATCACCTAAGCCGCGCGGCCGGACAAAGAAAATTAGAGATGATAAAAAACTCTGGCGCAAAGATCGTAAGCGCGGAGTGTAGCGCCTGTAAAATGCAAATTTCAAATGCACTACATATCGGCGGTTCGGACGTGAAGTGCGAGAACCCGATAGAGTTAATCGCAAGGGTGCTTGGATAGAGTTTGACTGTAAGTTTATATTTTTTTGTTGTATAATGATAAGACGGTCGGTCGATACTGTAAAATTTGATAAATATCCTAAGGAAATTTCGTGAAAAAGGTGATATTCGTTATTTTGATGTTTTTTGGCGCCTTGCTTGCAAACGACGAATATCATATTTTTGTGAGCGCTTTTGGCGATGACGTAAGCGAAAAAGCAATAGAAAGCGCGAGAGTAGCCGTCGAAAGAAAAGTAGGCTACCTTGAGGGCGTCGAAAAGGTCGTTAGCGGTAAATTTGGTAGATACCGTGCCATCGCGATAAAAACACAGCCTCTAAGTGGAGAAAAAATTAAAATTTTAATTAATAAAATAAAATCCGCAGGATATAAAGAGGCATATGCTGGGATGGTAAAAAGCGAAAATAACGACGATAAAGGCGCCATTGATTCTAAAACCACAGCAGAAGAAAAAGACGTAACTATGCCAAAAAAACGAGGATTAAGAAAGAAGCCGGACCTATTTTTTAAAGAGGCTCCTGAACCAATGGGCTAAAATTTAGCTTGTATGTGCGGCTAAATTCTAATTTTTTATCCTTATTTCCAAAAAATTTTAAAAAAAGCTTGACTTTGAAAAGAAATTGGGCTATAATCCAACTTTCACAAATCAAGGATGCTGGTGTAGCTCAGTTGGTAGAGCTACTGCCTTGTAAGCAGTGGGTCGGCGGT
>CAURWB010000070.1:0-9809 GCA_963528245.1 uncultured Campylobacter sp. | reverse complement strand
CCTAGAGCTTCTTGCACCAAAACAAGGTCCTTTTGCTTTTTGTAAAGCATCGTTGCAAAGGTATGGCGCAGCATGTGGGCACCATTTTTCTCTTTTCTGATGCCAGCTTTAAATAAAATTTGCTCAACTATGCGGCTAACATAAGCCTGCGTAAGCCTGGTGCCTTTTTTATTGATGAAAAGATAGCCTTCTTTGTTAATGTAGTTTATTGCAATCGCATTTAGATGAGCTTCTATTAGGTGACGTTTTATCATAACGATGCGGTATTTGTTGCCTTTGCCTCGTATCCTAATGATAAAAAGGTCTCCATCTTCAGTGATATCCTTTCGCTTTAAATTTAGAGCCTCGCTCACACGAATGCCAGTAAAAATTATCGTTTTTATTATGAGCTTATTGCGATTTGAGTTTTGCTTAAAATCGCTCTCCTCGATCGCATCAAGAAATTTTTTGACCTCATCTTCGCCCATAAACTCAGGTAACTTTTGCCCTTTATTGCCACTCACTCCGCCCCAGTTTTTTAAATTTATATCAAAAACATGGGCCTTGCCATCCTCTTCGTTTTGTTTGTCTAAAAATGTAAAGAAATTTATCACCGAGATGCGGTAATTTTTCTTACTAGCGTCGCTTAGTCCGCCGGTTGTGCTAGCCAGTATTTCACTTAACAGCTCTTCATCAATCTGTTTTAGGCTGCTAAGCTCGTAAAATTTCATCGTTTCATATATTTTTTTAAGTGGATTAAAGTAGGTATTTATGCCAGTAAGTCCTGCATTTCTCGCGCTTTTTACCAAGCCATCAAGCTGGTCTATGTTCTTTACCTCGCGGCTTAGAGCGTAATTCACACTTGCAAGTGCCTTTGGATCCCTAAGCTCTTTATTCGAAAGTGAGCTAAGCTTAAATTTGACGTATCTAGTGAGCCAAAATATAAACGAGTTTTCAAAACTATCTTTGCAATCAAGAGCGTATTTCAAGATATTTTCCTTAAATTTATTAAAGTTTGAAAAGCATTATAACTAAACGCTTCTAAAAAATAAATTTTTGGATAATCTGAAAAACAATTTTAATCAAAATATTAATATTATCATTTAAGTTAAGTTATGATAAAGTTGCGAAACCATTTTGATTCAAAGGAGAAAAAATGCAATCAACGCTAGGTTCGCGTCGTAGCTTTATCGCTGCGGCGAGTGTTTTTATCGCGGCAACCGCGCTCAGGGCCGCTCCGAATACTTTTGAAAAAACCAAAGGTCCGCGCTACGGCATGGTCATCGATCTCACGCGCTGCGTGGGCTGTCAGTCTTGCACGATGAACTGTGCCATGGAAAACAACGTCCAAGCAGGCGCCTTTAGGACGATCGTTTCGGAGTACGAAGCTAGCGACAAAGACGGCAACCGCGCCGTTATCGCATCGCTACCGCGCCTTTGCAATCACTGCGAAAATCCAGCCTGTATCGACGTTTGTCCGACGGGCGCGAGCTACCAAAGAAGCAACGGCATCGTCAAAGTAAATAGCGCCGAGTGTATCGGCTGCGCGCTTTGCGCCGAGGCCTGTCCGTATCACGCCAGATACCTTAGTCTGCAGACCTACAAAGTCGATAAATGCACCTTCTGCGATCACAGACTGCGCGAGGGATTGCTGCCTGCGTGCGTGGAGACTTGTGTGGGCGGAAGCCGCATAATAGGCGATCTAAACGACGAAAACTCAAATATCAGAAAATTTTTAGCCGCTCACGAGACGATGGTGCTAGATAGTCCGAAAAATACTCATCCGCAGGTTTATTACTACGGCGTGAGCGAAATTTTGGCTAAAAACGATAAGGAACTGGCGGCTAAAAAAGGCTACAAACAAGCGATCAGCTGGAGCGAAGAGATCGCGCTGTAAGGAGAAAATAATGCAAAGACGAGAATTTCTAAAAAACGCGGCGATGATCTCGGCCGTAGGCGCGACCGCTGCGGTAGCGGATGACGCGGGAAAAATAAAAGACGACTATAAACCGCAGGGCAGCTCGCTACAGCCCGAATTTAGCGTAAAAGACGGTAAAATTTCGATGAACGACGGACATAGCGTGGTATTTTCTATGTGTCACGGCTGCGTGGCAAAATGCGGACTACGCCTGCACGTGGACGAAAAAGCCGACCGCGTACTAAGATGCACGGGCAACCCCTATCACCCGCTATCAAACGTGCACTGGGCGAGCTTTGATACCTCGATAAACGACGCGTTGCTAGCAACAACGGCTAGCGGCGGGGACGATCGGCGCGCCACGGTATGCGCTAGAGGCGCGGCACTGCCCGAGATGATAGCTTCGCCTATTAGAATTTTATCGCCGCTAAAGCGAGTGGGCAAAAGAGGCGAGGGTAAGTGGAAAAAGATCAGCTTCGAACAGCTCATCGAGGAGGTCGTCGAGGGCGGAGATCTTTTCGGCGAGGGGCACGTGGACGGGCTTAGGGCTATACTCTCAGACGAACTCATCGACGAGGCAAATCCGGAATACGGCACCAAGCGCAACCAGCTTTTGAGCTTTTATCTCTACGACGGACGCTCTGATATCGTCGATCGCTTTATCAAAAAATCTTTCGGCACTATAAATCACTATTCGCACGGCGGTATCTGCGGCGGCGGTTTTAGAGTCGGCGGCAAGATCGCGCACAACGCAAAGGGCTTTGCTCACACTAAGCCCGACTACGAAAACTCCAAATTTACCATCTACTGGGGCACCTCTCCCGCAAACGGCGGAAATCCGTTCCAAAAGCAAGCCAAGATGGTCGCCCACGCAAGAAGTACAAACGATGACTTCAGCTATGCGGTGGTAGATCCGACGCTAACAAACGCCGTCAAATTCGCCGCCTCCGATAAAGGCCGCTGGATCGGTATAAAACCGGGCACCGACACCGCGCTTGCTATGGCGATGATACGCTGGATCATCGAAAACGAAAAATACGCGGCAAACTACCTCATGCAGCCAAATTTAGAGCAAGCAAAGCTAGCCGGCGAAATACACTGGTGCAACGCCACCCACCTAGTCATCACGCAAAAAGGCCACCCAGACTACGGCAAATTTGCGCTTGTTGGCGACGAGTGGCAGGTCTGCTCTCAAAGCGGCAAAATCCAAAGCTACAAGATAAACGAGCCGGCTAAGCTCTACTATAAGGGCAAAATTTTAATTAACGGCAAAAAAGTCGAGGTCAAAAGCTCGATGCAACTGCTAAAAGAGTCAGCCTATAAACACAGCCTCAAGGAGTACTCTAAAATTTGCGGCGTGAGCGTGGAGGATATATTGTGGCTATGTGAAAATTTCACCAAAAACGGCAGGCAGGTCAGCACCAACGTCCACGGCGGCATGATGCACACGCAAGCGGCGATGAGCACGTACGCGATATTTTGCCTAAATACGCTCATGGGCACCTACGGCTACAAGGGCGGCAGCGTAAACGCAAGCGCGGGCACGCACGAGTTTTTAAAAGGTAGATACGATCTGGATAGCTTCGAGGGCGCATACAAGCCAAACGGGTTAAATTTATCCCGCTCGGGCAAGTATTACGAAACGAGCTCTGAGTTTAAGCGTAAAGTCGCGGCAGGCGGCAGCGGCTATCCTGCGCAGCAGCCGTGGTATCCTATCTCGATGCCGCTAGTAAACGAAACGCTCACTAGCCACGCCGCAGGCTATCCGTACAAGGTAAAAGCGTTTATAAACTATATGACAAACGTCGTCTACGGACAGGCGGGGCTCGAGGTCGCGGTACTCGATACGCTAAAAGATAGCAAAAATTTACCGCTTTTCATCGGTATCGACGCCTTTATGAACGAGACTAACGCCTACGCCGACTATATCGTGCCAGACGGAGTAAATCTCGAAAACTGGGCGCTTCCAAACTCGCTTTGGGGTACGATAGCTAAAACCTCCGTCGTGCGCTATCCGGCCGTCGCCGCCAAGCAAGACCGCGCCGCAGACGGTACAGTAATCGACGTGGAGGCCTTTTATATCGCGGTGGCAAAGAGGCTCGGACTAAAGGGATTTGGCAAGGGCGCCTTTAAGGATAAAGACGGAAAACCGATGGATCTGGATACGAAAGAGCAGTATTACGCCGCGGCGCTGGCAAATTTGGCCTTTGACGGAGCGGGTGTAAAAGACATCGACAAAGAGGACTTGAAGCTCAGCAAAATTTCAAAAACTATGAAAAAGCTCGAGCCGTTTTTAAAAGACGAGGAAAAAGCAAAAGTCGCGCACGTGCTGGCAAAGGGCGGTAGATTTGACGATTACGAGAGTGCGTATGCGGGCGATAAAATGACGGTAAAAGTACCCGCCGCCACGCCTGCTGCGATCTACTACGAGCCCCTTGGCGGACACAGACACTCTATCACGGGCAAGTACATGCCGGGCACTCCGACTCTAGCTCTTGCGGTGGCTAGCGACGGCACTCCGCTAGAAAAGTTTTTCCCAAAATCAGAGTGGAAATATCTCGTAAGCTCGAGAAAATCAAACATCCAGCACTACTACACGATAGTTAGTCCAAAGCTGCGCGCGATACATCCGAAAAATTTCGTCAGGATCGCCGAGGATATCGCAAGCGAGCAGAGTATCAAGACGGGCGATAAGGTCAAGATCACGACGCCGTACGGCTCGCAAACGGGCGAGGCCTTCGTAACAAACGGCGTTGCTAGCGGCGTCATCAGCCTCGAGCACGGTTTTGGACACGATGAGTTTGGCGCTAGAGTGCATTTTATCGACGGCAAACCGGCCTTTTGGCTAGGTAGCGCGGAAAAAGGAGTAAATCACAACAAACTAGGCCTGCTAGATCCGAAGCGAAAGGGTAAATTTAGCCTAAACGACTGGCTAGTGGGCACCTGTGCAAGGCAGGCGCTACCTGCAAATATCCGTAAGATCGGCTAAATTTAACGCGGCGGCTCGGGCCTAGCCGGGTCGCCGTTAAATTTGACGCTTGGCGGTAAATTTAAAGTGGCATAAAATTTGTCGCGGACGGCGTCAAATTTAGAGTAAATTTGAGACAGCCAGCGCAAATTTGACGGCAAATTTTACCGATAAATATCTAAACTCAAATTTAGCTCGTCGATGACGCTAAGCATCTGCCTCACGTATCTTTGCTCGCGGCGAGCCTCGGCGATGTCTAGTTTATTAAAAAGCCGCCCCTCAAAAAAATTTCTCCTACTAAAGCAAAATAGATAAAATTTGTTATCCATAAAGGCTGCACTTGGCGATTTTAGCGTGTTTTTGTAGGCTTTTAGTATATTTAGCTTGCCCATAAACGCAGGCGTGAGCAGATACCTCGCCTCCACCTTATCCGTCGTAAAAACTCTAAAATTTTCATTAAATTTGACGTCGTCGAGCAGCTCTTTTTCGCCTAAAAATTTAGTATTAAAATCCTTGCTAACGGCAACCGTTTTGCCGTTAAATTTCTTATTAAACTCGCACTTTAGCACGCTGCCTTTAAAGTCTGAATACTTATCAAACGCGTATTTTAGCAGGATAAATGCGGCGACGTATTTGTTATTTACCCGCGGATATTCGCGCTCGTGGCTGATTACCTCACACAGGCTAAATTTGACGCTTTTATATACGCCGCGCACGCTATCCTCGCTATAAAACGTGCTCGGTCTATAAATCCCCGCCGCGTTAAATTCGCTCTGCGAGATGCCGCCGTAAGCGCTATACGTAAAGCTCTCGTCGATCTCACCGATGAGCGCGCGGACGAAAACTTCTTTGTAAAATTCGTTGTACTCATCCTGCGCTTTGCCTATGCTTTTTAGCTTTGCAGGCACCCAAAATAGCAAGCCAAAAAACAGCACAAGCAAAACCAAAGCCGCCCCGCTGCCCAGATCAAAAACCTTAAGCGCCGCGAAAAACAGTGCAAAAACGCCGATGCAAAAGGCGATAAGAGTGGGCGATCCCGCCGCTGCGGCTCGGCACTCTTTTTGTTTGTTTTTGGTTAATAAAAATGCTTGCGAAAGGGTCATTTGCTCGCTTTTGATTAAATTTTACGTAAATTTTGACCGAGCGCGGCTTAAAATAAAGTAAATCGGTCGGGTAAATTTGAGTGACTATTTTTAAAATTTGAGAGATTTGGAGTCAAATTTGACTCGGCGCAAATTTTGAAATTTGCCGCCGTTTTTGAGCGTAAATTTGAGGTCAAATTTGACAGAGCCCCAGAAGCGACTCGTCAAATTTGCAGGCCACACAGACAAAAGCTCAAATTTAGAGATTTTCTATCACCCGTTTTGTTTCTAGCGCGATTTCTAGCTCCTCGTTAGTGGGCACGACGAGAGTTTTTACCGTCGCGTCGGGGGCGCTTAGATCGCGTATACAGCCGCTTGCGGCAAAATTTAGCTCGTGATCGATCTTGATACCCATGTGCGTGAGATCGTTGCAGATTTTCTCGCGGCTATACGGGGCGTTTTCGCCGATACCGCCGGTGAAAACAACCGCATCCACGCGGCCCAAAACCGCGTAATACGCGCCGATATATTTTTTTATACGGTAGCAAAACATCTCAAAAGCTAGATGCGCGCGCTCGTCGCCGCCTTGCATCTTGACGACCACTTCGCGCATGTCGTTTGAGCCGCAGATACCTAGCAGTCCGCTTTTTTTGTTTAAAAACGCGTCTATGCCCTCGGCCGTGAGCTCGCCTAAATTTAAAAGATATGTAAGCACCGCAGGATCCATATCGCCGCTTCTAGTGCCCATTATCAGGCCTTCTAGCGGGCTTAAACCCATCGAGGTATCGACGCTTTTACCTCCTTGCACGGCGCAGGCGGAGGCTCCGTTACCTAGGTGTAGCGAGACGGCGTTAAATTTCTCATACGGTACGCCTAGATGCTCGGCGGCTTTTTTAGTCACGTAGTGGTGCGAGGTGCCGTGAAAGCCGTATCTGCGTATGTGTAGCCTTTTGCAAAGATCAAACGGCAGGGCGTAGCGATAGGCGTACTCGGGGATAGTTTGATGAAACACGGTATCAAAAACGACGACGTGAGGCACCTTTTTGCCGCTTCCGTTTTTGTCCGTTTCTTGCATAGCATTTCTTATACCCGCTAGGTGGCCCGGGTTGTGAAGAGGCGCTAGGACGGAGTTTTGCTCGATTTTGGCGATGACGTCAGGGGTGACTAGAGCCGAGTCACTAAAGCTCTCGCCGCCATGCACGATGCGGTGTCCGATACCGTCTAGCTCGCTAAAATCATGCAGGATATCTGAGCTAACAAACAGCCGCCTCATCGCCTCAAGCCCCTCGTGGTGGTCTTTTAGCGGCGCGCGCTCCTCGTAAATTTTATCCGCGCTAACGTCTTTTAGCTTGGCATAGGAGCTTGCTTCGCCGATCTTTTCGACTAGACCGCTAGCGATGACGCGATTATCCGCCATATCAAAAAGCTGAAATTTAACCGACGAGCTACCTGAGTTTAAAACCAAAATTTTCACTATTTTTCTCCTTCGTTTGCGGCTTGTATCGCGCTGATTAGGACGGTATTTACGACGTCTCCCACGCCGCATCCGCGACTTAGGTCGTTTACCGGTTTTTTTAGGCCTTGCAATATCGGTCCGACGGCGACGCAGTTTGCGCTTCGTTGCGCGATTTTATAGCCGATATTGCCTGCGTTTAAATTTGGAAATACAAAAACGTTCGCGCGGCCGGCTACGTCGCTGTTTGGCAACTTTTTGCGCGCTACTGCGGGATCTATGGCCGCGTCGTACTGCACGGGAGCTTCGATTTTTAGGGCTAGGTCTAGCCCTCGCGCTATCTCGCCCGCGCTCCTAACTAGGTCTATATCCGCCCCGCTACCGCTATCTCCGCTAGAGTAGCTTAGCATCGCTACCCTCGGCTCCAGTCCGAATGCGTGCGCCGTATCAGCCGATGCTAGGGCGATTTGCGCGAGTTGTTCGGCGCTTGGATTTGGATTTATCGCGCAGTCGGCGTAGATCAGGATCTCCTCGTCAAAGCACATTATAAACGAGCTTGAAACCAGCGGGCTATCCGGGCGGGTTTTGATGATCTGAAGCGCAGGGCGGATAGTGTGCGCCGTGGTCGTGTTTGCGCCGCTTACCATGGCGTCCGCTAGCCCTTCTTGCACCAGCATCGTAGCAAAATACGTCCTGTCCAGCACGAGCTCGTGGGCTTGTTCCATGCTTACGCCCTTGCTTTTGCGAGCTTCAAAAAGCGCGGCGGCCAGGCGATCTGCATACTCGTTTTTTTCTAAATTTATAAATCTTGCGCCGCTTAAATTTACCCCAAGCTTTTCCGCGTCAAATTTAACCTTGTTTTCGTCACCCAAAAGGATCAAATTTACCGCGCCGCTTTTTAGTAAAATTTCGCTGGCTCTTAGTATCCGCTCGTCTTCGCTTTCAGGCAAAACGACGGTTTTTTTATCTTTTGCGGCGAGCTTAAATAGCGAATTTTCAAACCTCAAAGGCGTGATTATATCTTGCTTTGCATTTAAAATTTCATCTAAATTTCCGCTTACGATCAGCTTTGAGTTTCGCGTAAAAAAGCTCAAATTTTCGCGGCAAAAAACCGGAACGTTTAAATTTCTAGCGATCTGCAAATTTAGCTCTGTTTCGCCGATATTTGCGATGCTTTTTGCAGGCTTAACGAGTACGAAATCAGCGCTCCCCGCTAGGCGGTCAAATTCATTTATCACGCTTTTAAAAAACTCACGCTCGCTGCCGTTTTCAAAAGCTTTTTTGGCATTTTCGAGCCCGTAAAAATCATTGATGGGGTCAAAAACGGCTACATTTTTAAATTTTGTTGATATAATTTCGTAAATTTCTTGAAAATTCGCGCCAAGCGCAAGGATAGAATCAGCCATAATTTTCCTTTTTGGAACTTGATTTGCTTATTTTATCGTAAAATTTTCACTTTAAGGTAAAGCGTGAGAAAAAATATTTACTTTTGCGCCCTTGCAGCAGCGTTTTTGAGCGGGTGTTTACCTAGCGCCGACCCTCGCATAGACATGAAGCCGCCCGTTTACGTCGAGCAGCTTCCCGCCAAACAGGTCAATAACCAACCAAACGCGGGCAGTCTTTTCGGTCGCGGCGACAACCCGCTTTTTGCCGACCGCAAGGCGATGAACGTAAACGACATCGTAACCGTCGTTATCAGCGAGCGAGCCAACCAAAGCTCCAGCGGCAAGCACGACACGAGTAAAAATAGCACGATAAGCCTTGGCGGAGGGGTATTTACCGCAGGCTCTGCGCCGCTATCTACGCTAGCCACTCAGCTAAACAAGGCCGGCGACATCGGCTTTAGCGCGGGCACGAAAAATGAATTTACGGGCGCAGGATCTAGCGTGCGTGCAGAGGCCTTTACGACTACGATTTCAGCGCGTATCATCAAGGTACTAGAAAACGGCAACTACTTTATCGAGGGCTCGCGCGAACTGCTCATAAACGGCGAAAAGCAGATCATGCAGCTTAGCGGCGTGATACGCCCGTACGACATCTCAAACGCCAACGAGATCGACTCGCGCTACATCGCCGACGCCAAGATCTTATATAAAACCGAAGGCGACGTGGATAGGGCGACGAGGAAGCCGTGGGGGACGAAGCTTATGGAGGCGATCTGGCCTTTTTAGTCTCCTTTGTTTTTTGGCGGCTTGTCTCGCGAGCGTCTTTAACGGAGCTAGTAAAAATTTAGCTCGATAGACTACGTGTCTTATCTTCGCTAAATTTTTACGTCGCAACCCTTAAATCCATCTCGCGATACTTCGCCTTAACTTTTTCTGCTTAAATTTGAAGTAAATTTACAAATTTAACTCATATACTCTTTTTCGCTACTACCTTCGCGAAGACTAAACTAAAATCAAATTTAAA
>CAURWB010000069.1:0-9828 GCA_963528245.1 uncultured Campylobacter sp. | reverse complement strand
CTATCTTCCTTGCCTCGCATAGAGCGCGTGACTAAATTTACGGTATCAAAAAGGCGGGTCTCTTGATAAACTTCCTCATCATATTTGCCGTCTTCCCACGCCGCGCTTTGACGCTCGACCTCGTAGTCGATTGCTTTTTGGATAAATCTAAACGAGTTTAAATTTTTAATCTCGACGCGCGTGTAAAGCCTGCTGTCGCCTTTTGGACGGATGGAGACGTTAGCATCGCAACGGAAGCTTCCTTCCTGCATATTGGCGTCGCTGATGTTTAAAAATCGCAAAATCGAGTGTAGTTTTTTTAGGTACGCGACCGCCTCGTCGGAGCTGCGCAAATCAGGCTCGCTCACGATCTCAAGTAGCGGCGTGCCCGCGCGGTTTAGATCGACTAGGCTCTGTCCGCTCTCGTGTATATTTTTGCCAGCATCCTCCTCAAGGTGCGCGCGAGTGATGCCGATGCGCTTTTTCTCGCCGTTTACATCGATAAAAAGCTCGCCCTTTTCCACTATCGGTATCTCAAACTGTGAAATTTGATAAGCCTTCGGGAGATCCGGATAAAAGTAATTTTTACGGTTAAAAACCGAGCGTTTATTTATAGTCGCATTTACCGCCGCGCCAAAGCTTATCGCTTTTCTCACGGCTTCTTTATTTAGTACCGGCAAAGATCCGGGTAGCGCCAGGCAGGTCGGACAAACGTGCGTATTTGCCTCATCGCCGAAGCTCGTGGAGCAAGAGCAGAAAATTTTAGTTTTTGTATTAAGCTGAGTATGAACCTCAAGCCCGATAACGACTTCAAACATAATTTGCCTTTTATTTAAAATTTAGGGCTTATTTTAGCAGGATTTTTATTTAAGTTAGATAAAAAGAAGGGGTTGCGCCCGCCGATTTTTAGCGTATTTTAGCTAGCGGACGCGTAAATTTAAATTTTAGTGCTCGTTGTGACTAATCAAAATCGCGCCGGCAAGATACACGTAAGTAAGAATCATAAAGATAAATGTTTGCAAGCACGCCATAAACGTAAGCAAGACAAACGCCGGAAGCGCAGCGTAAGACGCAAGAGCAAGTACGACCAAAAGGAACAAATCATCGCCCTTGATGTTACCGAAAAGTCGGAAAGAAAGGGATACGACGCGAGACAGATGCGAAACGATCTCGACGATAAACATTATCGGAGCTAACCATTTGTTTGGCCCCATGAAGTGAGCAAAATACTTAACCACGCCGTTTACGCGGATACCTTCGTAGTGGTAAAACACGAAAACCACGAGCGCTAGAGTAAGGGTCAAATTTAAGCTCGAAGTCGGAGCTTCAAATCCAGGTATTATACCTATCATGTTACTTACGAATACGACTAAACCGATAGTAGCGACTAGTGGTAGGTACTTTCTAGATAGCGCTTCGTTTCCTAGTACGTCCTTGCCCATAGATATGACGCCCTCTAAATATGCTTCGAGAATATTTTGCATTCCGCGAGGCACGAGTTGCAAATTTCTAGTTGCAAATTTTGCCATTATAAGCACAATAACAACGACCAAAAAGAGATGTCCCGCGTAATTTACCGCGTGGATAACGTGCTCGTTGTCGGTAAACAAAGAAGCGATCCAACCTGTAAACAAAAACAAATTTTCTTGCATGGATTAACCTTAGATTTATGAAATTTAACGGCAATTTTATCCAAATAAACGTTAAAAGTTTTTTAAGCTTACCTCAAATTTCGCCCGAATTTTAGCTTTTTTGTCAAATTTAGCTCAAATTTTGACGTCGTTTTTTAAAATCAGCGCTTACGCGAAAAATCTATCGTAAACAAGCTTTAGTATCGTCGCGCCCACGACGGCCAAAAACACGACTCTAACAAATTTAACGTCCTTTTTCATGACCATATTTGAGCCAAAGTACGCGCCCAAAACCTGCCCGACGCCCATCAAAAGCCCAACCGTCCAAAGTATCTGTCCACCCGCGATGAAAACGGCTAGAGAGACGATGTTGCTGGTAAAATTTAGGATTTTCGTATGCGCGACGGCTTTTTTCATATTTAGCCCGATAAGCGCAACCATCGCAAACGTCCAAAAACTGCCCGCTCCCGGCCCGAAAAATCCGTCGTAAAAGCCTAAAATTAGGCCAAATATCACGTAAAAGGCTCGCGCGTTCATGCGGGCGGCCCTGTCCTCGTCGCCGACTTTTGGCATCAAAAGCGTATAGATGAAAATCGCTATCAAACAAAACGGGATAATAATGCGCAAAAATTCGGCGCTCAAAAACAAAATAAGTACCGTGCCGACGCACGCGCCGCTAAAAGTAAAAACGATGCCAATAAAAACTTCGCGGAAATTTATCATCCCTTTTCGGGCGAAATTTAGAGCCGCGGTGAAGCTGCCGAAAGTTCCTTGAAGCTTGTTCGTAGCTAGCGCCATGTGAGGCGGCACGCCCATCGCCATGATCGTCGGCAGCGCGATCAGTCCGCCGCCGCCCGCGATCGCGTCTACAAAACCCGCCGCAAAGGCCGCCGCGAAAAATATAAAATACGCCGTAACGCCGAAGTCAAAGTCCATTTTCGCCCCTTTAAAAAGCAAAATCATACTACGAAAAATTTAAAAAATTTATAAAATTCGGCTTTTTGTTTTGCTGTGGTTAAAATTTAATAAAGCGGCGAGTAAATTTTGCCGAACAGGGTTAAATTTAGCGGTTTGGGTTGCAACGTATTTTGTAAAATTTGCCGGTGCAGTCGGCGATTTTATTTTAAAATTTTGAAATAAATTTCGTAAATTTAGATACCGAAATTTGAGTCAAATTTGATAAGGGTAAATTTGAAATAGTTTTTAAAATTTAGTTTGCGAAAACCGCGCGGACAAAATTTGATATTTTAGAAGATTGATTGAGATTTTGCTTTTTCGAGATGCGGGTTTAAAAATATACGAAACGCCGAATTTAAAGCCGCGTTAAATTTAACTAAAAAAAGTTCGCCGACCGCCAAGCGCGGCAAATCGGCGAATGCGGGATTATTTTATAACGCCGCAAACCATTCTAGCGCCGCCGCCGCCAAGAGGCTTTGGATGGTCGCTGTGGTTATCGCCGCCGACGTGGATCATTAGCGAGTGGCCTTTTAGCTCGCCCAATGTTTTGATTTTCGGAGCTAGGACCGGATAAACCGCGTTACCCTCAGCATCGACGAAAAGCGCAGGCAAATCGCCCTTGTGGCCGTTGTCGTCCCATGCAAACGAGTGTTTTTTGGTGTCGCTTGGATCCCAGTGACCGCCCGCTTTCATGCCTAGGCCCTTCTCATTTGCGCCGCAGTCGGCGTTTTGATGCACGTGAAATCCGTGCGCGCCGCCCTCAAGGCCTTTAAGATTCGGGAATAGCGCTACGCCGTAGTTAGTCTCGACTGCTACCACCTCGCCCACGACGGTGTTGCCCTTTTCGCTTAATTGCTCCATAGTGACGACTAGGTGCTTGCCTGCCTTTGGATCAAAGACTTTTTCCTCGTGCGCAAGAGCGCTAGTAGCGAGTAGGCAGCCTAGAGCCGCGCTAGCTAAAACGATTTTTTTCATTTTCTCTCCTTAAAATGTAATTGCAAGGTAACTATAGCCTAAATTTGATTAATTTAGGCTTTAAATTTGCCGCTGTTTCGCAAGAGAAAAACCCGTCAAATTTACTTTATCTTGCTTAAAATTTGCGCTAGTTCGCCGCTTTGGCCGATACGGTAGAGCGCGAAGTCGTATTTGATCGGGTCGGCGGGATCAAATTCGCAAAGCTTGTCCGTTAGCTCGCGCACGGCCCTAAAATCATAGCTTTTGCGAGAGATTAAGCCTAAATTTAGCGAAACTCGGTGCGTATGCACGTCAAGAGGTATGAGGAGCTTGCTTTTTGGCAGACTTTTAAAGAGTCCAAGATCGATATCGCTATCTCGAATCATCCAGCGCAAAAACATATTGTAGCGTTTATACGGGCTTTGCGGCGCTTTTTCGTATGCCTTGCCGAAAAAAAACTCATACCCCTCCGAGCGGTAAGGGTTTAGCAAGTAGATAAATTTAATCAGTTCGTTTACGCCCTCTATCATCGAGCCGCTTTTCTCAAAGCCCGATCTCACCGTGCTTTCGATATCGCCGTGCTTTTTTAGGCGCGAAACGGTGATAAAAATCTGTCGCACGTCCTCGCAGCTTTGAAAACGGTATTTGTGCCGCGTCAAATTTGAAATGATTTGCTCCTCGCTTTTATCCAACAACGAGAAGTCGAGCGAATTTAAAAAATTTACGATTAGCTTTGCGTTACCGTAAGCAAAAAGCGCGCAGATGAGCGAGATCTCGGGCGTTTTAAATTTACTAGCAACTTGCAGCGGATCGGCGGCGGCAAACAAGTCCGCATGGGTATTTTTAGAGATTACGTTTTGATCCAGGAGAGTTTTTAAGTCCATTTTTAGCCTTTTTGGCCGAGATTTTAAACCAAAAAGGCTAAAAGAAATTTAAATTTACTGTTTTAGCGTCAGCAAGGTATCGAGCATCTTTTCTACGGTCGTGATGATTTTAGCCGCCGCGCCGTAACTGCTTTGAAAGCGTATGAGGTTTGTAAGCTCCTCGTTTAAATTTACGCCGCTAACCGACTGGTACTCAGACATAGCAACTTTATGAATGGCTGTATTTGCGTCGTTTAAATCGTTATTTGCCTGAGTTTGGCTAGCTAGATCGGTGGTTATATAGCGGTAGTAGCCCTCGACGCTCTCCTCCTTGTCCGCATGCTTGTCGGAGTAAAATATGATTTTTTTATACTGCATTTGCACCATATCATTTGCGACTTCATTGTTGCCCGGAGTCGGATTTGAGTAGGCTTTTAGCTTGTGCGGATTTTCCATCAGCTCGCTTTTTACGCTCATATTTTTCGCGTTTCCGCCCTCAAAAACTCTATTAACCCCGATGATACCCGGGAAATTGGTACCTTTATCGACGAAAGCGACGCTGTATTCGCCGGCATTTCTTTTAGCTGTTACGCCAAACGTGCCTTTGCCCGTCGCCGCGTCATACTGATAGTTTGCCTGAAAATAATCGTCCACGTCGTTTAGCGAATTGTTATCGCCGTTGTCGTCGGTATCTGAGTTAAAGTCACGAACGATAGAGTTGCCGCGAGTATTGTCGTTTATAGTAGTAGAGGCATTTATATTTATCGTTTTGCGAGCGACCTCTTGGCCTTGATTGTTATAAACTACGACGTCAAAGCTACCGTGTTTGATGTCGTCGTTAAAATTCATCAGCGTCCTAGAGTCGCTTAGACCGTCTAGCTCGTCGGTTACGGCGTTTTCTACGGCTGATCTTTCGTAGTTAATGTTAGTCTCAATTATGATTCCTTTTGCAAAACTATTTAGGTTTTCGATGTATTTTTGTATGGTTCCGTCCTGAAACTCTCCGCTATCATCCACTCTGCGTCCGCGTAAATCCAGCGCGGCGCCTAGTTTACCGCCCGAGATTCGTCCGTTTAGATCGACCTTTTTACCGTCATCCCTCTCAAAAAATACACCTTTAAAATCGCTCTTGTCGCTTATCCTGTCGACTGTTAGCGGGTGATACGTCGTACCGTCTACGATATTAAATCCTGAAATATTTATCTGATGCTTGGTACCCATATCGGTTACGGTCGGATCGATATTGTTGCTTTGTAGTTGCCCCTTAAATACGCTTATGCCGGCAAATTTCGACATCGCTAGTTCGAGCTGATCGCGTTTGTCGCGTAGGTCGTTTGCTCTAGTAGTGCCGACTGATTCGACGCGCACGATCTCTTTATTTATCTGCGCGATTTGCTTGGCGTATTTGTTGATTTCATTTACGGCGACTTCCACCTGAGAGTCTACATCCTTTTGGATCTTGGTTAGCATATCGTGAGCTTTGCTTATGCTATTTGATAGCGTCGCGGCCGAATTTAGTAGATTTACCTTCTGAGAACCCTCGGTCGGGTTAGAAGCGAGGTTGTTCCATGCATTAAAATAATTTTGCAAATCCCTGCCTATGCCTACGCTTTGTAGATCAGGGAAACGCTGCGAAATTTCCTCTAAAATTTGCTTTTTATATTCGCTTGATTCTAAATTTATATTTGAAGTACGGAGCCTAGCAAAAGTAAACTCATCATGCACACGTACGACCGTATCGACCTTGGTACCAGTACCGATGTCGCCCGGCATATCGTGAAAAGGCTCTCTAGCAGACTGCACGACGCGCTGTCTGGTGTAGTGCTCGCTGTCGGCGTTTGTGATGTTGTGTCCTGTCGTAGTGATCTGCGTCTGCGCGGCATCTAAACCGCTAACTCCAATATGTAAAGACGAAAATATATTAGCCATTTTTTAAACCCTTGTTTTAAATAAACTTTCAGGCGTCAAGCCTTCTTTATCGTAGCTGCCAGACTCGCTTTTAAACATGTTTTTTAGCAAGCTATCGAAAAATTCTTTTACTCCGACGACGTATTTTGCATATTCTTTGTTTTTTGAGTAGAGCTCTTCAAGCTTCGAGCGCATAAGCGTGAGAGATGATTTTACCTCATCGTCAAGGATAGAGCTTAAATTTACCCCGCCGTTTTCCCTCGAGACTCTTAAAAGCTCTTTATCTAGCAGCGATTTTACGGATTCAAATTTTTTAACCAGCTCATTTTTGCGTTTGACGCTATCATCAACCTTAGTGTGATCGGCTAGTTTTATCTTTTCTATATCTTCCGTAGTTTGGGCGATGAGCTCATCTAGTACGCCCATCGCCTCATCCAAATATCTTTTAAGCATTTTTGTCCTTTCTTTTTACGCAAGGACAAAAAATCTTACAAAAGCGTATCGGCAACGGCTTTTGCAGTCTTGGACATATCTAGTTTATATGTTCCGTTTGCGATCTGCTCGGCTATCTTTGCGACCTTGCTTTCTTCTTTGCCTTGTGTTTTTTCCATATTTTCGCTCTTTTTTACGTCATTTGAGCGAGTGATTTGCTGAGGGCTCATGCCCAGTTTAGCTCCCAAAGTTCCTATCATTTTAAAGCCTTTTTAGATTTGTTAGAAACTAAATCGGCAAATTTTGATTTTTCTTAAGCCCTTTCTTTCAAATAATTGAATAAAAGTTCACTAAAGCCCAAATTTCCACTCAGAGCCTTGCTCATCGTATCGTTATACATCGAGTGATATATCTCGTCTCCGGCATCTTTGCCAAATAACGGATTTTCGTCTTTTAGCGCGATATCTAGCACGCTTTTAACTAAAAAAGCCTCAAAAGCGTCGGTTTGCTCTTTTAAAAGCGCATCTTGCTCGCTCTGAGGCTTATCTGCACGTCTATTTTCGATTGAGCTAGTGGCAAATTTATTATACGAGCTTAAAGCTGCCGAAGTATCTACGTTTAACATTATATTATCTCCAAATTTACATGTATAGCGCCTACGCGTTTTAGATTTTCCATTATCGCGATTATATCGCTAGGTGTCGCGCCCATCTTGCTTAATGCCCTTGCGACGCTAGCTACAGTAGTTTTTTCGCCGCTGATTTTTAGCATATTAGTTAGCGGATCGACCGCTGCGCCGTCTTGTAGATCGATTGTTTGCTGATTTGCCGCCATATCGTCGTACGAGCTAGGCTCTATCTTTATCGTGATGTCGCCGTGCGTGATGACGACGGGATCAACGGTGATATTTATGCCACTTACTATCGTGCCGGTGCGCTCGTCGATTACGATTTTATCTAGCGCTTTATAATCTACGTCCAAATTTAACACCCTAGCTACGAAATCAACCATATTTGCGCCGTTTGGCTTAGCGATCCTGATCGTTCGCGAGTCGACGGCTACCGCGCTATCGCCGCCTACATTTAAATTTACCGCTCTTTGGATGTTTGAAGCGGTATCGAAATTCGACTCTTTTAAGCTTAAAAATATCGCTTCTTGATTGTAGATATCGTACGCTATCTCGCGCTCCACGATAGCGCCGCTTGGGATCGTGCCTGCTGTTACGTGGTTGCCGCCCTTACTTCCGCCTCCGCGAGATGCGGTTTTGCCGCCTATAGTTAGCGAGCCCTGAGCTAGAGCGTAGATGTCGCCGTCCACGCCCTTAAGCGGAGTCATCAAAAGCGTTCCGCCCTGAAGGCTCTTTGCATCGCCGATAGATGAGATCACGACGTCGAGCTTATCGCCTTGCCTAGCAAACGGCGGTAGCTTTGCGATAACCATTACCGCGGCGGTGTTTTTTGATTTGATATCGTCGGGCTTGATTTTTACGTTCACGCTTTGAAGCATGTTTGAAAGAGACTGGATCGTAAACTCCGAGCTACTGCCGTCGCCAGAGCCGTTTAGACCGACAACCAGGCCGTATCCGATCAGCTGATTTTCCCTCACGCCCACGACGTTTGCGATGTCCTTTATCTGCGCCGCAAAAGCCGATATAGCAAGGGTTAGCAAGCATGCCGCTAGTTTCATTTTAGTCCTTAAATTTGTATTTTCAAGGACTAAAAGCAATTAGCATTCCAAATTTGACACAAGAATTTAAGAGTAATAGCTAAGCGAGGTATTTCCGAATTTTTTAGATTTTAAAAGCGTAAATGCGCCGATGTTTTCGGGTAAATTTAAGTGGCTAGCATGCTCAAAAGCGATCAGGTAAATTTTATCTTTAGGCAAATTTAGCGCCAAATTTACGCACTTTTCATAAACGTCCGCAAAACCGTCCCTGATATCAAAAGGCGGGTCAAGATACAAAATAATGGGCAAATTTTGTCTCTCGACGATGGCGGGAGTAGTGCTAAATGTATCGCCGTTTACGATTTCTAACTCGTCGCCGATAAGTTTAGCGTTTTGCAGTGCGATCTTATAGGCGTTTTTGTCGATTTCTACTGCGTAGGCCTTTGCAGCGCCGTTGCTTAGCGCTTCTGCGGCCATCAGTGCGCTACCGCCGAAAGCCTCGATAAAGACCTTGCCCGCTAGCTCATAGCGAAAAGAGTCGAAAAACGAGCCTTTTACGATGCTTTTCGTGCTTCTTGTAGTTTGAAGCGAGGGCAAAAGCAGCTTTTTACCTTTAAATTTACCGCTTGAAATCGTAGCGTAGAGATTTTTCAACGAGTTTTCCTTAAA
Source organism: uncultured Campylobacter sp. (assembly GCA_963528245.1). Classification (GTDB taxonomy): domain Bacteria; phylum Campylobacterota; class Campylobacteria; order Campylobacterales; family Campylobacteraceae; genus Campylobacter_A. Next base: position 770 of record CAURWB010000069.1, on the reverse strand, counting down.
AGCGCGAGTAGATCTTCTTTAAATTTATCTATCAAATTTGAAACCTCAAGCTCCAAATTTGAGCCATTTTGCGGCGCGGCTTCTTCTTTTATAACTAATGCTGGCGAGGTTGTGCGAGAGGGCGCAATGGGCTCTGAAAACTGAATCGCCGAGTAAAACTCCTCAAGCGCGGAGATAAGGGCTTCTTTGCTAAAAGGGATTTTTAGATGAGGCGAGTGCTCGGCGATCACGAAAACGGGCTTTTTGGCCTCTATCTTTTTGTCCGCCACGATAAAGTCGCAATCTTTTCTAGGCGAGATAAAATCCCTCAAAAATAGCCTTAGCGACTCCCCTAACAAAATACAGTCGCATTCAAATGAAATTTTCACGAATTCTCCTTTTTCTCGCCTTAATTTAGGCTAGATTTTAACAAATTTATGCGAAAATTTAAATTAAGCAAAAATTTTCCCGAACGGGGCTAAAAAAATTTACAAATTTGACGATATAGAAGCTAGCAAATATTTAAAGGAGAAAATATGGAAATTTTCAAAGTAGCGAGCCAACCGATATCAAACGTAGCCACAAGCTCGCATGCACAAAGCTCTACGCAAACCAGAGAGGTCGAAAGGACGCAGATCCAGCAAGATACGACGCGCAATTTAACCGAGCAAAATAACGAAACGCTAAGCAAAGAAGTAAAAGAAGCCACGGAAAAGCTAAATAAACAAATGGAAGATCTAGGCACTAGCATACGTTTTGGTTATAATGATAAGATAGGCGCGATGTACGTA
>CAURWB010000068.1:0-9956 GCA_963528245.1 uncultured Campylobacter sp. | reverse complement strand
GCTATACCGCACCCGCAAAATATCAGCGCAATCATAAAAATAATCAGCTTTTTCATCGCTTCTCCTGTAAACATAATTTTGCGAAATTTTACTACCGCAAGCATTAAATTTTACTTGCAAAATACGCGCAAGCTAAATTTCGCATCAAATTTGAGCCCCCTCACTCGCCGATCACTAACATCACGCCAAGTGCTATCATAGTAACGCCGACGAAAAACTCCAAAATTTTCCATGCGGCCGGCTTTTGAAATAGCGGAGCTAAAAATCTAGCTCCGTATCCGAGCAAAAAGAAAAACGCAAACGACGCGCACATCGCGCCCGCGCCAAAGAATCCCGCGCGCTCGCTAAATTTCGTAGAAACTGAGCCTAAAAGCAGGGCGGTATCAAGATATACGTGCGGGTTTAGCCACGTAAAAGCTAGCGTAAGAAGCGCCGTTTTAGCCGCGCCGCGCGCCTCCTCGCCGCCTGCCGTTAGCGCATGCGAGGCGCTAAACGCGCTATAAAGACTACGAACCCCGTAAATACTCAAAAATACGAATCCGCCCCAAAGCGCGGCAGTTTTGATAATAGGGTAACGCTCAACAACATAGCCAAAACCCGACACTCCCGCAAAAATCAGCGCGGCGTCGCTAAGCGCGCAGATAGCGCAAACTAGAAAAACATGCTGTTTTTTGATGCCTTGTTTTAGCACGAAGGCATTTTGCGCTCCTATGGCAAGGATTAGCGAGATCCCAAGAGAAAAACCAGAGAAAAAGGCACTAAAAGAGTTCATTTTATCCCTTAAATTCCGAAAAACTTACGACAAAAAGCTCGGCGAAGTAAAATTTGCCGCACGCGTAGATTTTTGCAAATTTGCTCGCCGAATTTAATAGTTTCAAGATGCGGGTCTAGGCAAGTAAAATTTGAAGCCGAAATTTACAAATTTGACTTCAAATTTGAGCGTAAAACGATAAGGCGCAGTATTTTTTCTTTAGACGAGGCGGAAACGACGGAGGCCAGGGAGCGGACTAGTCGTCCGTGACCGAAGCCGACCGGGTTTCTAACGAAGTATAAAGGAAAAAGACAAGCCGCAAAAGGCTAAATTTTAACAGCCAAACTCACGCTAAATATCCCATCCCCATCTATCCACTCTTTTACTTTTTTAAATCCCGCCTTTTCCACGAGCTGATCCATCTCGGCTTGGCTGCGGCGGCGCATGATCCACGCAGCGCCCTGCCTGTGACTGGATAGAGCGCGCGCGATCATCTCGAGCTGCGGGTGCCACGGCTGATTGGTATAGATGAGGTAGCCGCCGCTTTTTACGCTGCTTGAAAAGCCTTGCAGCGCGGTGCGTACGACCGAGTTATCCGCAAAGAGCTCAAACAGTCCCGACACGACGCCAAGCGTATATGCATCCTGCAGGCCCTCGTAGCTAGCGGCGTCAAAGGCGTTTGCCTGCGTAAAGCTCGCGACGTCCTGCAGCCCGCGCTCCTTTATCATTTCGCTGCCGGCTTTTACGTTTATGTCGCTGTAGTCGCGTAGCGTTATGCGCTCAAATTTATGCCCTTGCGCGGCGTCTAGTATGTATCTGCCGTGCCCCGAGGCGATGTCGAGCAGTCGTAGCGGCTCGCCTCGCTCCTGCAGTTTTGCTACGGCTTGATCGATAGCTAGCTTGATATTTCGCTTGCGCTCTCTGATACCGCGCCAGCCGATGGCGTTTAGGTAAAATTTGTCGATAAATTTAAAAAATTTATTCGCACCTTGCGGCTCGTTTCGGTAAACGTAGTCAAGCGTACTGCCGCTATCGTAGCCGGTATTTTCGCCGATCTTTAGCCCGCCGACCCACGGCGAGAGCGCCTGCATACCAAATCTTTGGAACTTAAACCACAAATTTTTCGGGCAGAATCTCGGTAGCGGCGTAGCTAGTCTATCGGCCTCCTCGCGGCTAAAGCCGTATTCGTCCGCGTGCGTGCAGTCCACCTCGCTAAAAGGCGCTCTAAACCTCTCGCCGACGAACTCGCGAATAATCTCAAACACCCTCTCTCGCTCGCTTTCGCCCAGCGTATCGTGGTAAAATCCGTCTAAAACCTCGCGCCTTTTTACGCGTGCGCCAAGAGCGTTGTAAAACTCGTGCTGCGGGGCGTGCTCCACGACCCAGTCATCGCCCGAGATCAGCAGTAGCGTGGGCGTCGTGATCGCGGCAGCGTCCGAAACCACGCGCTGCGCCGCCTCGTAAAGCCCAAGCAGTATGCGCACCGAGATCGCGCGAGTGATGAGCGCATCGGCGTCGTAGCTGGCCTGGCGATCCTTGTCGTGAGTGAGATAGTGCGCCTTGACGTAGCTGTTTACGAAAAAAATTCCGCGCGAGGAGTAGAGCGCCTTTAAGCCCGCTCTAGCAAACGGTACGTAAAGCTTCACGCTAAACGCGGGACTTGCCAGCACCGCGCAGCGAACGCGCGGAGCGTAGTCGTGCAGCCACGCCGAGACCAGCACGGCGCCCACACTCTGGGCTATCACGGCTAGATTTTGCGTCTCAAAGCCAAATCTCTGCTCGATGTGCGCCACAAACTCGTCCACGTCGGCGATGAGACGGCCCATACTTGGCGCATCGCCCCGCTCGCCCTCGCTCCTGCCGTGTCCGCGCTGATCCCAGGCAAAATAGCTAAAACTCTCATCCGCTAGCCCGTCCGCTACGTGCGTCGTCCTGCCCGAGTGCTCGTGTCCACGGTGAAATATCGCTACGGCTTTGGCATTCGGCGCGGCTTTAAATTTGAGATTTTGCTCGGCGTTTTCGCTCGGCGTCTCGCTCAAATTTGAAGCAGCGCATTTGCCGTTTTCGTTTAAATTTGAGTCCGAGTTTTCGCCGCCGTTTGGTAAATTTAGCTCCGCATTTTCGTCTATGCCGCCTATTTGCTCGTCGGTCAAATTTACTTCATTTGTGCCCGGGTTTTCGCACGCCACGTCGCTAGCCAGGCGGTATCTGTAAAATATCCTCGCCCCGTCGCTCGTTATAAAACAGCTCTCTTTAAACTCCATTTTTCGCCTTTCTTGCTTAAATTTATCGGTTTTTACGCTTATTTTATCCTAAAATGCCCCGTTACCTCGTACTCGTTTAGCACGTCCTCCTCCTGCGCGCCAAGCCCGATATTGTGGATCACGAGCGGGGTTTTGCCGTCCGCAAATTTATCCGAAACTATGCCTATATGCGGCCTGCCGCTATCCAGCCGCCACGTCACGATATCGCCCGCTTTAAACTCGCCCTTCGCCTCGTAGCCCTTGCGTTTTAGATAGGTGGCGATGTTTGGCACGCGGCGATGATCGATGTTTTTGTCGGTCTTTTTCGCGCCCCAGTTTTTTGGGTAGACGCTAAAATTTGCGCTCATATCCTCGTGGATGAGCCGCTGCAGATCGATATCCTGCCCGCGTAGCGCCCTAACGACGACGTCGGTGCAAACGCCTTTTATCATATCCATGTCGCCCATCGGATAGGCTAGCCTCTCGTACGAAGGATCGTAAAACAGCGTCTGTCCTACTTGCGCTCTAGCATCTTGCACGAGCTTTTCGGCCGAAAATGCAAAGGCTAAATTTACCGCGAGCGCTAAAAGTAAAATTTTGCTACCGATTTTCATCAAAACCTCACGCGTAAAAATATCTAACTATGTGAAAAAATATCGGTGCCGCAAAGCACAGCGAGTCCATACGGTCAAGCATCCCGCCATGCCCGCTGATCATATAGCCCCAGTCCTTGACGCCCAGATCGCGCTTGATAGCCGACATAACAAGCCCTCCTAAAAAGCCCATCATGCAAACGGCAAGCCCGATGAAAAACGCCCCCGTCGCACCAAAAGGCGTGAGATGATGCAGACACGCAGCCAGCGCGCTAGCGCTAAGAACCCCGCCCGCAAAGCCGACCACCGTCTTAGACGGGCTGATGCTAGGAGCGATCTTACGCTTGCCAAAAAGCTTGCCCCAGATATACTGCAGCACGTCGCTAGCCTGCACGACCAGGATCAAAAACAGCATCAGCTCCATGCCGCTACCGCGCTCAAGATCCAGCAAAAGAAGCGCGGGGATGTGCGAGATACAAAACACGCAGATCATCAGCGCCCACTGGATCTTCGTCGAGCGCTCTAAGAAATATGCCGCATCGCCGCAAATAGCCGCCAAAATCGGCAAAAACAAAAATCCGTAAACCGGGATAAATATCATCGCCATCGCGTACCAATCGGCATAAATAAAAATATACTGCATAGGTAAAATCACGTAAAAGCACGCCACGAGCGCGATATGATCGCCCCTGCGGATGTAGATGAGCGACAAAAACTCGCGCAAAGCGGCAAACGAAACTAGCAAAAACAAAAATATCACGGCGTTTTTGCCAAGATAAGTAAACGCAAAAATGACCAAAATCATCGCCCACCAGGCGTTTATGCGCGAGGTCAAATTTGAGATGGTTTTGTTCTCGGCGCCAAATTTCGCCTTTAATATAAAAGCCACGACGCTAGAGACGACAAGCACTGCGATGAGTCCTAAAAATAGATTTAAGATATGATTTTGCGGGTTCATTTTAGGGCCTTTTGGTTAAATTTGAAGCTAAATTTGACGCCTGCATCAGAGCTTGCGAACGAGTAAAATTTGCGAGCGTTTGGTTTGCCGTGCGGGCGGCTTGATTGGTTAAATTTTTTACGCAGTTTAAATTTGCGCTTGGGTCAAATTTGATTTGCGGCAAGGCTGGCGTTTTGATCGCCGTTTCGTGCTCAAATTTGACGTTTTTAGCCGCCGCTCTAAAAGGCTCGCCGTCAAATTTGTCGTAAAAATCGGTCGCAAATTTTCCCTTTTCATTTGATGGGCTTACGGGGCTTAAATTTACTGCTCTGGCCAAAGCCGCCTCGCTAGGCTTTCGTTCTATCATTTTGCGTCTCGCTCATCGCTAGTAGCGCGTCTTGCGCCTTTTGTAAAAACTCGCCTTTGCCTTCGCCGTCGTAAAATATCTCCTCGCCCACTATCAGCTCGCAAAGCAGCGGAATAGGCATAAAAAAGCCCTTAGGCAGGACGTTGCGCGCATTTTTGATCCATACGGGCACTAGCGGGACGTCAGGACACTGCTGCACCAGGCGAAATATCCCGCTTTTAAAGGGCTGCAGCGCAAGGTCGTCGTTCATCTTGCGCGTGCCTTCGGGAAAGATGATTAGAGAGTGCGTCTGTAGCGCCTCACTCATTTGCGCTAGCGCTTCCAGCGGATCTTTGCGGCGACTGATTAGAACCATATTAAACACGTTTTTAGCAAGAAATCTGCGCACGGACCCGCTCTCCCAGTACTCCGCCGCCGCGACGGGACGCACGCGCTTTCTCACGCGGTAGGGTAGCGAGACGAAAATCAGCAAAAAATCGCCGTGGCTGGCGTGATTTGCATAGTAAATTTTAGTGCCCTCGCCGATGTTTAAAAGCTCCTGCGGCGGCCGTACGCCCGTGATAAATATCGTGATACGGCAAAGGATAAAATCAAGCGCGGCCGCTAAAAACTCTTTCATATTTTTCCTTTTTATTTTTAAATTTGCCTTGTTTGCGCGTTAAATTTGGCGAGTGGCGCCGATTTGCAGCGACACCTGCCTGCGAACGGAGCAGGTTTTAAAGCTCGGAATTTTAACTCGCAAATGCTCATGATACTCCAAATATAAGCTTAACGAAACTTAGGCAGATTTAGCTGCGACTCTAGCTTGCCGTCTACAAAACCCTTATCGATTTTAAAAATATGATAAATTTCTTTTATAGAAATATCGCTTCGATTGTTTTGTATTTTTGCGGTATTATACCTAAAATTCGCATTCTTTAAGCGAAGCAAGCAATCTCATCCTTACGCCTGCTGGCTGCTATGCATGGAGAAATACCCTTAAATTTGCCGACCTATGTTTATTGATCGTTTTGCGCACTAGCGAGTTTAGCTCCATAGCCCGCCGATCTGCCATAAACACTCCAAGATCTAAAGACTTAGTAGAGTGATGGTATCGGCTCGTTTGCTGAGCGATTTTACTACCTGGGCATAGGCCGTTCCACCCGCGATTTTGTCGTTGGAATTTTAAAATTTGACTCAAATTTGCATAACGCCCCAGCCGACGCAAGAACTCGAATTTGGCTCGTAAAATTTAAATTCTCATTTTACAAATAATTTTGATAAATTTTCGCCGTTTCTTGACGGCGATCAAGTCGTTATTATAAATAAAATCTTAAAATCTGCAACTAATTTTTTATAAAGGATTTTCTATGAGTTACAATCAAGAGATGTTCTGTCATCAGTGCCAAATGAGCGCGCCGGAGGGCTGCGGCGCCAAAGGCCAAGACCGCGGCACCTGCGGTAAAACCTCCACGCTGGCGTTACTTCAAGACGCTATGGTTTTCGGACTTAAGGGCCTTAGCGCCTACCGCCACCATGCGCACGAGCTCGGCGCCGATACTAGCGCGGTCGATACCGTTATGGCGGACACGCTGTATTTTACGCTGACGAACTCAAATTTTAACTTTGACGAACATATTGCGCAGCTGATGGCCGTCGGAAGCGCGGGCGTGCAGATGATGGATATTTTAAGCGAGGCGCATACCGCAAAATTCGGCGTACCGACCCCGGTTAAAGTTAGCCAAAACAAAGTCGAGGGCAAGGCGATTTTGGTTAGCGGACACAACCTGCACGCTCTTGAGGCGCTACTAAAAGCAACCGATGGCAAGGGCATCAATATCTATACCCACTCCGAGATGCTTCCTGCGCACGGTTACCCGGAGCTTCGTAAGTATCCGCATCTAAAGGGCAATGTCGGCAAGGCGTGGTTTGATCAGACCAAGCTTTTTAACGAATTTAAGGGCGCGATTTTGATGACCACCAACTGCATCGTGCCGCTTCGCTCGTCCTGTAGCTACGCGGACAGGCTCTTTGGCTACTCTATCGCGGGCACCGACGGGATCAAGCATATCCAAAACGACGATTTTACGCCGCTCATCGAGTGCGCGCTTGCGTGCGGCGACGTGAGCATGGACAGCGACGAGAGCTTGGTGACGGGCGGACACTATAAGACCATTTTGAGCCTTGCGCCGCAAATTTTAGACGCGATCAAATCGGGCAAAATCCGCCGCTTTTTCGTCATCGCAGGCTGCGACGCGCCGGGCAAGGGACGCGAGTATTACCGCGAGCTAGCGCTTAGCCTGCCGAAGGACTGCGTGATTTTGACCTCCAGCTGCGGCAAATTCCGCTTCAACGACGTGGATTTCGGAAACGTGCCCGGCACCGAGCTTCCGCGCTATATCGATCTAGGTCAGTGCAACGACAGCAACGGTGCGGTCAAGATCGCCCTAGCGCTTAGCGAGGCTACGGGTATCGCGGTAAACGATCTGCCGGTCTCGATCGTGCTGATGTGGATGGAGCAAAAGGCGGTCATCATCCTGCTTGCGCTGTTTAGCCTAGGCGTTAAGAATATCAACGTAGGCCCTACGGTGCCTGAGTTTTTCAACGACGAAATTTTGGGCTTCTTGGTGCAAAATTTCGGACTTCGCCTAATCAGCGGCGACGCGCAGGCGGATCTGAAATACTTCCTGGGCGAATAACCGTCGCTCGGGCAATCTTTGCAGGCGCACGGCGGCGAAACGGCGCGCTAAGTTGACTGCAATAAATTTGCCGCCAACCGGTAAGCATTAAATGGACTGCATAAAATTTACTACATCTCTGCAGTCCATTTCCGGTTGTGGGAATTTTGAAGAATTTAAAATATTTTCAACGAGAGGATTTGTCGCATGATTTTTGCAATATCTTGTTAGAGTTATCGTTTGTGCTTTTTTTGCCTAATTTGCACGCCTTATCGTAGTATATAGTAGATGCTTTATGATTACCGCCCTCTATATAAGCGGCATATATCGCACAAGCTACCCAGTTTCCCGAAGAATCGCAAGCCGCCTTATAATCCTCAGCGATTCCGGCCTTCATTACGTTTTGCGTAGATTTTAAATTTTGCGCTTTAAGCTCGTCGGATCTGCTGCAAAGTTGCTTTAGTTGTTCGCTAAGTAGAGTGTTGTTTTGAAATACGGGGTCTGACTTCTTTTTGCCGAGTTCGCAGGCTTTTTATAGTATTTTGCCGCCTCTTTATTATCCTTTCCTTCCATAAACATAGCAAACATCCCACAAGCAAACATATCATCGTTGTTATCGCGATCTTTTTTCTGTTGCGCTGACATCTTTGCCATATCCGCATCATTGCCGCTCATAGTAGCCGCTACAGTGCAGTCCTCTTTATACCCCGCATCGCACGCCTTTTGAAAAAACTCAAGGGCTTTTTTGTTATCTTTTTCTACCACTTTTCCTTCAAGATAAAATCCTGCCAGTCCAAAGCAGCCAAGAGTATAACCGCCGCCACACGCTTTTTTATAAAACTTAAAAGCTTTTGCCAAATCTTTCTTTATACCCAAATCGCCGATCTCTGGAACGCCTTCATATGCCGCGCCGAGATAACCGCAAACTTCCACATACGTCATGGTTCCATTTTTATTGGTGAAATCTTTGCCGCTTTCGCATATTTTTTCCGCCTCACTTATAAACTCCTCAATCGTTGGCTCTTTTGCCTCCGCGACAAGCATAAAAGAGCCAAAGCTAAAACGATTTTTTTCATTTCTTCCTTCTTAAATATTTTTCGTATCATCTCATTTTTTACTGTCAAATATTGTCATTTAGTGTAGATAATTTTATACGCATTCCATATTTTTAAAGAATTATAGAAGCGAGCCATCTCTCTTTTAATAAGCGCCAAAATTTAAACAAAATATCGCTTATTTGGGACTCTTCGGCACCCAGCTTGCCGCTTGACGTAAATTTTATAAACCAGTTAGCCTTAGCAATAAGATAACTTTAGTAAAAACAGAATTTACAAATTTGACATGCTTGCCAAATGTAGTTTTTTGTACGGCTATCGCAAGCTCTTATTTTAAATTTGACTAGCTTGCATCGTCTATAAATTTGGCTATCTTTTTGATAAAGTTTTATCACGACCGTGCTACATTTTTCGGCTATTTTTTAAATAATTTATCTGAGTGCGGATTGCGATTTATTGCTTGCCTACTAAATCTATGCTAGTTTTATAAAACTTTTAAACCAAATTTGGCCATACCGTAAACTACGCCAGATGTTATAGCATTGCAGCGAAATATTGTTTTGGGATTTATATCGTTTGATTTATGAGCGTATAGGTGTAAATTTGCATAAATGTATTATCCTATTTTTTAGTACATTCCCCTCAAATTTATGCCACGTATTTTATTAAACTAGCTTTTTAACCCAATTCTAACGCGATTTATGCAGGTAAGCACAAGCAAAAGCGCCACCGCGTAAAGCGCCCAACTAAACCATGAGGGCAGCTGACCAAATACCGCATATATAGTGCCTATAAGCCCGAATACGAATGCGCGATCGCTCTTACCCATAGGTCCATCGTAACGCCTACCGCTACCGTGCACCTGCCCCAGAACGCCTAAAAACTCGCTCATAAAGGCCAGAAAAATAACGAGCGAGACAGCACCCCAGCCAAAAGGCGCCACAAAAGCAAACGGAATATAAAGAGCGGCATCAGAGATGACATCGGTAGCTTCGTTTAGATAGCCTCCTAGCGGCGTTTTTTGATTAAATTCGCGAGCCAGCATGCCGTCGATAGCGTTTAAAGCCATACGTAAAAACATCCAAATAGGTAGGAGAAAAAATAACGCTGAAATATCGGCAAATTTAGTAAGTAGCGCGCCTAATAAAATGGAGATAATGCAGGCCGTAAGCGTAACTTGATTTGCCGTAATGCCGACATTATAAAGACGCTTTACTAGCGGACGAAGTAGGTTTTGAAATTTTGGTTTTAACCCGTAAATACTCATGATGCTCCAAATAGTTTTGATTTAGTATTTTCCCCTAAAAATACTTGAATAGAGTTTAATTATAGCTTGAGTACACTTTAAAGTAC
>CAURWB010000067.1:0-10007 GCA_963528245.1 uncultured Campylobacter sp. | reverse complement strand
GACGGGCAGGGCTACGTGAGCATAGAGGGGCTGGTCTCGGGTGTAAATTTGATGGGAAAAAGCCTAACGGTAGTAAAAACGAGGGTCAAATTTGATGATATTTACGCGGTTGAGGTTGTTTTGTGACGGCGGCTTTTACGGCGCGCGAGACGCTATGGACGGCACAAATTTTGATCTGCCCGCACTTCTCTTGACGGATAAAAATTAAAAATAGGTTTAGTAAAATTTGCCTTGATTAAGCGGCTTTGCGTGCGTTAAAATTGGTCGCGCGCCTTTTGCAAAAACATTATGCGTAGCGGGGTTTTTTGCTGATTTGCAGCCGTTTGAGAAAAAGCCACGCGCTAAAATTTCTAGTTTTTTGCCGCTTCGGAGAGAAATTCTCGCTCGATCGCCTGGATGACGGCTTGCGGCGAGAGATCCTTCATGCAGGCGTGGGTGCCCAGCGGGCAGACGCGCTTCATGCAGGGCATACACTCTAAATTTAGGTGCAGGATGCGGGCGTTTTCGTTGCGCCACGGACAGGTCTGCGTAAATCTCGTCGGCCCAAAAAGCGCGATCGTAGGCGTCTTGTAGGCTGCGGCGATATGCATCGGACCGCTGTCGTTCGTGATAAATATCCCGCCGCTTTGCCCGATGCCGCCGATATTTTCGCAAAGCTCCCGCACGCTCGTTTTACCCGCTAGATTTTCGCACTCCGCGCCATTTTCGCGTAAAATTCGCTCGATCTGCTCGCACATATCCCGCTCGCCCGCGCCGCCGAAAATCATAATCTTAAATTCGTCCTTAAAATGCAGCGCCACCTGCGCGAAATAGGCCGGATACCAGCGTTTGGCGCTTCCGTAACTAGCGCCCGGATTTAGCCCGAGCACCGGTGCGTCAAATTTGCGCGGCTCAAAGTAGAGCTTCAGCTCGTCGTCCGCCCGTTTTAAATTTAACGCCGATTTGACGAATTTTAGGTATTTTTGCACCTGATGCGCGCCGTCGTTGCTCTTTTGAAAAACGAATTTTCTCTCCGCCCGCGCCCCGTAAAGTAAAATTTTACTCGCAAACGAGCTTCTAAAGCTAAACGCCGCGTCAAATTTACCGAGATTTCTAGCCTGCCAAAATAGCCGCCAGAGCCTAAATTTAGCCTTTTTGCTGTTATCAACGATAACGCGTTCGCAGTTTGGGTGGGCCTTAAAAAGCTCGCACGCCGCAAACGAGCCGAAAAATACGATTTTGACTTGCTCTCGTACATCTTTTTTTAAATTTTGCGGATTTTGATTTTCTTGCGCGTTTGCGGTCAAATTTGGACCGCGGTCCGCGTCAAATTTATCGCTCAAATTTGCCGCACTGTTTTTAAAAATTTGAATTTCTTGCGTTACCGAGCCGAAATTTTGCGACGAAAAGCTAAAATCTCGCTCATTTTCAAATTTGCCCGCTAAATTTCCCGCATCAAACGCTGCCGCGTGCTTTGCGATGGCCTCTACCGCGGCGCTTGCCATCACGGCGTCGCCCAGCCAGGTCGGCAGCTCAATCAAGATTCGCACGTATGATCTCCAGCGTCGCGTTCGCGTTTTTTTCGATACTAAACTCGCTAGCAAGCGCCAAATTTCGCTCTTGTAGCATTGCTAGCCGCTCGTCGTCGTTTAGGATCTCGTCGATCAGGGCGCAGATGTCGTAGTCTTGCGGCGATCTCATCACAAACTCCACCGACAATATCTCCGCCGCGCCGTTTTGAGCGGTCGTGATGGCGACGCAGCCGTAGCTAAGCGCCTCTAAAACGACGTTTGAAAACGGCTCGTACGCCGTCGGGAACAAAAACAGCTCGCTACCTTCGTAAAATCTCGCCGTGCTTTTTTGCGCGCCCGTGAATACGGCGTTTAGGCCTAGTTCCTTGGCTAGATTTTTGTAGCGGCCGACGTTTTTGTCGCGGCCGACGATTAGGCAGTTTACGCGCGTTTTTAGGCGAGCCGCGATGCGCAAAAACTCCTCCGCGCCCTTGCGTTTAAAGCCGCTTCCCACAAACAGCAGCGTCGGTAGGTGAAAATCAAGCCCGAATTCCTCGCAAAGAGCGAGCTTTGCCGAGCCTTTTTGCACGCGAGTAGGCAAATTTACGCCGTTATAGACGACTGCGATCTTTTCAGGGACGATGCCGTAGGTCTCGCAAATTTGACGCTTTATGAAATTTGAGTTGGCGATGATTTTTTTTGCATTTTTAAAAGTTCGCTTTTCAAGGTAGGGAATGACGAAATTTAGGGGGTTTGTGAACCAAAACGGTTTGGTTTTCATATAGACTTTGTGCACGCCGTCACCCGCGCGGTAGATGTCGGCGCAGGTGATACGCTCAAGGCTAAAATAAATCTCGTCCGCGCCCTTTTGCCGCTTTGCTTGCGAGTTAAAAAGCAGGGCTTTGATCCACGAACTTAGCTTTTTGCTACCGTTAAATCCGCGCGTCTCGCACGCAACGCCCGAATCTTTTAGAGCTTTAACGAGCCGCGAGAGATATCTCTGCGCCCCGCCGATAGCGTCCAAATCGAGCCTTAAAAATACTATTTTTTTCATGTTCGCCTTTTAAAATTTAGCGGTATTTTATAAGTTTTTTGATGAATTTTAGGTTATGCCGGGCGTGCGAGGGATGCGGACGTAAATAAGTATAAGCGTAAAATAGGTATAATCGCGCAAAAAAAGGAAAATCGTGAAAATTTTGCTCGTTAGAAACGATAACATCGGTGATCTCATCTGCACGACGCCGGCGATTGAAGCGCTGCGAAAGGCTCATCCGCGCGCGCAAATCGACATCGTGGTAAATAGTCTAAACGCATGCGTCGTTTGCGGCAATCCCTTTTTAAATAAAATATATATCTACACTAAACCAAAGCACGTAAAAGGAGCGGCGGCTAAGGTTCGAGCGTTTTGGGGAAAATGTAAAATTTTGCTTCAAATTCGCCGCGAAAAATACGATGCAACCGTGATTTTCAGGAGTGCTTATTCGCCCTCTGCTGCGATATTTGCCAGAGCCGCTGGAGCTAAAACGACGATAGGTGCAGCAAAGCAAAACGAGGGCGGTTCGTTGATAACGCATAAACTAAACTTTAATCCCCCGCCTCACGAGGTGCTGCTTTGCTGCGAGCTAGTAGCGTCGCTGGGGGCGAAATTTGACGGGGAAAAGACGCTTTACGTACCGAGCTTTAAAAGCGAGAAATTTAAGGATTTCGTATTTTTCCACGTCTCTTCGAGGGTGGAACAAAACCGTATGGACGAGGCTAAAATTTTGCGGATTTTGGGATTTTTAAAGCAAAATTTCAGGCATGTCGCCGTTAGTGCGGAGGACGTAAAATTTGGCGAAAAAGTAGCGCAAGAAGCGGGCGTAGAATTTGCCTCGACTAAAAATTTAGACGGGCTAGCCGGCTATATCTGGGCGGCTAAATTTGTCCTCACGCTTGACGGCGGAGTGGCGCACCTAGCTCCGGCGCTTGGCGTAAAAACGGTGCTGGTGCTTGGCAAAACGGACGCCGCTCGCTGGGCTCCGGTTTACGGCGGCGCGAAGTGCGTCGTGCTGCAAAGCACGAGTAAAAGGGCGCAGGACGTCGCGGACGAGGAAATCTACGAGGCGGTCAAAAATATATGAAAAAAACGGACAAAATCAACATCCTAGAGCTTGAAAGCTCGCTAGGCTTCGGCGGTCAGGAGCACCGTACGCAGCGCGTCATAAACGGGCTAAATAAGGATAAATTTAAGGTATTTTACGCGCTAAATCCCGGCTCAAAAAGCCTTGAAAAGCCTATTGATTGCGAGTTTGCGGAATTTAACCTAAGCAAGGTCTATAATATTTTTGAAATTTTTAAAATTTGCCGTTTCGTGCGCGAAAAAGGCATCTCGATCATCGCAACGCACTCGGGCAAGGACGGCAACATAGGTGCAATCGTCGCAAAACTAACGGGCGCTAAGGTCGTGCGCACCAGACACCTGCAAACGCCGATCAGATCGGCGTTTAGCTACAACGTAAACGATAAAATCGTAGCCGTTTCAAACGCCGTAAAAGCCCAGCTCGTCTCGCAGGGCGTGCGGGAAAATTTGATAGACGTTATCTATACAGGCGTGGATACGGCGAGGTTTAATTCAAATTTTACTAAAGATATAAAAGCGGAGCTAAATTTGAGCCCAGACTGCGTCGTAGTCGGTATCGTAGCGGTCTTGCGCGCAGCGAAAAATCATCAGCTATTATTTGAGGCTTTTAGCGAGCTAAATCTGCCAAATACCGCTTTAGTCGTGGTCGGCGACGGTCCGCAGGAAGAAAATCTAAAAAAGATGAGGATGCCAAATATCTACATGCTAGGTTCCCGCGCCGACGTGAGCGAGTTTTTGGGTAGTTTTGACGTTTTCGTGCTGCCATCAAAGATGGAGGCGCTGGGTACGGCGCTGCTTGAAGCGCAGTCTTGCGGAGTGCCTTGCATCGGTAGCGACGCGGGCGGCATCGGCGAGGCGATAAATAGCGGCGAAACGGGGCTTTTGTTTAAAAACGGCGACAAAGAATCGCTCAAAGCGGCTCTAAAAACGCTGATAGAAGACGCTGCGCTTCGGGCGAAATTTAGCGCGAACGCGAGGGAATTTATCGTGCGAAACTTCTCGATAGAGACGATGGTCGCGCAGACGGAAGCGATGTATGAGGCTCTTTGAGAGCGCGGCGCGGCTCATTTTGCGATTTAAAAGCGTGCGCAAAACGCAGCTGGTTACGCAGCCCGTCCAAACGGTGTGTTTTTTTAGCAACACCGCGCTTGGCGATACGATTTTTAATACGCCCGTTTTTCGCGTTTTTCGGCAAAATTTCCCGCACGTACGCACCGTCGCCCTGCTAAATCCATCTACCGCGCCGCTTTTTAAAACAGATCCGAATGTTGACGAAATTTTACTTTACGACGGCAAAAAAGGCGGTTTTTTGCGCGCCTTGTCGCAACTAAAAAAGATAAAACCCGACATAGTTTTTATCCTGCACTCAAACGAGCCACAGGCTACGCCGCTAGCCGTTTTAAGCGGCGCAAAATACGTCTTTAAACTACCCAATGCCGGCAGTAAATTTAGCCCCTTTCACTCAAACGTGCCAGAGCCTTACGGAGATGAGCGATACGTCGTACTAAACCGCCTCGAGCAGCTTAAATTCGTAGGTATCGAGAGTCGCGACACGAGGCTAAATTTGTATCTGCGCGATGAGGATTTCGCCCGCGTCGATGAGATGCTAAAAGGCTATGGTGCGCGCAAATTTATCGGTTTTCAGATGGGGGCTAGCACGGTTTCCAGGCAGTGGTTTTGGCAGCGTTGGCGGGAGCTGGCGGGAATTATTTTGGAGCGCACGGACGCCGTCATCGTGCTAACGGGCAGCCCCGCCGAGCGAGCGATGACCGCGCAGTTAGACGAGGAGTTAAGAAGCGCGCATGTGATAGATGCGGCGGGTAAATTTAGTCTGCGAGAGGCTGCCGCGCTGATAGCTAGGCTTGACGTGCTAGTGACGCCAGACACCGGTCCGCTGCACGTCGCAGCCGCGCTAAAAACGCCTACGATCGGGCTTTTTGCCGTCGCTTCGCCCGTGAACTCAAATCCGGATTTTGACGAAAATATCCATAAATTTATCAAAAAGCCGCGCACCTGTTCTCCTTGCGTCGGCAAAAACTGCAAATTTCAGGAGTGCATGCTGCAAATTGAGGCGCGCGAGGTCTGGGAGATGTTAAAGGAAATGATTTGAAAAAGATTTTGTTCGTCGATACGGGGCGCGAATACGGCGGCGGGACGAAGAGTTTTTTGTATCTTTTGCGTGGGCTTGCCGCACAGCAAAAATACGAGCTTTGCGCGTTTTTTGAGACCGATTACGAGGCGGGCGGACGCAATATCTCGCAAATCATCGAAGAATACGGGGCTAAATTTATAAAATTTGAGCCAAAAAAGCAGCCCTCAAAGCTAAAAAAAGAGCTTTTGCGCGCGCTGGGCGGTCAAATTTTAGCAAGATACCTCTACAAAAAAGACTACGACTACGCGCTTTGCTTGCTGCGGCAGGTGCAGCCCGACGTAGTGCATTTAAATAATCATTTTTCAACCAATCTCTCCTACATCTCCGCCGCAAACTCTCTAAATATCGCGGTAGTGCAGCATCTGCGCAAAAACTCGGCCATCGAGCCCTTTAAACTTGAGATTTTAAAACGGCTAAAATTTACGCCTGTTTGCGTTTCAAATGCTACTTACGATTTTTATGCCGTGCAGATAAAAATGCCTAAAAACGTGGTTTATAATCCCGTGGAGGCGCCAGTTTTAAAGCGGGAAAAGTCTGAAGCGAGCGAAAATTTGAGTCCCTCGCAGGCAAATTTAAAAAATAGCAGCGATGATAAAAGCGCCGCTCTAAAAGCCAAATTTGACGCCGAAAAAATTAATATCGTAATGCCGGCAAATTTCTTGACGCTTAAAGGCCATGAGCTAGTTTTTGATGCGCTTGCGAGGTTAAAAAGAAGCGATATAAAGGTTTATTTCGCGGGCGCGGGCGAGCTAAAAGCGGGCGCGAAAGCCAAATTTGACGCGCTGATAAAATCGGGCAAGGCCGAGTATCTGGGCTTTGTTTCCAAGATGGATGAGATTTACGCAGCGTGCGACTACGTGCTTGGATTTTCTAGCGACGAGGGGCTGCCTAGAGTCGTCATAGAGGCGCTTGGCTGCGGGCTTGGCGTGGTGTATTCGGATATCGCTGTTATAAGGGAGATTTATGAAATCTCCTCGAAAAAGCAAGATTTTTTTATAGTTCAAAGAAGCTCGGACGCGCTTTTGGCCTGCTTTGAGAGCCTGCGCAAACCCAGCTCAAAAAGCCCAGACGATGCCGCCATAAAGGCATTTAGCATAGAAAATTATCTTCGTGGGATAGATAGGATATATAGCGAACTTTGACGAAGGCCTCGATGTCTGCGAGGTTTTGCTCGTTAAGCTCGAAAAACGCGCTCGCGTCAATATCCCGCACGGTTTTAAACACGGAGCTAATGGGCGGTAAATGTGAATTTATAACGAGCGAGTCGGCGACGCCTCTTTGCTCGCTAGCAAAGCAGGGCCCCATCAGGCAGATCGTGGGCGTGCGCACGCTATCGGCGACGTAGTAGTTGCCCGTATCCGAGCTCGCGTAAAGCTGCATCTGCGAGAGATAAAACGGCAACTCCTCAAGCTTTATTTTACCTATCAAAGAGATGATTTCTAGCTCGTTTTCGCCGAATTTTTTTACATAAGTATCGCAAATTTGCGAGCTTAAATTTGACTCGCCGCCGGTGCCATTTTCGCTGCAAATTTGAGCTTTTACTTGCTTGTCGTTTGTATTTTCAAGACCGCCGTAAATTTCGCTCGTATCGCTAGCGGCCAAATCCGCACAAAATTGCCTATCGCTCAGATTTTCTGCCCGTTTTATGTCCGCATTTTGCGCGAGCAGGTTTTTTAGCAGTGCCGCCTCCTCGCCTACGCCGAAAATATAAACCTCGCAGTCAAATTTGGCGAGAATTTCAAAGATTTTCTCCCAAATATGATTTGGCGGCGTTTTCATTTTATTGCCCGCGCTCAGACTCACGCCGATCTTAAATTTGTCGCTTTTTATTAGATTTTCTTGCGGGATAAAGAGCGGTTTTTGCAAACATTTTTCATATTTTAGCTCGCTCTCGCCCAGCATTTTTAGGTAGGTTAGCAGCGTGAGGTCTTGCAGGGTATGCGGCACTTTTTGCATACCGAGCGCCAGCAGGGCAAAGCCGCTAGATGCCGCGTAGTGGTGCACGGCGACTATGTTTTTAGCTAGCGTGCAGCGCGCTAAAAAGAGATTTAGGCTGTTTGGCATCAGAACGTAGACGCTCTCGTAGTTGCGCGAAAAAAGCTCGAGTGCGAGTCCTATTTTTGAGACTTTTTTGCGTTTTACGCCGTTTATCGTAAATATTGTTTCTATTCGGCTGTCGTGTTTTGCGAAGACTAGGTTTATCTCGTCGATTAGCACGTCAAATTTGCCCAGCTTTTCAAAGATCACGGTCGAGTTTGCGTAGTCGCCGATTTTAGCTGTTTGGATGAGTAAAATTTTGCCTTTTTCGCCTTTAAATTTTAGCTTTTTCATCGCAAAAAGATATGGGTAAATCAGCAAATATATGAGAAAATATATCAAAATTTAGGCCTTTATTTTTTATAAAATTTAGCCTAAATTTAGCATAAATTTATAAATTTACGGACATTTTTGAGCGAGCGCGGGCTAAAATTCGACTAAAAATCGCTTACTGGATTTTAATGATTTTATCGTTATAATGGGCGCTTTAAATTTAAGGGAGAAAATGACGAAGCTACAAAACCGCCTACAAAACGCCGCTTTATACCTCGTTTGCGTTTTTATCGCTTGCGAACACGTTCCGCGTATGACGGCGGCGAAAAACGTCTCGCTTTACCTTGCGCTCGTATGCGCGATCTGGCTTTATTTTACCGATAGGACGCGATTTGCCGCAAGGGTTGGCGTAAATTTTAGTCTTTCTCGCTCGCCCGCGTTTTGCCTTATCGTATTTACCTTTTATGCGTTTTTGATCTCCGCCTTTCCCTACGCGCCGCAGTTTGATTCGCTGGGCAACGCTGCGGGCGAGTTTGGGCGCGGATTTGCTTTTTTGCTCATCGTCTACGTCGTGGCAAACGGCGAGACCGATCAAGCAAAATCATTTTTTTACGCGCTGATAGCGGCCTTTGCGGTTATCAGCGTTTATTACGCCGCGCCGCTTTTTAGCGAGCTTGAGAGGCTTGGCAGCGCGGGCGAATTTGACTCGCGAGTCGTGCGCCGAGCGTACGCGGACTACGTGGATAGATTTTTGCCTTTTGCGCTTGCGGGAGTTTTTATCTTTAGGCGGCTTTGGGCGCGAGTTTCGTGCGGCGCGCTTTGTCTGGCGGCCGTAGGGCTTGATGTTTTGAGCGGCGTTAGGGGCAGCTGGGGAGCGATGCTGGCTTGTTTTATTATGTTTGGTTTTTATTTGTATATCTTAGGCGGCGAAGCGAAACGTAAATTTAAACTCTTTGCCGTTATTTTTGCCGTTTGCGTCGTGGGCGCGTCGGCGGCGGTTTTGAGTTCGCCCACGGCGATGTATAAATTTTTCCAGATCGGGCTAGTGAGCGAGGCAAACCTCGAAAACGAGAGTATGAGAGAGCGTATCGCGGGTGCGGGCTTTAGCTCGGGGCGCGATTTGATTTTAAAGGAGCGCTTGCCGCTGCTTTTTGCTAGTCCGCGCGCGATAACTGGGCTTGGATACGGCAAGGAGCAGTACGACGCATTTTTGCGAGACGAGGCGGACAAAGGCGCACATATCTCGATGATGCAGACGAGGCCAAACGGCGAACGGTACTGGTTTAACGACGAGCCGTTTTTTATCGGGCATTACTACTACTACGGAGCGGTCGGCATGGCGCTGCTACTGGGCGGTTTTGTTTCGCTTTTGGCGTATGCGTTTAGGCATTTTTTACGCTCGCGCGAGCTGCTTTTTGCTGCGATTTTTATCTCGCTAGCGTGTTATTTCGGCGTGCGTGGGTTGTTTGAAGCGATAAATTTACGCATACTTTATATGTTTTATATGCTTGGATTTTTCGTCTTGTTAGCTGCGCGGATGGGAGCCAAAGGAGGCGGCGTTGAGCGTTAGCGTTTTGATGTATCATCACGTTTTAAAAAAAGGCGGATTTATCGCTTCTAGCGCGGAGGATTTTGCCTCGCAGATGCGGTTTTTAGCTGAGGCGGGCTACAAAACGCTCACGATGAGCGAATTTATCGCCTATAAAAAGGGCGAGCTGGCCGTGCCTAAAAAAAGCGTCCTCATCACCTTTGACGACGGTTGGAAGGACAACTACGTCTATGCCTACCCTATCTTGCGCGAGTTTGGGCTGCGGGCGAGCATATTTTTAGTGACGCAGTGGATCGAGCGCGCGAGCATGGGGCGGGGAGAGTTTACCGAGCTAACTCACTCCGAATACAAAAAAGCAGCCCCCCAGCGCCCGCAGGACGTATTTTT
>CAURWB010000066.1:0-10113 GCA_963528245.1 uncultured Campylobacter sp. | reverse complement strand
TTACGGCAAACTCGATGAATACGCTGTGCGAAGCGATGGGTATCGCGCTAAAAGGTAACGGCACCGTACCGGCGCTTACGCCTGAGCGCGAGGAGCTTATCCGCGAGGCGGGACGCCGAATTTGCGAGATAGCGCTGGATGAAAAATACAAAATCCGCAACATCGTGAATGAAAAATCGATCCAAAACGCCCTAGTAGTCGATATGGCGATGGGCGGCAGCAGCAACACCGTGCTGCATATCCTAGCTATCGCGCGCGAAGCGGGGGTAAATTTACAGATCGCGGGACTTAACGAGATCAGCCGCAAGATCGCGCACATCGCTAAAATCAGCCCGAGCCTGCCAAGCGTGCATATGGAGGACATCGACCGCGCGGGCGGCCTAAGCGCCGTGATAAATGAAATTTCGCGCCGCGATAACGGACTACTGGGGCTAGACGCGCTGACGGTCACGGGCGAAAACCTAGGTGAGCGCGTCGGAGCTAGCGCCATAAAAGACGAATCGGTCATCCGCAAGGTCGAAAACGCCTACTCACAGGTCGGCGGACTGGCGGTTTTGTTTGGAAATTTAGCCGAGCAGGGCTGCGTCATAAAGACCGCGGGCATCATCGGCGAGCGCAAATTTAGCGGCAAGGCAGTGTGCTTTAACAGCCAAGACGAGGCGATAGAGGGGATCTCAAGCGGCAAGGTAAACAAGGGCGACGTGGTCGTCATCCGCTACGAAGGGCCGCGCGGAGGCCCCGGCATGCAGGAGATGCTAAGCCCGACGAGCCTCATCATGGGGCGAGGGCTGGGCGCGGACGTAGCTCTCATCACGGACGGACGTTTTAGCGGTGCGACGAGAGGGCTAAGCGTCGGGCACGTGAGCCCGGAGGCTGCCGAGGGTGGCATGATCGGATTGCTAGAGGACGGCGACACCATCGACATCGACGTGGATACATACGCGATCAACGTGCGCCTAAGCGAAGCCGAGATCGCCGAGCGCAAGGCTAAATTTAAGCCGATTGAAAAACCGCTGCCGTATCGCTGGCTGCGGATGTATCGCAAGCTGGTAACAAATGCTAGCAACGGAGCGATTTTGGAGGCGTAGGGCGCCTTAAATTTTAAACATACCGCCGTAAATTTGAGCAAAATTTACGGCGGTTTTTGCTAAATTTTCGCGCGATTTTTATTGGTAAAAGCCTCAAATTTACTTCGGCTAGGCGCGTCTAATGCAAGGTGCCACAATATTAAGATAACAAGGTGTCTAGCGACTGTGTGCAGGCCCTTACCAGCACGCTCTTTTTTTGTCACCTCACTTATATTTTTACGCGCCGAGCGATAGCGTAGTAAAAATCAAATTGTAAATTTACGGACATTTTGTAAAGGTAGCAGTCTGTAAATTTGATCAAATATATTTTCTCAAATTTACTTCGCCAACTCAAAAATCTCTTTGATATTTTCCTTCGTGTATAGCTTATCTTTGCGCCAGTTTACCGCGTAGTCGTGGGCTAAATTTACGACTTCCTCTAGCGTTTCGTCCTCTATGCCGACGACCTTTAGGCTAACTGGAGCGCCGATTTTACTAAGCCACGCTTTAAAGGCGGCGATGCCCTCATCGGCTGAATTTACGCCGAAAATCTCGCGCGCAAAACGCTCGAATGCGCCCAAATTTCGGCTCTTATACCACTTCATCCACGCAGGCATTATGACCGCTAGGCCCGCTCCGTGCGCGCAGTTTACGACCGCGCTCATGGCGTGCTCGAGCATGTGGTTCGGGTAGGAGTAGCCGTGCGTACCGACGTAGGTTAGGCCGTTTAGCGCCATCGTCGCCGCCCAGGCAAACTCGGCTCTGGCCTCGTAGTTATCGGGGTCAGCTAGTAAAATTTCGGTCGTTTTCATCACGGTTTTGATGTTGGCTTCGATGTAGAGATTGATGATGTCAGGTTGCACTTTAGCCGTGAAGTATCCCTCGATGCTGTGCGCGATGATATCGGCAGCGGAGTAGACTAGGTACTCGCGGCTAACGCTTGCTTGCAGCTGCGGGTTTACGACTGAGACTAGCGGATATAGCACGTCGCCGTGGATGGCGAATTTTTGTTTTGTAGCTTCGTTTGTCACGACCGCACCCGAGTTCATCTCGCTGCCCGTCGCCGCAAGAGTGATGATGTCAAAGATTTTTAGTGCGCGGCTCGGGTCTTTGCCTGTGAAAAAGTCCCACACGTCGCCCTCGTACAGCGCGCCCGCGGCGATGGCTTTGGCGCTATCTAGACAGGAGCCTCCGCCTACGCTTAGCACGCTGTCGGCGTTAAATCTCCTAGCTAGCTCGATGCCTTTGTAAACTTTGCTTAGCACGGGGTTGCTAACTACGCCGCCAAGTTCTATAAACTCTATGCCGTTTTCTTTTAGGCTTGCCGTAACCTTGTCAAAGAGTCCGTCTTTTTTGATACGGTCGCTGCCGTAGATAAGTAGGGTTCTTTTAGCGTTAAATTCGCGCATATAAAGCCCGATATTTCGCTCTTTACCTCTGCCAAATTCGATTTTTACGGGGTTGTGAAAAGTGAAGTCAAACATCTCGTTCTCCTTAAAATTTTAGCCTCATTATAGCGACAAAAGCTAAAATTTAAGTAGAACGAGATTTACGGATCAGCGCTTATTCGCGCAAATTTCCAAAGTATTTGTCGTCGTTTTTCTCGACGTGCTTGATGTTAAAATGGACGAATTTATATCCGCCAAAAAGCGCCAAAACCCAAAGAAAAAGAAAAACTATCGCTTCTATCATTTTTATCCTTAATATGCGTGATGATCGTGCTTGATCTCATCGGCCGTGATCTTTTTACTGTCCATCGCGCGCCAAACGACGAAAATATAGCCCAAAACAAACGGCACTAGCAGGCTCACGTAGGCCATGACGTTTAGCGTGTAGTGGCTAGAGCTTGCGTTTTTGATCGTGAGCGAGCTTTGTAAATTTGAAAACGACGGATAAAACGCCGTGTCCGCAAGGCCTGATATCAAAAATAGTCCCGTAACCGTTAGCACTACGCCCGCGCCGTAAGGCACTACGCCGTAGATGCTTGTCGTAAACGCGCCCTTAAATATACCAAAAAGCACGAGTCCGACGCCTATAACTATCATCGCAGCCACAAGCGGCATCTGGAGTAAATTTAGAGCGTATTTAAAGCCCACTAGGCTCACTACGCCGCTCTCGTCGTAGGCAAAACCGGCTTTGGTAAATATCCAAGCGATGAAGATTAAAAAGAACGGTAAAAAGAAAATAGTATTTTTTAGCACTGCTTTTCTGGCATTGGCTCTTATCTCCGCATCGTCGATGTTGTTGATGAGGTAGAGCGCTCCGCCCACGCGAGCTAGGAAAAACATCGCGATACCGAGTGGATAGAGCATGATGTTGCCCAGCGCTTCAAGTCCGCGAAACGGCGTGCGCCACTGTACGAAGTTGTGTTCGTTTAGTAAAAAGTCGCTGCCAGAAAAAAACGTGCTAACTGCCATGCCGATTAAAATAACGCCTAGAGAGCCGTTGATGAAAAGGAAAATTTCATAGGTTTTTTGACCTAGAAAGTTGTCCGGTTTTTTGCGGTATTCGTAGCTCACGGCTTGGAGGATAAAGCAAAACAAAATCGCCAGCCACACCCAGTACGCACCGCCAAAGCTTGTCGCGTAAAACAGTGGAAACGCCGCAAAGCACGCGCCGCCGAACATTACGAGTGTGGTAAAAGTAAGTTCCCATTTGCGCCCGATAGAATTTATCACCATGTCCTTTTGAAGCTCGTTTTTGCAAAGCCCGAAAAGCAGCGTCTGTCCGCCCTGAACGAACATCATAAACACTAGCAAACCGCCTAGCAAGCTAACTACGCACCACCAGTAAATTTGTAAAAATTCTAAACTAAGCATGGTTTTCAAATCCTATTTTTATCTGTTTTAGCATGATTTTTATCTCGGCTATCAAAAGCGCCGTAAATAAAACGGCAAATAGCCAGAACGAAATTTTGACGTTGGTGTCGGCTAAATTCGTCGCTCCTACGCCCACCGTCATGAGGTCTTGCACGACCCACGGCTGGCGCCCTACTTCGGCTACTATCCAGCCCGCCTCGATCGCCACTAGCCCTAGTGGGATACTAAATACGCAAAGCCAGAGTAGCTTTTTGAAATTTTCGATATTGTTCGCCATGCAAAGATAAAGCACGACGAAAAATAGCGCTAAAAAGTAGGTGCCAAGCGCAACCATCAAGTGAAAGCTATAAAACGTAGTGCCGACCGGCGGTACGGCGCTTTCCGGGGATTTTAGGTAGCCGTAGCCTAGAAATTTCATATTTTGAGCCAGAGTTTGCTCTGCTTGCTCCATCGCGGCTTTATCGCCCGATTTTTTAGCGGCGTTGTAGCTAGCTAGCGCGCTAACGGCTAGCGAGCCTTTGGCCATCTTGCTTGCGACGCCTTCTATGCCGTGAGTTTCATTGCCGTGCACTAGGTCGTCGATGCCGGGCGTAAAGTTGTTAAAACCTCTCGTGGCCATAACTCCGAGCGCGTAAGGAAATTTTATCTCGAATAAAAACGGATCTTTGTCGTCGCCTACTTTTTTAGACGGATCTAGCACGCCCATCGCGACTAGGCCGGCGTTTGTTTCGCCTTTATAAAGGCCTTCCATGGCGGCTAGTTTCATCGGCTGAGTGCGCGCGACCTGATATGCGCTCTCGTCGCCGCTAAACATCAAAAATAGCGACGTAACGAGGCCAAAGCTTCCCGCTACGATGATGGATTTTTTAGCCATGATTAGGTGGCGTCCTTTTAGGATAAACCACGCCGAAATGCCTATAACAAAAAGCGCGCTAGCGACGTAGCCGCTAGTTACGGTGTGTAAAAATTTGATGATACCTACCGGGCTAAGCGCTACCTCGAAGAAATTTTCCATTTCCATTCTAGCGGTTGCCGGGTTAAATTTCATACCTACCGGATACTGCATCCAACCGTTTGCGATGAGGATCCAAAGCGCGCTTAAATTTGAACCGATAGCCACAAGCCAGGTCGAGATGAGGTGGAATTTCTTGCTAACCTTATCCCAGCCGAAAAACATAACGGCAAAAAACGTCGCCTCCATAAAAAACGCGAGCAAACCCTCGATAGCTAGCGGCGCGCCGAAGATGTCGCCGACAAACCAGCTGTAGTTTGCCCAGTTGGTGCCGAACTCAAATTCCATTATGATACCGGTAGCTACGCCGATAGCGAAGTTTATACCGAAGAGTTTGAGCCAAAATTTGGTGATTTTTAGCCACTGCTCGTTACCGGTTTTGACGTAGATACTCTCCATAATGGCGATGATAAAACTAAGTCCCAGCGTGAGCGGAACAAACAAAAAGTGGTATATGGCGGTGAGCGCAAACTGCGCTCTAGACCAATCGACCGAAGCGATTTCAGACATCTTATTCCTTTGTCAAATTTGAGATGACGAAGTTCGCTTTGGCCTCGTCGCTCTCAAATTTCGAATTTAAACTTTCATCAAAGATAAATACTTTTAAAATCCCGAACATTATAAGTAGCTTGATAGCTATCACTAGCCACAGGCTCTTTCCGAGCTTCATGTTCCTAAAGCCGTCGACATACATAGACGAGATGTTTTTAATATATTTTTTAATCATAATTTAACATACTACAGAAATTTAACTTAAAATATTATTTTAAAGTTTTGATTTTATAAAATTATTTATGTTCTCAAGCGTTTATAAATTTTAAATAAGGTATAATCTCGCTAAAAATTTAAAAGGCGCGATATGCAAAAAAATCCAAACGAAACAAAGTATATTTTTATAACGGGCGGCGTGCTAAGCTCGCTGGGCAAGGGTATCGCGGCGGCTTCTATCGCCACGCTTCTTAAAAACACAGGCTTAAAGGTGAGCATGCTAAAGGCAGATCCCTACATCAACGTAGATCCCGGCACCATGAGTCCGCTCGAGCACGGCGAGGTTTTCGTCACCGACGACGGCGCGGAGACGGATCTGGATCTGGGGCACTACGAGAGATTTTTAGACGAGAGCCTAAGCCAAGACAACAACTTCACGACCGGCCGCGTTTATAGCTCCGTCATCGAAAAAGAGCGCAGAGGCGACTATCTGGGCAAAACGATCCAGGTTATCCCGCACATCGTGGGCGAGATCGTCGATCGCATCAAAAAGGCAGGAGAGGGTCGCGACGTACTGATAGTAGAGATCGGCGGCACGGTAGGCGACATCGAGGGTTTGCCGTTTTTAGAGGCTATCCGCGCCCTTCGCATCGAGGTCGGCCGCAAACGCGCGATGAATATCCACCTAACTCTCGTTCCGTTTATCAAAGTCGCGGGCGAGCTAAAAACCAAACCGACTCAGCACAGCGTCGGCGAGCTGCGCCGTATCGGCATTAGCCCGGATATGATCATCTGCCGCGCCGAGCAGCCGCTAAACCGCGAGCTAAAAGATAAAATAGCCGCCAGCTGCGGCGTAGAGCGCAACTGCGTCATCGAGAGCATCGACTCGGCCAGCATCTACCAGGTGCCGCTCGCGTTTTATAACCAAGACGTTTTAACACCGATCGCCGAAATTTTAAATTTGGGCGAGCTAAAGCTTGATATGCGCAACTGGGACAGCCTAGTTAAACGCATCATCGCTCCGACAAAAGAAACCACGATAGCATTCGTTGGTAAATACATCGACCTCAAAGAGAGCTACAAGAGCCTAACCGAGAGCATCATCCATGCGGGCGCGAGCCTTGATGCGAAGGTAAATTTAAAGTGGATAGATAGCGAGAAAATCGAACCTTCAAACGTCGATGAGCTACTAAAAGACGTGGGCGGCGTGCTTGTCGCTGGGGGTTTTGGCGAGCGCGGCGTGAGCGGCAAGATCGAGGCGATAAAATACGCCCGCGAAAACGGCGTGCCGTATCTTGGTATCTGCCTAGGCATGCAGCTAGCGCTCATCGAGTTTGCCCGCAACGTGCTAAAACTCGAGGATGCAAATTCGGTCGAATTTAAGCCCGAGTGCGTAAATCCTATCATATATCTCATCGATAGTTTCATTGACGCTCACGGTCAGACGCAGATCCGCACGCACCAAAGCCCGGTCGGAGGCACGATGAGGCTTGGCGCGTATACTTGCGACATTAAGCCCGGTTCGCTACTAAGCCAAATCTACGGCGGCGCAAAATGCGTCAAAGAACGCCACCGCCACCGCTACGAGGCAAATCCGAAATACAGAGCCGAATTTGAAGCAAACGGCTTGATAGTTAGCGGCGAGAGCGACGGGCTGATCGAGGCCGTCGAGCTTAGCTCGCCTGCGACGGGCGCTAAAAACTCGCATCCGTGGTTTGTCGGCGTGCAGTTTCATCCGGAGTTCACCAGCCGCCTAACAAATCCAAATCCCGTAGTTTTGGGCTTTATCAAGGCTAGCCTAGAAAAATCGAAATAATCAAATTTAGAGCCACTCGGCTCTAAATTTCTTTCATAATTTTTACTTCCATTAAATTTAAATTTTACGCTCGCGTTCATATTTTTAAAAACGTTAAATTTGTAAAGAGTATCAAATTTGCAAAGCTTTTAAATCCGTATCCAAGCCGTAAAATAGCCGCTTTATTTACAATTATCAGAAATTAAATTTCAAAAAGCTATAATTTGCGCATTAGAAAATAAAAAAGAAGGAAAAAGATGAAATTTGAACCAAAATTTAGCCTTTTTTGCGGCGCGGCGTGGGTAAATTTAACCCCAGTGGCGAGCGAAAATTTAGGCAAAAACGGTGGCAAGGCGGCGATTGAGCGCGAGGCTTACGCAAAAGCCCGTCAAAACGATGTTGAATAAGGAAAAAATAAAGGAATTACTGAACCAGAGATTTGAAAAGGACATTCACAAAAAACTTTCAGAAATTCCTACGCCTGATGCGTTAAAGGATGTATTTAAGGGTGCCGAGCGCATAAAACGCGCGATCGAACAAAACGAAAAGATCGTCGTCGTCGGCGACTACGACGTGGACGGCGTGATCGCCAGCGTCATAATAGCCGAGTTTTTCGATGATTTGGGCGTTAGCGAGTATTTCGTACGTATCCCAAATCGCTTTAGCGACGGCTATGGGCTAAATCCGCAAATCGTCGAGGAGATCGCGGATGCCGGCCTCATCGTGACCGTAGACAACGGCATCTCGGCAAACGACGCGGCTCAAATTTGCAAGCAAAAAGGCATCGATCTCATCATCACCGATCACCACATGCCGCCTGATGTCCTACCCGAGGCCTACGCGATCATAAACCCGAAGCAAAAGGATTGCCACTTTCCAAACGTCGAAATTTGCGGCGCTCAGGTCGCGTGGTATCTAGTCGGCGCGCTAAAAGACGTGTGCCGCATCAACTACGATATGGGCAAATTTCTCGATCTCCTCGCCATCGCGATAATAGCCGATATGATGGAGCTTCGCGACCTAAACCGCATCCTGGTTAAGCTTGGCGTAAACCGCCTAAACAGCTCGCGCAGGCCCGCATTTACCGCGATAAAGCAACTCTACGGCAAGGATAAATTCGAGTGCGACGACATCAGCTTTCTTATCGCGCCGCTCATAAACTCTTCTGGCCGTATGGACGATGCGAGCGTATCTTTTGAGTTTTTGCGCGCCAAAAGCTTAGACCGCGCCTGCGAATGTCTCGACACCATCGTGAGCTTTAACAACTCGCGCAAGGAGGAGGAGCGCACGCTTTTTGAGTGCTCGCTAAAGGACGTGCGCGAGGACGAGCATATCATCGTGACGTGGGGCAGGGGCTGGCACGAGGGCGTCATCGGTATCGTCGCATCGCGTCTAGCAAAGCAGTTTAAAAAGCCCGCCATCGTCTTTAGCATCGACGAAAACCGCGCCAAAGGCAGCGCTAGAAGCGTGGGCAAGCTAGACATCCTCTCGCTCATCGCTAGCCACGAAAATTTACTCGCGGGCTACGGCGGACACAAAGGGGCGGCAGGCATCGTGATAGATCCGGCAAATTTAGAAGCGTTTAAAAACGCGATAAATAGCTCGTGTATGCTGATGGATTTGCACGAATTTAGCGCATTTGACGAGCCTCTAGGCGAGATAGAAGCCGGCGAAGTAGACTTTGAGCTGCTTGAAATTTTGGAGCATTTTGAGCCATACGGACAGAAAAATCCGCGCCCGCTCTTTGAAATCAAATCCGCCGTCGTCAAAAACAAAAAACTAATCGGTAGAGAACAAAATCACCTAAAACTAATCCTACAAAAAGACGGCAAGTGCCTCGAGGCGCTCTTTTTTAACTTCACTCGCGAGCCGCATGCAGGCGAGAGCATTGACCTCGTTTTTTCGGTATCGAAAAACTCGTTTCGAGGACTCGTCACGCCCCAGCTACTGGTAAAAGAGATTTTGTAAATTTAATCTCGGTTTCGTTAAACTCAAATTTGATGAAACCGAGATTACTTAAATTTATAATTCTAATCCGTTAAAGTTACTTTTCTACACACTTAATGCAAGCGACCGAAATAGCACGGTTTGAGCTAAATTTCACACAAAATAATTAACATTACATAAATATTCATGCTTTATTTAAGTCGATTTTTGCTTCAATTTCAATATTTAATATTAATTTTGTAGGAGCGAAAATGAAAATTTCTTACGTTTTGGCGCTGGCCATGGCGTCAAATTTGATGCTTAGCGCCGAGGAAGCGATAAGTCTGAGTCCCGTTACTGTCTCGTCAAAAATGCAAAAATCAGCCCTCGACGAACCAACCAACGCCCAAATAGCCGGAAAAGGCGCAATACTGGAAAACAGCGATATCGCCAAATCGCTTTCAAATTTGAACGGCTTTACGATGGAGCGCAAGGGCGGAGGCGGCAGCGAGGTTTATTATCGTTCGCAGACGGCGGCTAGGCTGCCGGTGCTGATCGACGGCAGCACGCTAAACGGCGGCTGCGGCATGCGTATGGATACGCCCATCACCTACATCTCGGCGCAAAACTACAGCTCGGTTCGCATCGTAAAAGGCCCGCAAGACGTCAGATACGGCGCACTCATTAGCGGCGGTATATTTTTCGATAGAGAGATAGCAAGGCTGTCAAAACCGAGCTTCGGAGGAAACGTAAGCGTGCTGGGCGGCAGTTTTAAGCGGTTTGAAA
>CAURWB010000065.1:0-10779 GCA_963528245.1 uncultured Campylobacter sp. | reverse complement strand
GTAGAGACAAAAAGGGCGATTTTTTACAAGCTCAAAACTACGTCGGTATCATCCAGACAAAAAGCGGCGATAGCCTTGAGATACTTCCCAAGATCCATGATAACGACAATGCCAGCAATAAAGAAGCGGTAGAAAATTCTAAAAGAATTTTACTAAGAATGTTAAAAACTTTAAAAAACCATCCATTTAAAAATATAAACATAGCGAATTTAAAAAGCTTGAATCTACCACTTCTTGAAATTTTTATATCGATGTTCCTAGATGAAGTATCAAAACTCATAAAAATAGGCATAAAAAGCGACTATATAGAGCTAGAAGATAATCTAAAATTTTTAAAAGGAAAGCTAAAAATCTCAGAACAAATACGTAAAAATATCGTCCATAAAGAGAGATTTTACGTTTGCTATCAGGAGTTTTCTGTGGATAGAACAGAAAATCGTCTCATAAAAAGCACGCTCGAGTTTTTATACAGGTGCTCAAAATCAACCAAAAATCAACGGCTTATTAGAGAATATTTATTTGTTTTTAACGAAATTTCATCTAGCTCCGATATAAACGCGGACTTTAGCCGCTTAAAACCAAATCGCCAAACAAAACACTATGAACAAGCGCTTTTATGGAGTAAAATATTTTTACAAAACAAGTCGTTTAGTCCGTATAGAGGTAACGATACGGCCTTTGCCTTGCTATTTGATATGAATGCACTCTTTGAAAGCTATGTTGGAAATTTCATAGAGAAAAAGATACCTGGCACCATATTACAGCACAAAGTAAAATATCTTATTGAAGAACCAAGAGACTTTGGCTTAAAACCAGATATATTCTTAGAGGGGAAATTTATAGCCGACACAAAGTGGAAAATCATCAGGCAAGATAATAAAGAAAACGAGAGAAAGTATAAAATCTCACAAGCCGACTTATACCAGCTCTATGCTTACGGCAAAAAATACGAGTGTGGCAACCTCTATCTCATTTACCCAAAAATAGACGGCGTAGAGCAAGAGTCTATGAAATTTGAATATGAAAAAGATATGCATCTTGAAATTTTGTATTTTGACCTAGAAAATGATAAACTAATCCCACCAAATCGATTGAGTACAATTATTTAATCGAGACAAAAACTTATTTTATGTTTTTTACACATTATATTAACCTAATGCTGGGTAGTTATTGAAATAGGCTCTCTACCCAGGTTCAATCAAAAGAGCTTTAAGTTAATATTAGCCAAAAATTTACACACACTCTTTATCCTTAAAATACACCACAAACCACCTACCAAATCTATATATTTTTAAAATTTTTTGACACAAATTTGTATATATCCCAAAAGGAGTAATGATGTTTTACGACTACGACAAGCTACATAAACTGGATGAGGGAAGGATAATGTATGCTAGTTATGTTCTTGATGACAATATTCCCATACGAGAGTTGATTAAAGAGATAGAAAAAACTATAGACAAAGACGAATTTGATGCGATCGTAAAAACTTGTCCAAAATACATAACAAGACGAAATCATAATCTTTTTACATACGACGATATCGCCACAAAACTGGCAAAGGAAGGAAATCTAGCTTTAGCCAAAAAGGTTCTTTTGATGTTTGAAAAGCGTTGTAAAATAGGCGGAGCAGACTATGCGTACCTAGCCCAAAGAGTTTATAAAATCACAAATGATATAAGATGGTGCAAAAGACTGTTTTTAAAGGCAAAAATGCATGCCGAGTATGAGATTTGTTATATTAATATGCTAAATTTTATAAAGCTAAAAATCATAAATCAAAATACGGCAATAAGATTTTTAAACGATATCTTAGCTACGACTAATTTTGACGCTAACTTTTATTGTTATTTCAGTTTGGAAATTTTAAATTTAAAAATCAAAGACGCTTATTCTATAGCGAAAAGGTTTTATACTAGAGCGCTAAGCGATGGTAAATCTTTATATACAAGACATATAAAAAGCGGACTAAAACACTATTTGGTGGATAGGCCGCTCGCATGCACTTTGCTTGATCAAAATATAAAGAATGATTACATATCGGATCTTATGGCCATAGCTAAGATTTGTCATAAAAATGAAAATACAGGCAAAAAGGCCGTAAAAAAGGCTATTGGATTAGTTAAAAATACAGATGATTTCGTCAGGATTGCTCCCATGGCAAAGAAATTTCTCGGAAAGAAAGAGGCAATAAAATTTTTAAAACAAGGTTATTTTTTAGATGAAACGCCTTTAGACGACAACGTAAATTATAGCTGCGAATCTGTTATAAAAAACGGTAAAGCCACGATATACTATAAAGCTTCTCACATAAACACCGAAAAAGTCAATATTTTAGAATGGATGGTAAGACTCGGAAAGAGATCTTGGGCTAAAAGACGGCTAGATGAAATGGTAGTCAAAAAAGACATACTAAAGGGTACTAATATATACTCCTTGGCCGGAGCTATGGCTAAAGTTTACGTAAGGTATTTTAATGATACCAAAAGTGCCGAAGATATTTTCAAAAACATAGCGCAAAATATAAACGACCCTATTGATTTAAATTTATTAACGTCTGAAATTTCTAGCACTATAGGGATTAAACATTGGCTTAGAACGCATTGCGACAGACTTGAGAAGGTAGCCAAAAGCGCTAATGATTTTACCGATTTGGCCGAGTATATGACGAACTATTTCTTGGATTTTAAAGCGGTGCAGAGACTTCATCTAAAAGCGATAAAGACCTTAGAGTATACAGCGGTTAGTTACAATTACCACGATCTTTGTATGCTTATGGAACAATTTTATAAAAATGCATCTACCGGTATTTTGCGTATGGCTTGTCAAAGTATCCAAAAATCAGGCTGTGAGCATTGGGGACTTTTAGCTAACTACTATGCAAAAGCAAATGATAAAGTATCGGCAAAATCTTGTTTTTTAAAAGAACTAAATAGCGCCAAAAGTTATGAAGAGATCCTAGGTATAGCAGAGGATATCTATGGTTATTTAAAAGACAGCGAGTGGGTAGCAAAAATAGTACTCGACGATAAGTTTTTAGCTCTACCGGATAGTGTAACAGAGTAAAAAATGTAGCGTTATTTTAAAAATTTGCAAATTTTATCATTTTAACTAACTTTACATGTTATCTTTATAACATAAATAAACCATAAACACAACAACAAACAAGGGCTTATTAACAGCCCCCCCCCCCCCTACTCTTTTCGTAGATAAATTTAAGAACCTTCTTTCACGTAATCGTAAAATTTCCTGACTATCCTTGGATGTTTGATCTTTTTTATAGCTTGAGCTTCTATCTGCCTTACTCGCTCTCTAGTCACTCCGCCCAGCACTAGTCCCGTCTCTTCTAGGGTATATAGTCCTCCGGCTCCGGTGTTTGCGCTTTTTAAGCCGGCTAGCTTAGATGCTTCTTGGATAGCTTTAGCTTGGAGAGAATTTATAATGCCGCTCAAATCGCTTTTTATATTTCTTAGCTTAAACGCATTTTCCGTAGAAACGTCGGCGGAGTTTAACATAAATTTGACTTTCTCTCGTAGTTCGCCAGCGGCTTCGAGCATTTCTTTTATTTGAGTTAAATTTTGCATATGTGCTCCTTTGCGGGTATGGGTTGTGATTTTACTAGATAAAAAGGACAAATTTATGTCCCAACTGATATAATTTGCAAAAAAAGTAATAGGTAAAAACCATGACGAATTTACATAGGTTCGGCGACGAACTTGAACTCATAAGAAGTTACGCCAAAACCT
The DNA here is from genome assembly GCA_963528245.1 of uncultured Campylobacter sp. Classification (GTDB taxonomy): domain Bacteria; phylum Campylobacterota; class Campylobacteria; order Campylobacterales; family Campylobacteraceae; genus Campylobacter_A. Next base: position 7,033 of record CAURWB010000065.1, on the reverse strand, counting down.
GGACGCTTTTGCAAAAATACGACGGCAAAACCCTTAGTATATATACAGATGAGGCGGGCGAAAATTTTACTCTAGGCTACAAAGAAGCCGTAAAAGCGATCAACGAGCTCAAAGAGGAGCTAGTCCGAAAAGGCGAGGCGTCGCAAATTTTCGGAACGCAAAAGGCCGGAGAGCTTGAAGGGATACTAAAAAATATCTATCAAACCTTCGGCGGATGCGAGCTGCTGCCTAGCGCGCAAGAAAAGGCGGCAAATTTGATCTACTATATCATAAAAGACCACCCTTTTAACGACGGCAATAAGCGGATCGGGGCTTTTATGTTTATTTTATTTCTCTCGAAAAGTAACCTGCTCTACAAAAATAACGTCGAACCCAAAATCAACGGCAATGCGCTTGCCACTCTTGCTCTACTTATAGCCCAAAGCGATCCTAAACAAAAAGATATGATAGTAAATTTGACGACGAATTTGCTAGACAATGGCGACTGAAATCGTGTATTAAGCACTCTTAGAAATACATCTTAATGAGCCCTACGGCCAATGACGCTTATTACCTAACCCGAGATTGAGTTTATTATAAAGCCTAACGAATCCGCTATTAATGGTGCAGTGGCACCCCACGATGTCTGCTACATTTTTTTGGTTTACGACTATTCCAAGGTTTTTTAGATATTTAGCTGCCGCAATAATTTCATTTTCATCTATCGTCCTACCCATTTTATTTTGCGGCGGTAAGATTTTGCCTATAGCTTCTTTATACCAAAAAGGAATACCTTTAAAATCATGCGTAAAATCTCGATATGTCATATGATTTTGTCGAATAAAATTTAGTAAGTTATCGGGATAATTTTGGAAAAGATGATAAGTCATAGCAGTTAATATAAAATCTTTTTGTATAGATAGCGTCTTTTTTGAGCTATAGGCGCTAAGTTTTTTACAAATAGCATTATACTCGTCAATTAAAGGAAAATTTTTAAATTTTAATCCTTCCTTTCCATTCAATAAATAACATATTTTTGTCATACTTTCAAATACAGAAAGCGAGCGAATTTTTTGTTGATTAATTATAAAATAGCCATTTTTTAGACCATTTTCAAACCACTTTATAGCTTTTAATCCATATGTAAAATTATCTTGCGTACGCACCGTCGTAATTAAACGTAAATCTTTACCACACTTACTGCAAAAACAAATTTCTTCATGGCAATTTATTTTTGCTAGTCTGATCTTTTCGTGACACTCCCAACACCTATCGGTAAGGAATACCTTATGCTCAGGACATGCATTATAAAAATAATATCTCCATTTTTTTCTATAATATGGAATTTTATCTTCCGATAAGCATTTTGGACAAAACATTAAACCGTTATGCGTACGCTTGTCCGTTACCTTTCTAACCTGCTTGGGTGGATAAAGGCCGTTACACGAAAACAAATATCCTTCTTCACTCCTGAGCGACATTCGTAATATGTCTTGCTTGCTTAGATCACTTTTTTCAGACAAATAGTAAAAAAGATTCTCATCATATAAAAAGTCTATGTCAGTCCTGCTTACGGAGCTACCGTCTTTTTTTACAAATAATGTCAGAAAAGAAGATAGTCCTTGCCCATGCTCTATAGCAACGCGCACAAGCCAAGAACTAAGTAATTCATCTTTTAGAGGCTTTGGAACTATCAAAAAGAAATAATTTTTTATCCACTCATTACTCCTTTTCCACTTTTTCATACTACAACTTAGGAAGATATTCTATATCAGAGACTGTTATTTTTTCTTTTTTTGACTTAATGGCTTTTACCGCGGCCTTCTTTAAGAGATTGACCGTTCTACCGATTAGTCCGCTGGATTGATGAAATAACGCGCTAATAATTTCTGGGTCATCTGCCATATTTGATGCTTCTTTTAATGGGAGACACTTTTCGTAAGTAGCCACGAAAGATCTAAATTTTTTATCGTTGCTCCATCTTGGTAATTCTATAGCAGGAAATCTCGACTCAGTTTCTGCTCCGATAGATAAAGCCGAATACGCTTCTCTCGTGCCCGCCAAAACTATAGTCAAAGATAAATTATTGCTAAGTTGTTTTAGATCGTTAATAAAAGTACGCTGTCTGTTTAAATTGCCAGTTAAAGCACTGTGGATTTCATCGATTAAGATCATCCTGGTTTTTAATTTTCTTAGATGCCTTTCGGCCAATTTTGCTTTTTCTATAATCTTTGCCGTCGGTTTATGCGGCACAAATAGTTCATTTAGAATAAGGGAATATAGCCTACTTTCATCTGGAATAGTCGGGGCTTGAAAATATATGATCGGAATTTCATATACCAACTCTTTATCATATTCAACATATCCCAAGTTGCCGACATACAAATCATACATCCTTTTTAAAATAGCCGTCTTGCCATTATTCGAGTCTCCATAAACAAGTAATCCCTCATGCCGCATTTGCGGCGGATCCAAAAATTTATCTTTGAGCAAATCTATTAATTTAATGGCAGCCGGATATCCTATCCAGTGATCTTTTTTGCAATATTCAATTCTTTCTTCATTGCTTTTTGGCAAAAATTCTAACGCTTCGGAAATTAAATTTCTATCGCCCATTTTTATTCCACCGGATATAAGTCATATCCGTCTTGATTGTCGTCTATGTTTACTTTTAACTTAATTTGCTTCCCCTGGTAATTTATTCGTTCTTTGTCTAATTGCAAGGTTTTTTCCTGATGCAATTTCGAATTTTGCTTTCTTTTTATTATTTTCTTTTGATCTATTGCATTTTCGATATACCGATTTAGCCTATCATACGCCTCAAATACATCATGAGTCTCGATATCTCGTCCCGTTACGACGCGTTTTGCTTCGGCTATCGAGGCTCTTAACTCAGATAAATTGATTTTTGGTCTTTTTATATCGGCATACGGAACTACTATATAATCTTTAATATCCTCATCATAAACGTAAATTTTACTTATATCCCTAGGATCTCTTCTGCAAACAACGCAGTTATCAAGATCGGGCTTTATTTTTTTGTATTGTGTAGGTATAATCCATTTTCTAAGCACCTCGCTAAAATACGTAACATAATCTATAGTAATACCGTTTTTTTGAACGGCTCTTTTTATTTCCGGCAACAACGCCATCCTAAGCTTTAAAGTATCTGCTGGAACAGTCGGCAAAAACGGTATACTCTTATCTTCGCCTAGTCCAAATATACCTTGATAAAATTTTTCTTCGGGCGTCATGCCTAAAGAACTATGTTCGGTTTTATGATAGATATTTATTACAAAATCCAGATACCACTTTTCTAGCTCGTCTATAGTCATGGCAGCCTGCTCCTCAGAATCATATCCTCCTTTCTCAAACGTATTTGAAAAAGTAGTCCCAGGTATTTCGTGCATTTTTTTCATACAAGTTCCAATAACTCTTTCGACAGCTCCTCCAAATTCCGGCCTTGCTACCGGACGATAAACATCTTCTATTCTAAATTCTTCACAAAATCTATGCAAACTCATACTTCTGAAATCTTTGCCGTTATCCATATGAATCTTTCTAGGCAGTCCATAAACCGGCCACTCCCCCTGAATTTGGTGTTGACGCATAATATCGTCTTTAGGTAAAATTGCATTTAGCAAACATTGTCCAACGCTAAAATAACTAGGAGCCTCTAAGCTAATATAAAAACCGTATATCATCCTACTAAATATATCTATAGCTACCGTTATGTACGGTCTACCTATGCTTTGCCTAGTCTCTTTATCCACAACCATAACATCGACTTTTGTATGGTCGATCTGAATAATATCCAAAGGCATCTTGACCTCAGGAAAGCGATTTGGCATACCCCTGGTCTCTTTAACTCTGATACCTTTTCTGTGTTTGGCTATAATCTTTGGATGGATACTGTTTATTCTATTTCGTATGGTATTTTTTGTTGGGATTTTTAGTCCGGCCGCGCTGCATTTTTCAACGATTTTATTATAAAGACTAAGCAGCGGATAGCGCTGTTTATTTAAATACATGTCTCCAATGACATTTTGAATGATAGTATTTACGGATTTATCTAGCCTACTTTTACCCTTGGCTCCGCAATATTCTCTTTTGCTCGCCAGAGATGTTATGGTGCCGTATTCTTCGTACAAACTCAACCATCTGTATATCGTGGCAATTCCTTTTTTATACTTTTTAGCTATTGCTTGCACATCTTTGGTGGTCCTATTTTTAAGATTTAGTAACGACTCTATTGTTTTATATCGTTTTAAAGCCTCCTCAAAATCGTCGTCCTTTACCTCAACCAAATCCTTGTCAAGTTTTTTAGCATTTCTCGGCTCTTTTATTAGCTCGCTTACTTTGACTATTTTTTCATTAAAAGGTTCAACGGTTCTTTTTAATAAGACTTCATCAAAATTCGTATACGCTTTCACGCGGTACTCTAGATCATTATAAAAAATGTTTGTATTTATACCAAATTTTATAACATTACTCATAATATTGCCTCTATTAGCGAATTCATAGTTACCTTATTATTCTCCAAATCAGTTTTTAATTTGTTGTTAGCAACAAGCGACCATATAGAATTTGCTATAACGGCATAATCCTTAAGGCTAGAGGAAATGCATTTCGCTACATTATATGCGGTCATGCTCTTGCTATTTTTTAGCACTTCAAATATTCTATTTTCGTATTCGCTTTTTACTGGGTTTAATTTAAATTTATATAAAAAATCTAGATTATTAAGATATATAGGACTTAATGATTTTTCGGTAAATAATTCGAAATTTAAATCTCTATTTTTAGCAAATGCTTTTGTTGCTTCAAATTTTTCTTTAAAATACATCTGTTTCTTTTCGATCTCTTCAGTATACTTTATTTCAACTAAAGAGTCCTTAAGTGCCGATTTTTTATCCGCGACCGCATAACAATCCATGCTATATATCATATTTTTATTTTTAAAAAATATTTCTATTTGAGGTTGCTCGTAGTAAAAAATAATGTCATCATTAAATTCCAACGACAAGAAATAAGATTTTTCTAATAACGATTCAAAACCGATAGATTTACCGTTTTTAAGACTTGGAAAATGACCCGTAACCGAACGATAATTCTTTTTAATCTTACGTTGAGGAAATTTAATATAGTTTTTTATCATATATTGCTTTAATCAAAAATTTATTTTGAAGTATTTTATACAAAATGTTCTTAAAAAATTATAATTTTTCTCCTTATTATCAAACTATATAGATATAAATAAATACACGCCAGAGAACGATTTCTTCTCCATATTATCAAATTATCTTTTGTAATTACCAATTTTTATTTTACACTTAAAAATATATAAAGAGTTGTGCCATACTTGGCTAAAACAGATAATATCGCTATCTATAAGGTAAAACCTTATTATCAATTTTTATTTTATATGACAGAATGCGTCAAAGTAAAAAATGAAATCATAAATTATATAGACTTTTATAGCTATTATTTTTTACCATACATAAGGCAGCCAAAGATAGAATATACTTAAATATGGAGATTATATGATAGATGATGATTTGAAAAATAAAATTTTAGATGGATTTAGGTATTTTGCAAACAGATACGCTCAAAATACAAAATACAGTAAAGACGAAGAAATAACACTTAATAAGCTAAGTAATTTTCGTGAAAATTTGATCAAATTTACAGATAGTATTTTTAAAAATTTTAGAAGTGAGCGTAATGGAAATTGGCTAAAAGCAGATGGTAAAACTATTGCGAGATATATGGAATAGATATATACCTTTTGATAATGATTCACACTTAGTTATTTATTTCGCCGTTTTAGCAGAACCAAGTAATTTTTATGTATCCATAGGGCTAATCGATACAAAACTAAGCGATACAGAAGAAAAACTAAAAGATGAAATATATAACTTCTTGGAGTCGGAATGCAAAAAGATACATATATCTGGTTTCAAGCTTGATAAACTTGCTTGGGAAAAGTATATATTTTTTGCCATAGAAAATGTAAACACATTTACAACTCTTGACTACACAAGCTTACTTAATGCACTAACAAATGTATATCGTCTAACATATGAGAAATTTTATAAAAATACAGAAAACAATCAACAAAACAACAGTGATAACAAAGGATATGAAATGACCGACAATGACAAGAAATTAACTTATCCACTTAATCAAATTTTATACGGCCCTCCAGGTACAGGAAAAACATATAATACAATAGCAAAAGCTATCGAAATAATAAGAGGGAAAAAAGTTGGTAAAGAAGAAATCAACGACGAAGAAAAGAGGAAGGTTTTAAAAAACAATTTGATGAATATGCGCAAAGCGGACAAATAAAATTTGTAACATTTCATCAAAGTTATGGATATGAGGAATTTGTGGAGGGAATAAAACCTGTTTTTGACAAAGAAAGTCAAGATAAAGGATTGGAATACAAAATAACAAATGGTATCTTTAAGGATATTTGTAAAAATACTATTTTTAATATAGGAGATACAATAGAAGGCTATACAATCTCTTATGCCGGGACTGAACTTATAAAACTAAAGAAGAAAAATATCCCAGGAGAAATCCCTGTTCCGATTTATCTTATAGAAGAATTAGTGAGATTATTAAAAAACAGATCTATCACAATAGAAGATATTAAAAATAAGAGCGCGGCAGACAAAAATCCAGAAATACTTGAAAAATACATAGTAAACGGCTATACAAATTTGTTCACGTACTTGGTTGAATACTATATGGAAAAATCAAATAGAAAATCAGAAAAGCGGGTATTAATCATCGACGAGATCAATCGCGGAAATATATCTAAAATTTTTGGCGAGCTTATAACGTTAATAGAGCCATCAAAAAGACTCGGTGCAGATGACGAAATAATAGTGGAGCTACCATACTCAAAAGAAAAATTTGGAGTGCCGTCAAATTTATATATAATAGGCACGATGAATACAGCAGATCGCAGCATAGCTCTTATGGATACAGCACTTAGAAGAAGGTTTGAGTTTGTGGAGATGATGCCAGAATATGACAAACTAAA